>CAYSXA010000081.1:0-11681 GCA_964435005.1 uncultured Anaerolineaceae bacterium | reverse complement strand
GGCTGACAAGCGTTGAGGCCGCCTGGTTGAGCGTGGAGAGCAGCCCATCGCTGATTTGCGAGAGCGAGGTGAACGCGCCGGAAGCCATCCCGTCCAACGAAGGCGCAGAGAGCGTGCCGCCGCTCCCGGCGGGCATCGCGCCGCCGCGCGTGTAGGGGCCGCCATAGCCATAGGGATACGGCACCCACCACTCAGGTGCCGGGGTGTCCACGGCCTCGAAGCGTTTCACCCACTCCTTTTCCAGTCCGAACGCCACCGCATAGGCGAAGTATTGATCAAACAGGTCTTTCGCCGTCTGCAGGTCGGTGTACTTTTCAATGTGCTCCATGAAGCGCTTGAACGCCCGCCAGCGCGCCGCTTCCTGCGACCCCTTCGCCGTCTTGCGCGGCATGAAGTAACCCGCCAGCACAAAGGCGAACTCCACCAGCAGAAAGGCGCCGAACACCAACCACAGCACCGGGAACTGATCAACGGGCAAGAAACTCAGGCCGATAAACGCACAGAAACTCAGCAGGCCGCCCGCCAGCACACCGCCGATCACGTAGCGCGTGCGCACCTTGTCGGGACGCCTGTCGAAGAAGCCCAGCCGCAACACCTCTTCGTAGAGCGCGCTCTGGATATCCGGCAGGTGCTTGTAAAAGCGGTTGCGCAGTTCCGACAGCCGCCGTTCCCGTTTGCGGCCAAAGAACGCCTTCAGGAACGCCTGCTCGTAAGGCTTGAGCGCGGATTCATCGACGTCCAGGCGGATGAAGCGCGGGCCGGCGCGCCGTGAGAGCAGCCCTTTCTTGGTAACCTCCTGCGCGATCTGCACGTAACCGCGCCGGGCCAGGTCGAACAGGATCGCCAGCACGTCCTTCACGTCCGCTTTCTCGTCCAGCAGGGTGCCCACGACTGCCGGCGAGAGGTCGGACGGCGGTCGTGGGAAGTACTCCACTTCCACCCCCGCCGGGGCGTCGCGCCCGCGCGTGTACCACAGCAGGTACGCTCCACCGAGGCCGCCCAGCACAATCAGACAGGAGAGCAGCACTCCGGCCAGCGTAACCCAGGGCTTGAGGTCTTCCATCCGCTGCCAGGCAGGTTTCTGTGCCGGCACCACGCCATGCGGGAACTGCACGCGAATCTCCCACTCATCCCCGCTGTAGAACGGGCCGCCCTGAAAGCGTACCACATCGCCGCTCACGATTTGCGCCTCGCCGCTCGCCTCCTTGCCGTCGTGGTACGTCGCCACCACGAGCTGATCTGGCAAGAACGCCGCCGGCAAACGCACGGTGACCGTGGCAGACTGAATGGTATATGCGCGGTCGCTCTCAATGAACTTCCAGAAGAACTGGTCGCCTCCGTCGTAAATCCGCAGTGCGCCTTTCAGCGTGTAGGACAGGCGGAAGGTGCGTGTCTGGTTCACCGTGGACGGGAAGTGCCAGGTGATGCGCACCGCGTCCGAGGTGCGCGAGACCTCGTAGCCATACGCCGCGCTGCTCCCCGCCTGGTACGCACGGCCTTCTTCCTCCACCGCCCAGTCCGTGATGTCTTCCACACGGTTGAAGGGAATTTCGCGGAAGGCGTAGGTGAAGGGGCCGCCGATGAAGCGTACCTCCCAGATTTCCTCCATGCGCACGTCGCCGTTCTGCTGGATGGTGATTTGCGCGTCGCGGCGCAGCACCTCAACGGACTTGCTCTGCGCCTGCGCCGGCCAGGTCACCAGGAACAGCAACCCAACCGCCAGCACAACCAGCGACCAGAACCTTCGAGACATCGTAACCTCCTCCTTTAGCCGAATCCGCTCGACCCGCCACCGGAGCCGCCACCGCCGCTCGACCAGGAACCGCCCGACGAGCTACTACTACTACTACTACTACTACCCAACGTGGTTCCACTCGACCAGCCGCCACCAGAGGAACCACCGCTGCGCCCACCCGATGAGGAAGACGCTGGCGAGTGCAAGACCCATTTCCTGGCGGCGGTGTTCATCATGGCGAACAACCCATCGCTGATCTGCTCTAGTGAGCGAAAGGCGGATTGAGCCGCCGCATCCAGCGCAGGTGGGGATGCAGACGTCGTCTGCGCACGCCCGCCTGATTCCAGCAGGGCATCCAGTCCACCATCGGGAAGCACAGGCGGCCCCTGCACCACCTCGTCAGCGTACATCGCCAGCACTTCAGCCGGCAAAGACTCCTCCGTGTACCAGCGCGGCGCTGGTGTCTGCATCGCAGCGAACTTACGCACCCAGCTCTTCTGCACGCCCATCGCCACGGCATAGGGCAGATACTGTTCGAATAACACCTGGGCCGTATGCAGGTTGGTGTATCGCTCCAGGCGCTGCAAATAGCGGCGAAACGCCCGCCAGCGTGCCGCCTCGCGGGCGCCGGCTCGCGTGCGGGGCACCAGGTACGGCAACAACAGCAACCAGGCCAGGCTGAACCCGCCCACCACCGCCAGCAGGCCCAGGCCAGCGCCTTTGATCCAGAAATAGTCCGGATTTCGCAGCGGGCCTGCGATGACCGCTACAACCAGCAACAACAGCGACCCTAGCAGCCATTGCCAACGCATCCGACGACGGATGTCGTGCGGCGATCTGGCAAACAGCCCGTCCCTGACCGCTTGCGCTTCAATCTGACGATAAAGTCCCTGACCGCGATAGCGAAAGCGATGCGCCACATCCGTCAGGCGGCTTTCTCGCTCTTTGCCGAACAGAATGCTCAGCAGACGGCGCTCGAAAGGTAACAGCGCACGCTCGCCGTCTTCGGGGGCCAGGCGGATGAAGCGCCAGTTGGATTCCTCCGCCTGAATCCGCAGGTAGCCGCGCCGCGCCAGGTCGATGATGGTGGCGAGCACGTCCTGCATGTCCACCCGGCGGTCGAGCAGCACGCCGACCACGGCTGGGGAGAGATCGGATGGTGGATGAGTCGCCGCACCGACCCAGGGAACTATCCAACGGTCGCGCCCGCGTAGGAACCAGAGCAGGAAGAGGGCAATCAGCCCCACGACCAGCAACAGTCCGTCCGCTACCCAGCCCACCGAGCGTCTGAACTCCCGTTCCGCCAGCCAGCGTTCGTATTCCTCAGCATTCATTTGCCAGGTCGGTTTCGGAAAGTCCACCAGACCAGGGGGAAGCGCCAGCCGCACCTCCCACTCCTCGTAAGGCTCGAAGTTCGTGCCTCGAAAGACCACCGTGCGATCGTCCAATACTTCAACGGTGCCTTTCTCCAGGTAGGTGTTCCGGTAGGTTGCCATGCGCAACTGATCCAGCGGCACGTCCGCCGGCAGGTGAACGGTCACCTCCGATTGCTCAATTGGGTACTTGCGGTCGAACTCGATAAACTTCCAGTAAAACTCGTCGCCCTCCGGCTGCACGCGAACCACACCCTGTGCGGTGTAGGCCAGCTGGAACACGCGCACCGTGTCCGTGGTTTCCGGGAAGTACCAGTACACCTCGACCAGGTAAGGGTTGTTGTCCACTGTATAGGTGTGCGGCAGTTCCAGCCGGGCTTCCTCCAGCTGGTAGGGCTGTCCGTCTTCCAGCACCTGAAAATCGCTGAAGCCGTCCACCTTGTCCAGGTTGAAAGTACGAAAGGCATAACGGAACGGCCCGCCGATGAACTGCACCACCCAGGTCTCCACCACCCGCGTCGAACCGTCCGCGCGCAGGGTGATGTCCCCATCCCGGCGCAGGACAGTCACGCGTTTTTCCGCGCCCTGCGCCAGGGCGGACGACACGCCGACCAGCGCGGCGCACAGCAACACCAACCCCGCCAGCCAGCGCCAGCTTATCCGCACCTGTTTCTCCTTCCTGGAACCACGCCGTGCGCGAATCAATCGGCCACTCGAAGAACGCGCATAGCCTCTTCTATGACACGATCCACCGTAAACCCAAACTGCTCAAACAACACCTTCCCCGGCGCGGAGGCGCCGAAGCGGTCTATCGAAATCACTGCGCCGCGACCACCCACCCAGCGATCCCAGCCCAGGCGCACACCGGCTTCCACCACCACGCGCGCCCGCACATCCGGCGGCAACACCTCATCGCGGTACGCCTCCGGCTGGGCCAGGAACAGTTCCCATGAAGGGAAGGAGACCAGCCGCACGTTCACGCCTTCAGCGGCCAGGCGCCCGCCCGCGCGCACAATCAGGCCAACTTCGGAGCCGGATGCCATCAGAATAACCTCCGGCGCGCCGTCGCCCAGATCGGCGAGCACATAGGCGCCGCGGCGCACGCCCTCCGCCGAGGCGAACATCGTCCGATCCAGCGTGGGCAATGCCTGGCGACTGAGCACCAGCGCGGTCGGGCCGTCGCGGCGCTCCAGCGCCACCCGCCAGGCCCAGGCGGTCTCGTTTGCATCCGCCGGGCGGAGCACCACCAGGTTCGGAATGGCGCGCAGTGCGGCCAGGTGCTCCACCGGCTGATGCGTGGGGCCATCCTCACCCAGACCGATGCTGTCGTGCGTAAAAACATACACCACGGGCAGGTGAGAAAGCGCCGCCACACGGATCGCGGGGCGCATGTAGTCAGAAAAGACCAGGAAGGTACCGCCAAAGGGAATCACACCGCCATGCAGCGCCATACCGTTGAGCGCCGCGCCCATCGCATGCTCGCGCACGCCGAAATGGATGTTGCGCCCTTCGGGCGTATCGGCCTGGAAGTCTGGACTGCCCTGAATCCAGGTCTTGTTCGAGGGCGCCAGATCGGCGGAGCCTCCAAACAGTTCGGGCAGGCGCGGCGCGAGCGCATTGATCACCTTGCCCGACGCGGCACGGCTCGCCATGCCCTTGGCGTCGGCGGGGAAGGTGGGCAGCGCGTCCGTCCAACCAGCCGGCAGGTCGCCGCGCAACCGACGCTCCAGTTCGACGGACAGGTCGGGATACGCCGCACGGTAGGCGTCCAACCGCGCCTGCCATTCAGCCTCCCACTGCATGCCGTGATCCAACGCCTGACGGAAGAAGGTCAGCACGTCCTCCGGGATGAAAAAGCGCGGCTCCTCCGGCCAGCCCAGGTTGCGCTTGGCCGCCGCGAGCTCCTCCTCGCCCAGCGGCTCGCCGTGCGCTTTTGCTGTGTCCTGCTTGTTCGGTGCCCCATAACCGATATGCGTGCGGCACACGATGAGCGACGGGCGCGGGTCGGCCTTCGCCGCACGGATGGCGGCGTCCACGGCGTCCACGTCATTGCCGTCGTCCACGCGGAGCACTTGCCAGCCGTAAGCCGCGAAACGCGCGGCGCGGTCTTCGGTGAAGGCCAGGTCAGTGCTACCGTCAATCGAGATACGGTTGTCGTCGTAGAGGTAAATCAGCCGCCCCAGGCGCAGATGCCCGGCCAGCGAAGCAGCCTCCGAGGCCACCCCTTCCATCAGGTCGCCGTCGGTCACGATGGCGTAAATGTAGTAGTCGAACAGGTCATGGCCGGGGCGGTTAAACTCCGCCGCCAGGTGCGCCTGCGCCATCGCCATGCCCACCCCGGTGGCGAACCCCTGCCCCAACGGGCCGGTGGTGACCTCCACACCGGGCGTCAGGCCGACCTCCGGGTGGCCGGGCGTCTTGCTCCCCCACTGCCGGAAGCGCTTCAGCTCGTCCAGCGGCAGGTCGTAGCCGGTCAGGTAGAGCAGTGCATAGAGCAACATCGAGCCGTGCCCGCCAGAGAGGATGAAACGGTCGCGGCCCGGCCAGGCGGGGTTACGTGGGTTGTGGCGCAAATGGCGCGTCCACAACGCAAAGGCCATCGCCGCCGCCCCCATCGGCAGTCCAGGATGGCCGGAATTCGCCTGCTGCACCGCGTCAGCAGCCAGAAAACGGATCGTATTAATCGCTCGGTCTTGCAAATCGGCGGTGATCGTCATGGGGGCGTCCTCCTTGCAATTATCTTCTATTGTACACCAGGCAGGCTTTTCAGCGGTGCAGGAACGGGCAAATCTTAATAAGGACTTTAAGTTTCTGATATAATCGCGCGCATGAAACTCTCCGTGCTGATTCCTGTGTACAACGAGCGGAACACCATCCGCGAAATCGTGCAGCGCGTGCTGGCGACCGACATCCCCTACGAGGTGATCATCGTGGACGATGGTTCCACCGACGGCACGCGCGAAGTACTCGCCGAACTGGATCACAGCAACGAGCGCATCCGCGTGTTCTTCCACGAGCAGAACCAGGGGAAGGGCGCTGCGGTGCGCACTGCGCTCAGCTACGCCACCGGAGACGTGGTGCTGATTCAGGACGCTGACCTGGAGTACGACCCACGGCATTACCCCCTTCTATTGCAACCCATCCAGGAAGGAATCGCCGATGTGGTGTACGGCTCACGCTTCCTGGGCGGGTCACGCCGCCCCATCCTGTTCTGGAACATGGTGGCGAACAAGATCCTTACCCTGATCACCAACATCCTGTACAACAACATCCTCTCGGATATGGAAACCGGCTACAAGGTGTTCCGCCGCGAGGTGATTCAGAACATCCCCCTGCACGCAAAGCGGTTTGAACTCGAACCGGAGATCACGGCCAAGCTGCTCAAACGCAAGGTGCGCATCTACGAAGTGCCTATCGCCTTCAACCCGCGCGATTACAGCGAGGGGAAGAAAATCAAACTACGCGATGCTTTCGAGGCGCTCTGGGCGCTGGTCAAGTACCGGTTTGTGGATTAGTCTGCAGACGGGCACAGATGGCGCAGTTTTATGCAGCCGGCTTGATGTCCTTCACATTCAACTGCAAGGTCTCCCGTCCGTTCCACTCGTTCACCTCAAACGTAAAGAGTACGTCCACCACTTCGGGCAAACGGCCTGCCCAATGACCCTGCCGGAAGGCGATGGCGTCGAAGACCAGCCGCCCTTCGGCCAGGGTCAGTTTCAGGTGTGTGCCATCCCGTCCCACCGGGCGGGCACTGCGCACCTGCACGCCGCGCGCCACGTACTGCGGCTGCGGGTTGCCGTAGCCAGTCGGCTCTAAGCGATCCTGCCAGGCCAGCAGGTCAGGGGTGAGGTCGGCCAGGTGCACTTCCGCGTCAGCACGCAACACGGGGCGCAGGTCTTCCTTCGCCAGCGACTCCTCGGCGATGGCCTGCAGGCGGTCGATCAATTCAGGCAACCGCTCGGTGCGCACGGTGAACCCCGCCGCCGCCGCATGCCCACCGTGGTGGTCAAGTAGATCGGCACACTGGTCAAGCGCCTGGGTGATGTGGAACTCCGGGATGCTGCGACAGGAAGCGCGGGTGTACTCTGCATCGCGCTGACCGACGATCGCCGGGCGGTAGTAACGCTCCACCAGCCGCGAGGCCGCCAGGCCGACCACGCCCGCGTTGAAGTCCGGGTCGGCGGCGAAGAGCAGATAGGGCAGCGTCTCGCTGTCCACGGCCATCTGTTCTGCACGCTCCTGAATCTCGCGGGTGATCGTCTGTCGCAGGCGGTTTTGCTGGTCGAGTTGCTGCGCCAGCCGCCCGGCCTCGAACACGTCATCCGTCACCAGCAGGGCGTAAGCGGCCAGCGCGGATTCCAGCCGACCGGCGGCGTTCAGCCGTGGCCCCAACGCAAAGCCGATGTTCATCGCTGTAATCCGGCGCGCCTGCAACCCGGCCACCCGAATCAGCGAGAACACCCCCTGTCGGCGGGCGCGGCGGATTTGCTCCAGCCCGGCGCGCACCAGTGCGCGGTTCTCGCCGGTCAGCGGTGCCAGGTCGGCCACCGTGCCCAGCGCCACCAGGTCGAGCAGCGAAGCCGCGCGCGACGGGTCGTGCCCCAGCTGCTCCAGCAACGCCAGCGCGAGTTTGTACGCCAAACCCACACCCGCCAGGTTCTTTTCGGGATATGTGTCACCGGGCTGCTTCGGGTTGATCACCGCAAAAGCCGGCGGAATCTCCGCGCCGGGGTGGTGATGGTCGGTCAGGATCACGTCCAGACCGCGCGATTGCGCATGCGCCACCTCGGCCACAGAACGGATGCCGCAATCCACCGTGACCACCACGTCCACGCCGGCATCCGCCAGGCCGTCCAGCGCCTCGAAGTTCAGCCCGTAACCTTCGTCGAAGCGATTGGGGATGTAAGGGCGGGCGTCCGCGCCCAGTTTCTGGAGCACCCGCATCAGCAACGCGGTGGCGGTCACACCATCGGCGTCATAATCGCCATACACGGCGATCGCCTCGCCGTTCCGCACCGCAGCCGCCAGACGATCGGCTGCGGCGTCCATGCCTTTCAGTCCAAACGGACTGGTCTCGAAAGGCGGCACAACATCCAGAAAACGACGTGCATCTTCGGGCGTCTGAAACCCGCGCGCGTAGAGCAGGCGGCGCACCAGCGGCGGATAATCGCACAACGCCCGATCCACCGCCGGCGGCGGGGGCGGAGCCACTTCCCAGCGTTTTTCCAGGGGTTGCATAACTTCTCCGTTCACAAGGGTGTTCCAAGTATACCAGCCGCCACACATGCATCGGGTATAATCGCGCCATGCGTTCTGTACCACCCTTCACTTTCGAACTCCAGGCCACCGACGGCAAGGCCCGCGCGGGCGTGTTCCACACTCCCCACGGGCCGATTGAAACGCCGGTCTTCGCACCGGTCGGCACGCAGGCCACGGTCAAAGCACTCACCCCGGCGCAACTGGAAGAACTCGGTGCCACGCTGGTGCTGGCGAACACCTACCACCTCTACCTGCGCCCCGGCGACGATCTGGTGGAGGAGATGGGCGGGCTGCACGCCTTCATGCAATGGCCGCACCCCATCCTGACGGATTCCGGCGGGTTCCAGGTTTTCTCGTTGGGCGACCGGATTCAGATCGACGACGACGGCGTGACGTTCAAGAGCCACCTGGACGGCTCACGCCACCGCTTCACCCCAGAGAAGGCGATTCAGATTCAGGAGAACCTGGGCGCGGACATCATCATGGCCTTCGACCAATGCCCGGAGCCCTACGACCGCGCGCTGAACGAGCGCGCGCTGGAGCGCACCCACCGCTGGGCGGAGCGCTGCCTGGCCGCCAAAACGCGCGCCGACCAGGCGCTGTTCGGCATCGTGCAGGGCGGCGTGTTCCCCGACTTGCGCGCCCAATCAGCGGAGTTCATTGCCTCGCTGGGCTTCCCCGGCCACGCCATCGGCGGCCTCTCCGTGGGCGAGACCAAAGAAGAAATGCACGCCATGCTGGACGTGGTGAACACGGTGCTGCCGGAAGACAAACCCCGCTACCTGATGGGCGTGGGCACGGTGGAAGACCTGATCGAGGGTGTGCGCCGGGGAGTGGACATCTTCGACTGCGTGCTGCCCACGCGCATGGCGCGCAACCACGCCGTGCTGCTGCGTCATGGCGGGCGGCTGACCCTGCGCAACCGCCCCTTCGCCCGCGACCCACGCCCCATCGACGAGGAATGCGGCTGCTACACCTGCCAGCACTTCAGCCGGGCGTACCTGCGTCACCTGATCGTGGCGCGCGAGATGCTCTCCGCCACATTGCTCTCTATCCACAATCTGTACACGCTGGTCCACCTGGCAAAGGACATGCGCCAGGCTATCCTGGAAGGGCGGTTCGAGGCGTTCGCCGCCAGCATCGTGCAGGGATGAGCCATTCTGCGCCCTGTTGAACCGCGCTTAACCCGCTTGTGGCCTATACCGGGTACAATCCAGAGCAGCATATCCACACCGAGGAGATTCCATGACCGTACTGCAAGCCTTTGTGCTGGGGGTAGTACAGGGCGCGACCGAGTTCCTGCCCATCTCCAGTTCCGGCCATCTGGTGATCGTGCCCGCCCTGCTGGGCTGGCACATTGCGCCCGACACGGCCTTTTCCTTCGACGTGCTGGTGCAGATGGGCACGCTGATCGCGGTGCTGGCGTACTTCCGCAATGACCTGTGGCAAATCGCCAATGGAGTGCTGCACAGCCTGCGCACTCGCCGCCCGCTGGAATCGTCCGAAAGTCGCCTGGGATGGTTGATTTTGCTCTCCACGCTGCCGGCAGTGGTATTGGGGTTGCCCCTCAAATCCGCCATCGAACGCAGCATCCAGCAACCGCAGGCCGTAGCGGCCTTCCTGTTCGGCACAGCGGCGCTGTTGTGGATCGCGGAGAAGGCCGGGACGCGTGTGCGCAACATGGACGACCTGCGTTGGCAAGACGCGTTGTGGATCGGCTTCGCTCAGGTGCTGGCACTCTTTCCCGGCGTCTCCCGCTCTGGTGCCACAATCAGCGGTGGCATGACGCGCCACCTGGATCGCAAATCCGCCGCCCGCTTCTCCTTCCTGATGGCCGTGCCGGTAATGATCGCCGCTGCCGCTGTAGCGCTGCTGGACTTCGTAACCATGCCCGGCGCGCGCGACATGCTCGCACCTATGATCGTCGGCTTCCTGACTTCCGCCGTGGTGGGATACGCCGCCATCCGCTGGCTGCTGGCCTATCTGGGCGAACACCCGTTGACCATCTTCGCCTGGTACTGCCTGATCGCAGGGGCGCTGGTGCTGGTCGCGCTCTGAGAGCCCGCTTCCCCCAGCAAAGAAAGCGGCGCAGGGTGATCCCACGATCCCGCGCCGCCTCATTACTGAAGAAAAAGATTGCCCTATTTCTCCCGCAATCTCCCGTAAAGATACCAGTAAGTTTCGCGGGGGAAAGCGGGCTGCAAATCAGCTTCCCAGAGGAAATCCCCCGGCAGGAAGTCAGCCCGCAACTGGGTATCCAGACCAGCGAGCAGACCCCGGTCGGTGGCATCCAGGTCGGTTTCCTCGCCAAGCAGTTCCAGAATCACCCGCAAACGCACCTCATACGGGTAATCTGCGGCGCAGGCGTCCGGCGCGCGGCGGTAATCTTCCAGATAGTTCCGCCACTGGCGCAGACGGGAAGCGAATTCATGCGCCACTTTCTTCTCCCAGGCTACCGGCCACTTCACCAACAGAGTCTCGAATTCCTGATCCCATTTGATCAGCCGGGCTTCGTCCACTGGAGAAAGCGCCCGCGCCGCCAGCCGCTGACGAGCCAGCAACAGGTTGCCCGGCGTCAGGCGCAATCGGTTCCGCCCGCCCAACGGCCAGAACAACTCATCGGAAAGCAGATACGTCTTGAGTTCCGGCAACGCCGCCTGCAGAAAATCCCAATCCTGATTAGCGGAAGGCATACCCATCTCCATCCTCTCGCGGACGCGAGAGCACCTCTTTCACCTTGCGCAACAGCTCATCGCGAGCGACGGGCTTCACCAGATACTCCAGCGCCCCCAACTCACGCGCGGTCACCTGATCCTGGAACGATGACTTGGCCGTCAGCATGATCACTGCCGGCATCGGCCCTGGCGCCACCCGCAGCGCGCGCAATACGTCGAAACCGGACATCCCCGGCATCATCAAATCCAACAACACGAGATCATAAGCACGCTCTTTGGCATGGGCTACGGCTACCTGCCCGGACGCCGCCTTGGTCACCTGATAGCCTGCCTGACGTAACGTCAGCACCAGCAGCGTCAGGGTATCGGGGTCGTCATCCACAACCAGGATGTGTTTGCCGCTCATCATGACCTCCTGCCCCATTTTACCGCAAACCCTCGTTTCTCGAGTTTAGACAAAAAGTAGG
Source organism: uncultured Anaerolineaceae bacterium (assembly GCA_964435005.1). Taxonomy (GTDB): domain Bacteria; phylum Chloroflexota; class Anaerolineae; order Anaerolineales; family DRMV01; genus CAYSXA01. Next base: position 172 of record CAYSXA010000081.1, on the reverse strand, counting down.
GCAGTCCCCTTGCGGGAAACTGCCCTTGGGTAGAAACTTGATGTGTGAACAAAAAGCAACCTACCCAAGAGAACCTTAACAGGATAATCGAATTTCGTCAAGCGATTCACGCCCATGGATCAGGGAGTTCGAAAAGTCGTTCCGAAAGGGTGAAAAGAGGGCGGAGGCCTCC
>CAYSXA010000080.1:0-11715 GCA_964435005.1 uncultured Anaerolineaceae bacterium | reverse complement strand
GAGGCCTCCGCCCTCTTTTCACCCTTTCGGAACGACTTTTCGAACTCCCTGCCCAGAACGCGGCGCTGGTCTTGCGCGGGATTCTGCGCCGTCTGCAAGGCAGCCTGGGTATCCGCCCCAAAGCCGGGCAGGCAGTGCTGCAAGGTGGCCAGCAGCAACGCCAGGAAGCGGATGGGATCGGCATCGGTCTCATCCAACCGCAGCCAGGCCGCTGATAAATCGGGGTGTGCGCGAAGCAACGACACCAGCAGGGTCGTCTTGCCGGAACCCGCCGGCGCAGAGACCAGCGTCAGGCGGCGCGTGGTCACCGCCGTGTACAGGGCATCCAGCAAACAAGGCCGTTCCAGGCAATCCTGTGCCAGAACCGGAGGCTGAATTTTGGTCTGTGGGAACCAGGCGATTTGTGCGGCCATCAGCGGGTCGTGCTCCCGTCCATTTCCATTCTACCAGCGATACGGCGCCGTAACACACCCTTGGAATGCCAGGGGACTGTCACATCAATTTGTCAATCCTCAACAGCCGACTTTCCAGCCATTACCCGCCATTCATGCGCAGGCGAAACGCAGGCACAGCCAGAACGGGCGCCTCAACGGTCGCGCCGCAAACGGCGCAGGAAGGTCGCTGAGTTCAGGCCGCGTTCGAGCAAAAAGGTCAGGTAGTGCTGTAGCAGGTTTTCCATCTCATGCCAGACCGTGTCCGACGGCTGGGCACGACGCGCCTGGCGGTAATCGCTGCGCTGAAAGTGGCGCAGGTACTTGAGCACCTGCATCGAGGCAGGTCGCGCGTCCGGCACGTCGGGGCCACATCGCGGGCAGACCACCCCCCCTTCGGCAGCCGAAAAAAATTGATTTTGCGGCTGAATCGTCTCCCCACAGCGCACGCAGGTGAACAACTGTGGACGAAAGCCAACGAGATCGAGCAAACGCACCTCGTAGTAGCGCAACACCAGCTGTGGGTCGTCCTTTTCCTCCGCCAGGCGAGCGAGCGTATCCACCAGCAGGCGATACAGCGGCGAGGCCTCTCCCTCTTCGTAAGTGAAACGGTCGGCAAGTTCCGCCACATAGGAAGCCCGCCCAATGCGTTCCAGGTCGCCACGCAAGGGCAGGTAGGCGTCCACCGTCTCCGCCTGGGTGACGATGAACCAATCGCGTCCGCGCGCCAGTTGCAGGGCCACGCGGGTGAACGGTTCCAGATGCCCGGCCTTCCGCGAGCGGATTTTGCGTACCCCCTTCGCCACCGCGCGCACTTTGCCGATCTCCCGGGTCAACAGCCACAGCAGCCGATCTGCTTCGCCCCAATCCGTGTGACGGAGCACAATCGCTTCTACGCGGAGAGAACGAGGCTGGGAAGGCATTGGCTGTTTGCAATTGGCGATTTAGGATTTGAGATTGACGATTGGAGGGGACAAACCTCTCCCCCCTCCCCAGCCCTCCCCCCTAAGGGGGGAGAGGTGCAGGCAAAGCGCAGTGAATCAAGATACCCTATCCACAAAACCTGACTATTCGCTATTCGTCATCTCGTCAGGTCGCTGGGGCCGAAGGCACCGGGGAGCAACTCCCGTACGGTGGTCTCCATCCGAACCGTGCCCTGCTCATCGGCCACCAGCACCAAGGTATCCAGGCCGAACTCGGAGAGCACCTGACGACAGGAACCGCACGGCGTGCCGCCGTTCTCGGTGACCACGGCAATCGCTACAAATTCACGTTCGCCCTGAGACACCGCCTTGAAGACCGCCACCCGCTCGGCGCACACGCTCGTCGGATATGCAGCGTTCTCCACGTTCACGCCGTCGTAGATGCGGCCCGACGCGGTGAGCAGGGCCGCGCCCACGGCATAGTTCGAATAGGGCGCATACGCCCAGCGGCGCGCCTGCTGCGCCACGGCAATCAGTTCAGTGCGTTGTTCCTCAGTCAGCATGAATGACTTCCTCCGTGGAATCGGCTTCCGTGGACGGCAGGCGGCGCACGCGCACCTTGCGGATGCGCCGCCCGGTGACCTGAGCCACGGTCAGTTCCAGGTCGCCGACGCGCACCTGCTCCCCGCCGGTGGGCACCCGCCCGATCTGCATGTAGATGAAACCACCCAGCGTGTCGGCTTCGTCCACCGGCAAATCGGCGTGCATCAGCTCGTTGAAATCGTCCAGGTCGATGCGCCCCAGCACCAGGTACTCATCTTCCGAGACCTGCTGAAAGGCCTTCTCCTCACGCAAATCGTACTCGTCCTGAATCTCGCCGATAATCTCTTCGACGATGTCCTCCAGCGTAACCAGGCCAGCGACGCCGCCGTACTCATCCACAACCAGCGCCATGTGAATGTGACGCGCCTGCATCTCGGAGAGCAGTTCGTCCAGGCGTTTGGCCTCCGGCACGAAGTAAGCCGGGCGGAGCAGGTCACGCAGCGATTTGACCGATTGCCCGGTGCGCCAGGCGCGGAGCAAATCCTTGGCGTACAACAGGCCGAGCACGTTGTCCACGGTTTCTTCATAAACCGGCACGCGCGAGAAGCCGGATTCGAGCAGCGCGTCCACGGCAGCCTCAAAGGACGTATTCACCTCCAGGGCGAGCATGTCAATGCGAGGCACCATCACCTCGCGCGCCACCGTCTCGCGGAAGGCGAAAATCGAGGCAATCATTTGCCGCTCTTCCTGATCCAGCCCGCCTTCCTGCGAGGTTTCCATCTCCATCAGCCGCTTGATTTCGTCCACCACCTCGACCACGCTGCGCTCCTCGACCTGGCAACGGGCACGCACCGGTGGCAACCAGAGCAGGGGAGAGAAAAGTTTGCTCAGCGCCAGCGCCAGGCCGGAAAGCCGCAACGCCCAGATTTCGGGCGCCTGCAACACCCAGGCTTCCATGCCAAATTCGAGCACCGCCAGCAGCCACATCCCGACCACAAGCAGGAGTAACGTGCCGCCCAGCGAGAAGTGCAACACCTCACTCCCCAGCGGAAGGAGCAGCCCCACGGCCAGCATCCGCCCGGTGTACTGGGCAAAACGCAGGGTGGCGTTCAAGCGCGGTTGTCGTTCCAGCAGGGCGAGTGCCCGCGCAACCCGATCAGGCGGCTGGTGCTTCCAGTTTTCCATCTGCGCCCGGCGCGCGTTGCCCCAACTGCTGCGCACCGCCGCCAGCAGGGCGTCCAGCGCCCAGGCCAGGGCGATAAACGCCCCCAAAAGGGGAAGGTTACTCTCCATGTTCCTCCAGTTTGCGGATAACCCGCGCCGGCACGCCGACCGCCAGCGAGTGCGGCGGCACGTCTTTGGTCACCACCGAACCGGCGCCCGTGCGCGCCCCCCGGCCCAGCTTGACCGGCGCGACCAGCATGGTATCGCTCCCGATGAACACCCCATCTTCAATCTCCGTGGGATGCTTTCGCTCACCATCGTAATTACAGGTAATCGTGCCAGCACCGATGTTCACATCTTCGCCAATCGTGGCGTCGCCGATGTAGGAGAAATGTCCCATCTTGGTGCCCGGCCCCAGGTAGGAATTCTTCACCTCGCCGAAGTTACCCATGTGCACGCCGCGCGCCAGATGCGCCCCCTTGCGCAGATGGCCGAACGGACCGATGTCCACGTCATCTTCCACCACCGCCTGTTCCAGCACCGAGGCCAGTACCTGCACCCGGTCGCCGATGCGACAATCGCGGATGATGGTGTTCGGGCCAATGACGCAATCCTCGCCGATCACGGTCTCGCCCTGCAGATACGTATTCGGGGCAATCACCGTATCGCGCCCGATGGACACCGTTGGCTCGATATAGGCCGTCGCCGGATCCAGCAAAGTGACGCCTTCCAGCATCCAGAAGCGGTTGATGCGTTGCTGCATCAGCCGGGCGGCCTCAGCCAGGTGAACACGAGTGTTCACCCCAATGGCCTCCGCCGGATCCTCCAGTAGAACCGCCTGCACGGAGCGGCCTTCATCCACCGCCATGGCCACCAGATCGGTCAGATAGTACTCCCCCTTGGGCGAGAGCGGAATGGCCTCCAGATGCGGCCAGAGCCATGCCGCATCAAAGCAGTAGGCACTGGCGTTCAATTCACGGATCGCGCGCTGCTCCGGCGTGGCGTGCGCTTCCTCGACAATGCCGATCACGCGGCCATCGGCATCGCGTACTACGCGCCCAAAGCCGCGTGGATCATCCGCGATCAAGGTAAGCATGGTGATCGGCCCATCATGGGCCTGCTGCGCCTCCACCAGCCGACGCAGTGTCTCGCCGCGCAGCAAGGGCATGTCGGCGGTGGTCACCACCACCCACTTCGATTCCTCTCTCACCAGCGGAGCTGCCTGCATCACGGCGTGGCCGGTGCCCAGTTGCTCGGCCTGCAGCACGCAGCGCCCACGGCCACCGATGAAGTCCTGCACGGTCTCCGCGCCGTGGCCGATGATCACCACCGGCGGCTTATCGCTCACCGCCTCCGCCGCGGCAAGCGCGTAGTGCACCATTGGTTGTCCCAGAATCGGGTGCATCACCTTGGGACGCCCGGATTTCATCCGCGTCCCCTTACCGGCTGCTAAAAGGATGGCTGTCACAGAATCCATGTGCACTCCTGCAAAAACAAAGACGAGCACCGAGTAACCACAAAGGCTACCCAGAGCCCGTCCGGGGGATGGGTGTCAGACTGTACTTTAGAGAGGGGGACCTCGTCCGTCTCGGACACGCTGACACAAGCCGTTCAGGCTGGGGCGCCCGGATTCGAACCAGGATCAACGGATCCAAAGTCCGCTGTGCTGCCGTTGCACCACGCCCCAAAATAAGCGGGGGGAATTGTATCACAGGCACAGAAAAGTTGGCAAGTCAAGCCAGATCTTCCTCATCGTCCGAGGGCGCCAGGCCCAGTTGTTGGGCCTGATCGTAAGTGATCACATCCGCGCCGAGTAATTCGCCATCCAACGCCACCTGCTCGGCGGCCAGGCTTTCCCAAAAGGAATCTGGATCCACCCCAACCGAAGCGCTCTCTAGTAAGGAAGAGAGTTCCTCGTCCAACAGCTCCTCGACCACCGGTTCCAGAGAACCGCCCAGCACGTCGGCGGTCGCCTCCGCGGCCTCGGCTTCTTCCGTCTCCTCCCCATGCACCGCCACACCGAGTTCGCGCAGGATGTGTTCCAGGTGACCTACGGCGGCCTGCATCCTCCCACCAATCCGCGCAAAGTACAGTTCAACGGTCTCACTCGGTCCACGGTTGACGATCAGCAGCAGCGCATAACGCTTCCCCACATGGCTGAAGAACAGGTCATACTTTTGCCCGCCGAAGGCCAGCAGATCCTGGGGTTTGGATTGCTTCAGAAAGGCCGAAATCTGCTCACTGGCGCTGAACGCGGCCATCAGGCGCGAAATCAGGGAAGTCTGTTGAATGGCGTCTGGTAGGTCGCCCGCCTGCACGAGTACCCGACCATCAGCATCCAGCAACACCGCACTGATCGCATTCAGCTCCTGACGCAGTGAGGCCAGGTAGTCAGCCACGCTGGCGCGGGGCACGGGCGTGGATTCCAGCGAAGGTTCGGCGGTGAAGGTTTCCACCAGGCCGAACATGCGCTCCACGGTATCAAGAAAATCTGCCAGTTCAATGGGTTTGAGGAAGAAGGCATCCGCCCCCGCATCGGCCACCTGACGCCGCACCGCCGGATCGGTCAGCCCGGTGATCAAAATCACCTTCATATCCGGATACCGGGCGCGCATCCGCCGTATCAGATCCAACCCTGAGATGCCCGGCAAATGGACATCGGCCACCAGCAAATCCACGTCTCCCCCCGACGCTTCGAGCAACGCCTCTTCGCCAGAAGGCACCGTGGTTACCTCGAACGCGGCGTCCAGGCTGAGCAAGCCATCCCGCAACACTTCGCGGACGGCATGTTGATCATCCACAACCAGAGCACGCAAGGGGGCCATAGTGCGATGATTGTATCACAAAACCCCTCTTGCGAGGGGTTCTGAACAAGGAGCCTGGACTTCGATCACTCCACACGCCAGCAGGCCACCCAGTGATCCGGGCTGACCTCCTTGAACGGCGGTTCCTCCACCGAGCAGTGATCCATCGCCACCGGGCAGCGCGGGTGGAAGCGACAGCCGCTCGGCGGGTTGAGTGGGCTGGGCACGTCGCCCGGCAGGATGATGCGCTCGCGTTTCATATGCGGGTCGGGGACCGGGATGGCGGACATCAACGCCTGCGTGTAAGGGTGCAGCGGGTTGCGGAACAATTCCTCGCGCGTCGCCATCTCCACCATTTTACCCAGATACATCACGGCCACACGGTCTGAGATGTGTTCCACCACGCTCAGGTTGTGGGCAATGAACAGATAGGTCAGGTTGAAATCTTTTTGCAGGTCTTTCAGAATGTTGAGCACCTGAGACTGAATGGACACATCCAGCGCGGAGACCGGCTCGTCGCACACGATGAACTTGGGGCGCAGCGCCAGGGCACGCGCGATGCCAATGCGCTGTCGCTGACCGCCAGAGAACTCGTGCGGGTAACGACGGGCATGGTAGGCTTCCATGCCCACGGCACGCAACATCTCAATCGCCACCTCAAAGCGCTCTTTCGGCGTACCAATGTTGTGGATCTTCAACCCCTCAACGATGGACTCACCGATCGGCATACGGGGATCGAGCGAAGCATAGGGGTCCTGGAAGATAATCTGCATATTGCGGCGCATCTGCTTGAGTTCTTTGCCGCGCAATTTCGTCACGTTCACACCATCGAACCACACTTCACCGGCGGTCGGCTCGATCAACCGCAGCATGGTGCGCCCTACCGTGGTCTTGCCACAACCGGACTCGCCCACCAGGCCCAGGGTTTCCCCTTCGCGGACGAAGAAGGTCACTCCATCCACCGCCTGCACCCAGGCCACCACGCGCTGCAACAGCCCACCCCGCACCGGGAAGTACTTGACCAGGTTCTTGACTTCAATCAGTTTCTTCTTCTTGCCGTTGACGGATTGTTCGCTCATCGGATGCCTCTCGATTATGCAGTCTTGAGCGGAGCCTGGTGGCCATCCGCATCCTGATACAGCCAGCAACGCACAGTATGTCCGGGCTTGACCTCAATCAGGTCGGGCTCCTGCTCAGTGCAAATGGTCAGCTGATGTTCCAGACGCGCCTGACAGCGCGGCGCAAAGCGGCATCCCGGCGGCAGATTGATCAGGTTGGGCACCGAGCCGGGGATCACCGCCAGTCGCTCTTTCACCTTCCCCAGCACCGGGATCGAATCGATCAAACCGCGCGTGTATGGGTGCAACGGGTCGTCGAACAAGGTGGTAACATCCGTTTGCTCCTGAATGCGCCCGGCGTACATCACCGCCACGCGGTCCGCCATTTCGGCGATCACGCCCAGGTCATGGGTGATCAGGATCACCGAGGTCCCCATGCGGTTGCGCAGGTCGCGCATCAGATCCAGGATCTGCGCCTGGATGGTCACGTCGAGCGCGGTGGTCGGCTCATCGGCGATCAGCAGTTGTGGGTTGAGTGCTAGCGCCATAGCGATCATCACACGTTGCGCCTGCCCACCGGACATCTCATGCGGAAAGGCATAGGCCTTGCGCTCCGGGTCGGGGATGCCGACCAATCGCAGCAGCTCCACCGCGCGCTCCCAGGCCTCTTCCTTGCTCATATCGCTGTGGATCTGGAGCACTTCGGCCACCTGATCGCCCACGGTGAAGACCGGGTTCAGGCTACTTTGCGGCTGCTGGAAGATCATGGACATGCGATAGCCTCGCATGGAGACCATCTCGGCCTCAGAAAGTTCCAGCAGATTACGGCCTTCAAAGATCACCTCGCCTTCCACGATCTTGCCCGGAATGCCAACCAGGCGCATGATGGACAGCGAAGTGACGCTCTTACCGCAGCCGGATTCACCGACCAGCCCCAGCACTTCGCCGGGGTACACCTCCAGGTCCACCCCATCGACCGCCTTCACCACCCCGTCCTCAGTGAAGAAGTAGGTCTTCAGGTTGCGGACTTCAAGAATGGGTTGCGTCCTCTGTTCAGTCACAGGCTCCCTCACAAAATCACGGTTTCACACAAATACCCGCCGACTCGATGTATTCGCGCAGCGGTTGTGTGGTTTCCACATGCAATGAACCGGCCACCATCATCTCACGATAGCGACCAAACACCGGATACGTGTAATCGTGCCGTCCCACCAGGGGAATCAGAAACGTATCCACTCGTTTGAAGAACTTAAAGTTCGCATGCACACGCACCGGCTCGGCATAGCGCATTTCGAGCACCATCATCTTCGGGCTGGTCAGGTAGGTTTTGTAGGTCTCCTGGGACATGCTGAGAGAGTCCCAGCGCTTCTTGCCCGAAAGCTGCTCGTTCACCAGAGCTGTGATCTGCGCAAACTGCTCCGAGCCCGGTTCCAACACCACATCCTGACCGTAGCAGTGTACAACAATCTGCACGGGCTGTGCATCGAACACTGGCCAGAACCAGAGCAGATCACCAGTGTTCATCGCCACAATCAAGTAGAACACCACCAACAGGCCAGGGATGGAAGCCAGCACCATGCGCCAGGGCGATGGTGCTGACCGGTGTTCATCGTACATGCAATCCTCTCACGCCGATCGATGCAAGAATCAATGCTTCAGGCGCGGGTCCAGAGCGTCGCGCAAGCCGTCACCGATATAGTTGAACGCCAGGGTGCAGATGAAAATCGCCAGGCCGGGGTAAAACACCTTGGCCGGTTGCGTCCACATGTCCTGCTGGTACTCGTTCAACATGTTGCCCCAGGTGGGAATCGGCGGCTGGATGCCAAAGCCCAGGAAGGAGAGTGCCGATTCGGTGATGATCACACCGCCCAACCCCAGCGTTGCCGCCACGATGATCGGCGCCAGCGAGTTCGGGATCATGTGACGCACAATGATGCCCAGATCGCTCATGCCCAGCGCTTTGGCCGCTTCGGCGAACTCCTGGTTACGCAGCGAAAGCACCATACCACGCACCAGACGCGTGGCGCCCATCCAGCCAAAGGCGATCAGGATGAACGAGATGATCACCGCGCTACTCCACTCGCGTGGCAGGCCGGGAATGGTGATACCGCGCATCAGCGCGGAGAAGGCCAGCAACAGCGGCAACGTGGGCAGGGTGAGCATGAACTCCACAAAGCGCTGGATCGTGTCGTCCACCCAGCCACCGAAGTAACCCGAAATCGCACCGACCAGCGTGCCGATAGTCTCAGCGAAGATCTCCACCACGAACGCTACGGTCAGCGAGATGCGGCCCGCATACAGCAGCCGGGAAAATACATCTCGCCCGATGTTGTCCGTGCCCATCCAATGCTCAACCGAAGGCGGTGCATTGCGCAGAATCTGGCCGTTCTCGCCCCTTGCGATGTCCGAAACCGGGTCGTAAGGCGCCACCCAGGGAGCCAGGAAGCAGGCCAACGCGATCACCACAATGGTGAAAATACCGGCCAGTGCCAGGCGATGTTTGCGGAAGCGCCGCCATACAACCTTCCAGGGGCTTTCTTCCTCAACCGTCAACAGTCCTTCACTCTGGAGTTCTGCAACTGCCATCGTGTCAATTGCTCCTCATTCAGTCTAGTTGAAGCGAATGCGCGGATCGACAATCGTGTACAGAATGTCGCCCAGCAAGGTGGCGATCACCACCAGAATGGCGGAGATGAACAGCAACACCATGACCACCGGCCAGTCGTTGGCCACCAGCGCATCGAAATACAATCGTCCGATCCCTGGATAACTGAAGATCGTTTCGGTCAGCGTTGCACCGCCGAAGATGCCTGGGATCTGGAAGACCACAATGGTGATGATCGGGATCAGCGCGTTGCGCAGCGCGTGCTTCATGATCACCACGCGTTCCATCAGACCTTTGGCACGCGCCGTGCGCACGTAGTCCTGGCGCAGCACTTCCAGCATGGACGAACGCATGAAGCGGCTCCAGCCGGCCATGTACAGCAGGCTGAGCACCAGCGCCGGCATCACAATGTGAACCACGCGGTCGATGAAACTACCCGGCGTGGCACCGATCACATCCAGCAAGCTCCCCGGAGGCGCTTCACGCACCAGTGCCACCCCACCGGATGGCATATACGGCAACCCCCATTGCTTGAACTGGTAAGAAAACACCAGGATCATCATCAGACCGAACCAGAAGACCGGCATCGCCGAACCGAAGAAGGCGAAGGTGGTGAACACATAGTCGGCCTTGCTATACTGATGCACCGCCGAGTAGATACCAATCGGAATAGCCACGACCAGCGAGAGCACAGAAGCCGTGGTCATCAGGATGATCGTGTTCCCCAGGCGGCTCTTGATCAGGTCAGCCACCGGCTGGGAGGGAGACAGCTTCCACGAGAAACCAAAGTCCATGCGCAGGATGCCATGCTGGTTACCATGGTAGTGGGCGTACTTCCCCAGCAAGCCATCCACACCAGTCAGCCAGGAGATATCCAGCCAGCGGCCTTCTTCCGGTCGCGGGCGGCCTTCGCCTTCGGGGAAGATGTATTCGGTGTCCGCGGTGGTATGAATGGTGAAATAGTGCTCACCGGGGCCCACAAGCACAACGTCACGCCCCTCTTGTGAGTACACCACACCACTGACGATCACGTCGTCCGGTTCTTTCTCACTCTTGAGCGGCTTAACGCGAATCTTCACCGCCTGATACTCATCCTTCCCCACCTGTTCCCCCCATACCCAGAGTTCATACCCCGGGTTAAACAGCGCCGGGCCCGGATCGGTCCAAAAGCGGAATGCTTCGTACACCGGGGTCTTCTCGCCCGTATCGCTGTTGTAGCGGAACATCGGCTTGCCGTTGCGCCCGATCTTCGGCTGCTGGAACTGGCTCAGGCCAACATAGACCCAATCGGCACCCAGCCAGTCATCGCCCAGCAACCAGACGATATAGCGCAGCGCCAGCGGCTTGTCCAGGCCAAGATAGGCTTTCAGTCGCTCGATGTCCGCGTCGCTCACGCGCGATTTGCGGTCGGCGGAAAGTTTGAGACCCGAAAGTGGCCCTCCGGGGGCGACATTCAGCAAAATGTAGATCGCCAGCGAAGACAGAAAGACCACCAGGATCATCTGAAAGAAACGACGGATCAGATAATTGGTCATGTGCTGCGCACTCCTGCAACAGGGGTCTCCGATCTCAAACGCGGCAAAACACCGGAAATGAGACCAGGGCTATTCTATATACTTCCAGACGCGAAAAAGGTTCAAAAACCGGGTTCAGATACAAAGCTGCGGAATTATATCACGAGTCATTCATCTCCTTCCTCAGTTTAACGCAAAAAAAATCCCCTCTTCCGCACGTGTAAAAAAGTGCGGCGCACGTGACGTGCGCCGCACCGGATGACTTGGCTCAATCCTTACGGATCAGCCCTGGCAGCTCTCGCCGTAGTCAAACTCTTCGATGTTCCACATCTCGGAGTTGGCGGTCGGGTCCATGATGAAGCCGCACATGTCGGGGCGAGTGGCAGCCAGCTTCAAGCGCAGGTACAGCGGCACCACAGGCAGTTCGTTGGCGAAGATCTCCTGCGCCTTCAGGTGATTCTCCTCGTAGCCAGGCTGGCCCTTGAGCGAGTTGATCGCCGCCTTGCAGACCTTGTCGTACTCAGGGTTGCTGTAACCAGGATCGTTCCAGCCACCCCAGCCGTACGCGAAGGCCGGTGCGGTCGGATCAGCATCCGGGCCGAGCGCTTCCTGCAGCCACGGCACGTCGCCCACAGTCTTCTCAGGATCACCGGGGATACCCTCGGTCATCCAC
>CAYSXA010000079.1:0-11843 GCA_964435005.1 uncultured Anaerolineaceae bacterium | reverse complement strand
GTGGAGAACCCGTGCCGATCAACCTTTCATCCCTTAAAGTGTCCGGTGGCTAGACAGATTATCACTTCTCTCCAAAAGACGCCCCGCCTCCAAATTTGTCGGTTGCACAACGACGGACACCCCCGCGCTCCAAGCCCAATTCTGACACACATCCAACGTCACGTTAACAGAATTCTTGCAACCCTTCGGTATGCTATAGGCGCAACTGATGTGTTGGTTGATCTCATGCCATTATCCTGAATCCCGCAGGGTGTGCGGAACGCCAAAAGTGTCATACCGCCTCATCACTCCGCTAATCCCTGCGGAAATTCCACAACCTGAAAATTACTGATCGGAGGAGAACCATGTCCAAGATCATTGGTATCGACCTGGGCACGACGAACAGCGTGGTGGCCGTCATGGAAGGCGGCAGCGCCACGGTGATTCCTACAGCAGAAGGCTCGCGGCTGTGCCCGTCGGTGGTGGCGTTCAACAAGAACGGCGAGCGCCTGGTCGGGCAGGCCGCCAAACGACAGGCGATCATCAACCCGGAGAACACGATTTACTCCATCAAGCGTTTCATGGGCCGCCGTTACGACGAGGTGGAGACCGAGCGCAAGATGGTTTCGTACAAGGTGGTACGCGGCCCGGCAGGGGACGCCCGTGTAAAAATCCCGGTGACGGGCAAGGAATACAGCCCGCAGGAGATTTCGGCGATGGTCCTGGCGAAATTGAAGGCCGACGCCGAGGCCTACCTGGGCGAGCCGGTCACCAAAGCGGTGATCACGGTGCCAGCGTACTTCAACGACAGCCAGCGGCAGGCCACCAAGGACGCCGGGCGAATCGCCGGGCTGGAGGTGCTGCGCATCATCAACGAGCCGACCGCTGCTGCGCTGGCCTATGGCCTGGACAAGAAGACGAACGAGACCATCCTGGTCTTTGACCTGGGCGGCGGCACGTTCGATGTCTCCATCCTGGAGGTCGGCGAGGGCGTGGTCGAAGTCAAGGCCACGAACGGCGACACGCACCTCGGCGGCGACGACTGGGACGAGCGCATCGTGAACTATCTGGCGGACGAGTTCAAGAAGGAGTACGGCATCGACCTGCGCGAAGACCGCCAGGCGCTGCAACGCCTGCGCGAGGCCGCCGAGAAGGCGAAGATCGAACTCTCCAGTGTGATGGAGACCGAGATCAACCTGCCCTACATCACTGCCGACGCCAGCGGCCCGAAGCACCTGCAGATGAAACTCACGCGGGCCAGGTTCGAGCAGCTGACCGAAGACCTGGTCGAGCGGCTGAAGCAGCCCTTCTTCAACGCGCTGAAGGACGCCGGCCTGAAGCCCGAAGAGGTGGACGAAGTAGTGCTGGTCGGTGGCTCGACCCGTATGCCGATGGTGCAGGACCTAGTGCGCCAACTGACCGGCAAGGAGCCGCACAAGGGCGTGAACCCGGATGAGGTGGTCGCCGTGGGCGCGGCCATTCAGGGCGGCGTGCTGGCTGGCGAGGTCAAGGACGTGCTGCTGCTGGACGTCACGCCGCTCTCGCTGGGCGTGGAGACGCTCGGCGGTGTAATGACCGTGCTCATCCCGCGCAACACGACCATCCCGGTAAAGAAGACTGAGGTCTTCTCCACAGCGGAGGACAACCAGACGGCAGTGGACATCCATGTGTTGCAGGGCGAACGCCCGATGGCCGCCGACAACATGAGCCTGGGGCGCTTCCGCCTGGAGGGCATCCCGCCCGCGCCGCGCGGCGTGCCGCAGATCGAGGTCACTTTTGACATCGACGCAAACGGCATCCTGAACGTCACCGCACGCGACAAGGCCACCGGCAAGGAGCAGAAGGTCACCATCACGGCCTCGACCAACCTGAGCGAAGCTGAGATCGAGCGCATGGTGCGCGAGGCCAAAGAGCACGAGGCCGAAGACCGCAAGCGCCGCGAGCTGGCCGAGGCGCGCAACCTGGGCGACCAACTGGTCTATCAGACCGAGAAGACGCTGCGCGAGCTGGGCGACAAGGTGCCTGCCGGCGAGCGCGAGAACATCGAAGCGAAGATTAAGACGCTGCGCGACGCCATCCAGGGCGACGACCTGCAGGACATCAAGCAGAAGACTGAAGAGCTGCAACACGCGTTCCACGCCCTCAGCCAGCAACTGTATGCTCAGCAACAGGCCGCGAGCAGCGGCAACGGCAGCGGCGGTGCTGAGCCCACGGACGAGGGCGAAGTGATCGAGGGAGAGTTCCGCGAGGCGTAATCTATCCGCGCAGGTGAAGTAAGGGCGACAGGCATTCTGTCGCCCTTTTTTGTGCTACACTAATCTCGTGCCCCGCTGGATTATCCACCTTGACCTGGACGCTTTCTTCTGCGCGGTAGAGGAGCAATACCACCCCGAACTGCGCGGCAAGCCGTTCGCCGTGGGCGGCAGGCCTGAGGAGCGAGGGGTGGTGGCTTCGTGTTCCTATGCAGCGCGACGTTACGGGATCCGTTCAGCGATGCCGATGGCACGCGCGTTACGTCTGTGCCCTGAGCTGATTGTGATTCCACACCGTCGGCGGGCGTACACTATCGTCTCGCGGCAGGTGATGGCACTGCTGCGCCAGGTCACGCCGCTGGTGGAACAAATCTCGATTGACGAGGCCTTTCTCGACGTGAGCGAGGTTCCCCAGCCGGTGGAGCAGGTGGCGCGAGCATTGCAACAGCGCGTGCGTCAAGAGGTAGGGCTACCCTGCTCACTGGGCCTGGCAAGCAACAAGCTGGTCGCCAAGATCGCTACTGAGGTGGGCAAGGCACAGGCCCCGCCGGGACAGTATCCCAACGCACTGACCGTGGTGCCGCCAGGCGAGGAGGCAGCTTTCCTCGCGCCGTTACCGGTGGAGATGTTGTGGGGTGTTGGCCCGAAGACCGCCGCACGGCTGGCGCAGATGGGCGTGCACACCATCGGCGACCTGGCACGCCTGCCTGAGTCGCGTCTGGTTGACTTCTTCGGCCAGCATGGCGTCGATCTGTATCGTCGGGCGCACGGTATGGACGATCGCCCCGTGGTCACCAGCCGAGAACGCAAGTCGATCAGCCATGAGACCACCTTCCCCAGGGATGTGCGCGACGAGGTCGAACTACGCCACACGCTCCGTCGGCTGACCGAAAAGGTAGTACGGCGTCTGGGGCGTAAGCATCTCCACGCCGCGACGGTGCGAATCAAAATCCGCTGGCCGGATTTCACCACGCTCACCCGCCAGGCCACCCTGAAAACCCCAACCGATGAATTCGACCTGATCTTCTCTTTCGCTGAATCACTGTTCGACCAGGTCTGGAAACCAGGCCGGGCAGTGCGTCTGCTCGGCGTTGGCGTCAGTCAGTTGTCCCCGCGGCCTCGCCAACTGGGGTTATGGGACGCTGAATCTCAGAAGGAACGCCGCCTGGAGGAAGCCATGGTCGTGCTGCGGCAACGCTTCGGAGATGGGGTGATTGTCCGCGGCCTGCCTGACTCGTCCTCACCGGCGCAAAATTCATCCAGGAGGTCGTCATGATCCGGGTACGCCAGATCGATACGCAAAACCGACGTGACGTGAATCGCTTTGTGGATTTCCCCTATCGGCTTTACAAAGGTCACCCGCAATGGGTGCCGCCGCTCAGGATGGACATCCGCCTGGCTCTGAACAAGCGGAAGCACCCCTACTATGAACACTCAGAGGCGGATTTCTTCCTGGCCGAGCGAGAAGGGGAGGTCGTCGGGCGCATTGCCGTGCTGGAGAACCGTCGTTACAACGCCTATCACGGCACGAAGCAGGCAGCGTTTTACTTCTTCGACTGTGTGGAAGATCTGGAAGTGGCCAAAGCGTTGTTCGAGCGTGCCTTCGAGTGGGCACGCGCCCGTGGCCTGGACACCATTGTGGGACCCAAGGGCTTCAGCGCCTTTGATGGGTATGGCCTCCTGGTGGAAGGCTTCGAGCACCGCCAGATGATGACCATGATGAACTACAACTATCCGTACTATCCGCGGTTTATGGAAGCGCTGGGGTTTGAGAAAGAGGTGGACTTTGTCTCCACTTACATCCATGTAGCGGACTTCAACCTTCCCGACCGCATCCATCGCATCGCGGAGCGGGTACAGCAACGCGGGACGTTGCAGGTCAAGACCTTTCAATCGAAGAAAGAACTACGCGCCTGGGCGCAGAAGATCGGTCACACGTACAACAACACCTTTGTAGAGAACTGGGAGTACTACCCGCTGACCGACCGCGAGATCGACTTCGTGCTGGACAACCTGCTGATGGTCGCCGTGCCGCGCCTGATCAAGGTGATCACCCACGGCGACGAGGTGGTGGGTTTCCTGTTCGGCTTCCCGGATGTGTCGGCGGCGCTACAACGGGCGAATGGGCGGCTCACGCCGTGGTCGCTGCTGGATCTATTGCGCGAGCTGAAGCGCACGAACTGGGTCTCGCTGAACGGAGCCGGTGTGCTGCCGCGTTTCCATGGCCGGGGCGGTAACGTGCTGCTCTACGCCGAGATGGAGCGCACGCTGAAGGACTTCGGCTTTGAGCATGCGGAACTCACCCAGGTGGCTGAAACCGCCGTCCAGATGCGCCACGATCTGGAGAACCTCGGCGCAAAGCCGTACAAGAACCATCGGGTGTATCGGAAGGAGATCTGATCCATCCCCATCACACCCTCAGACGCAATCCCCTATTCGAACAATCCAGGTTGAAATGCCCCCCTGCCCCTCCTTCTGCGCAGGGAGGAGTGAAGTTCTTGCCGTTCCTCCGCCAGAGACACGAGCACACCACATCATCAACCACGACCTTTCGTTCCACCTTCCTCTCCCCCCTCCATGTTATAATCGCTCCCCAGGAAAGGAACCCATGCTCAAACGACTCACCCGTATTTTCTCCGGAGATCCGGTCAAGAAAACGATTGAAAAGTACCTCGACGTGGTGCAGGCGGTCAACGCGCTGGAAGACCGCTACGAGCAACTGAGCGACGAGGAACTGCGCGCCCAGACGGATGCCTTCCGCCGCCGGCTGGCGCGCGGCGAGACGCTGGACGACCTGCTGCCTGAAGCGTTCGCCGTGGTGCGCGAGGCAAGCAAACGCACTATCGGCCTGCGGCACTACGACGTGCAGATCATCGGCGGCACGGTGCTGCACCGGGGCGCGATCGCCGAGATGCGCACCGGCGAGGGCAAAACGCTGGTCGCCACGATGCCGCTGTACCTGAACGCGCTGGCGCTCAACCCGGCCTGGGTCGAGAAGGCACGCCGCCGCTTTGGCGACGACCCCGACCGCTGGGAATTTCGTCCGCTGGATGGCGTGCCGGTGGGTCGTGGCGCGCACCTGGTCACGGTGAACGATTACCTGGCCCGCCGCGACGCCCGCTGGATGGCGCCGATCTACGACTTGCTCGGCCTGAGCGTGGGCGTGCTGCAAATGGCTGCCCGCACGGAGAACGGCAAGAAGGCCTTCCTGGTCGATCTGGAACGCTCCTCGCCGCACGAAGACCAACACCAGCTACGCATGGTGCCGCGCCGCGAAGCTTACGCCGCCGACATCACCTACGGCACGAACAACGAGTTCGGCTTCGATTACCTGCGCGACAACATGACCTACCGCCTGGAAGACCGCGTGCAGCGCGGCCACCACTTCGCCATCATCGACGAGGTGGACAACGTGCTGATCGACGAGGCACGCACGCCGCTGATTATCTCCGGGCCGGCCAGCGAGAGCACGGAATGGTATCAGCGCATGGCGCAGATCGTGAAACAACTGCGCCCCGAAGACTACGAAATCAACGAGCGCGATCGCACCGTAACGCTCACCGAGGTCGGTGAGACGCACGTCGAAGAGCTGCTCGGCATGCCGCTGCGCGACCCCGAACGCCCGGAAGACATCACCCCGGAGCAGGCGCAAATCCTGGGCTATCTGGAACAGGCGCTGCGCGCTCAGTTCCTCTTCAAGCGCAATAAAGATTACCTGGTGCAGGCGGGCAAGGTGATCATCGTTGACGAGTTCACCGGTCGCCTGATGCCGGGCCGCCGCTGGTCGGACGGGTTGCACCAGGCGGTGGAGGCCAAAGAGGGCGTCCCCGTTCAGGCCGAGAACGTGACCTACGCCACCATCACCATCCAGAACTACTTCCGCATGTACGAGAAACTGTCGGGCATGACCGGCACCGCTGCCACCGAAGCGGAGGAGTTCCACGAGATCTACAACCTGGAGGTGGAGGTCATCCCCACCAACCTGGATTACCAGGCTTACGGCCCGAACGCGCCGCTGGTCACGCTGGAAGACACGGACGAAGAAGGTTACCGCTACACGTATTACGCTCGCCGCGACGACCCCGAAAAGAAGCCCATCTTCTATAAGCGCAAAGATTATCCCGACGTGGTCTTCCGCACCGAGGAGGCCAAGTTCCGCGCCATCATCTGGGAAATATTGCGCCTGCACGTGCTGGGTCGTCCGATTCTGGTGGGCACAACCTCGGTGGCGCTCTCCGAGCGGCTCTCTGCCCGCCTGCGCGCGGACATGGTGCAGCGTCTGGCGCTGGTCAACCTGCTGCGCGCGCTGTGGCTGGAGCAGCACGGTATAGAGGAGGACGGGCGCGCCAGGCCCGAACTCGAACCGCTCTACGCCCCCCTGCACAAGCTGCCGCGCGACGTGCTGCGCAAGATGGCGCGCGAGCTCGGCGTGCCGGCCAACCCGGCCAGCCGCGAGAACCTGCCCCGCCTGCTCGACCTGCTGCGCCTGCCGCCCGAAAGCGCAGACCGCCTGCTTCAGGCGTTGCAAGGGGGCATCCCGCACCAGGTGTTGAACGCCCGCAAGCACACTGAAGAGAGCCAGATCATCGCCGGCGCGGGCGCATTCGGCGCGGTGACCATCGCCACCAACATGGCCGGTCGTGGTGTGGACATCAAGCTGGGCGGCGAACTGGCCGAAGAGGTGATCGCCATCACCAGCCGCGTGCTGCGTCGCGCAGGACACCCCGACCCGTACAACCTGAGCCTGGAAGAGCGCCGCGCGGCGCTGCTGGCGCTCGATCCGGCGGACTACGGCATCTACGAAACCGAGGTGCAATTCTTCCTGCGCTATATGGAGGACATGGAGCGCGTGAAGGAACTCGGCGGCCTGCACGTGATCGGCTCCGAACGCCACGAATCGCGCCGCATCGACAACCAGTTGCGCGGTCGCGCTGCCCGACAGGGTGACCCCGGTTCCTCGCGCTTCTACCTCTCCCTGCAGGATGACCTGATGCGCCTGTTCGGCGGCGAGCAGGTGGACAATATGATGAAACGCCTGAAGGTGGACGATGCCGTGCCGCTGGAGCACGGCCTGGTGAACCGCATCATCGAGCAGGCGCAAACCCGCGTGGAAGGCGCGAACTTCGATACCCGCAAGCACCTGCTGGAATACGACGATGTGCTGAACACCCAGCGCGCCACGATCTACGCCCAGCGCGATCGCATTTTCGTCAAAGACGACCTGACCGAAGATGTGAACGAGATGCTGCGCACCGAATTGCAGCAGCGGGTGCCCCAGGCGCTGGAAGATGAAGAAGGCCCCTGGCGGCTGCTGGCCTTCCTGGAGCAGATTCAGCCGGCCATCGGCCTGAACGAACACATCTACCCTTCCTACCCGATGGAAGTGTTGCTGCGCGATCTGCTCGCCGACGGGCCGTTGCCCAAAGCACAGGCGCGTCAGGCGGTGCTCGATCTGGCGCGTGATGCTATCCAGGCGGAGGCCGACCACGTGCTCCGTTCGGTGAACCGCCTGCTGGATTCCACAATTGACCAGTTCGAGGCACAGTTGAACGAGCGGCTGGACGCGTTGGACACCTTCCTCGAAGGGCTGGAACTGGAGGACGAAACCGACCACCGCTCGCCGCAGCAATTGGGCGAAGAACTGAACGCCGCGCTGGGAATGACGATCAAACTCCCCCCATCGCAGTTGCGCGCGCTGCGCGATGACCCCGATGAGGCTTATGAGGTCGTCCGGGAACAGGTGGAGCGCACGCTAGCCGCCATTCACTTTGCGCGGCTGATGGGCGCGGTGCAGCGCCGTCTGGAAGAACCGGTTGCCATTCAGGTGCAGGCCGGGCAACTCAGCCTGGACGCCTGGAACGAACTCGGCGACCTGCTGCTCGACGTGGTGCAGCAGACCTTCGACCGCCGCATCGAGCGCTACATCGGCTCGAATGGGGATGGCGCGATCGCGCAAGATGTGGATAATCTGCTCAAGTCCATGCCGGAAATGCTGGATCGGCAACACCTGATCCGCCTGCTTGTGCAGATGCCGCAGGGCGCGCGCGCAACCTTCGACAAGAAGACGCACCGACGCGTCTGGATGCGTACCACCCGCCTGACCTACGTCTACTTGGCCGCCCACGCGCTGGAAGATCAGACGCCTGAAGCGATCACCGAAGACGTGCTGGAGCACCTGGAAGGCGCCCAGCAGGCCATCCAGGACGCCTACGGCGAGGAAGAGTGGGGGCGGATGAAGGGCACCTCGCTGGCACAGGTGTACGACGCCACGCTACCGCGCGTGATCGCCTCGCTGGTCGGGGAAGAGACGGTGGAGCAGTGGCGCAACCACCCGCTGAGCGAGTGGCCGGAAGAGATGCACCCCGACCTGCGCGAAGCGCTGGGTCGCTGGCGCATGACCCACAACTACCGCCAGTTGTTGCTCGGCGTGATCTCGCAGCTCTGGGTGGACTACCTGACCCGCATGGAAGCCCTGCGCGTGTCCATCGGCCTGGAGGCTTACGGGCAACGCGATCCGCTGGTACAATACAAAGCGAAGTCGTACGAGCTGTTCCAGCAACTGCTCAGCGACATTCGCATGGGTGTGGTCTCGCGGATGTTTACCTACCGCACCCAGATGAGCACCCCACGCGTGGAAGCACCGCGCGCCGTAACCGCCGCGCAGGCCGAAGGTCAGTCAAAGGGCAAAGGTAAAGGCAAACGTCGGCGACGTCGGAAGAAACGTTAGGAGTCTGGCCGTGGCGTCGGAAGACCTGTTCAAACGGCTCCCCAAAGTCGAACTGCACCGCCATCTCGAAGGCTCGTTGCGACTGAGCACCATGCTCGAAGTCGCTCACCAGCACGGCCTGGATGTGCCGGCGAGCGATCCGCCGCGTCTGCGAGAACTGGTGCAGATTCTCGACGAAGAGCCGTTCACCTTTGAGAACTTCCTCTCCAAATTCAAGACGCTACGACTGTTCTACCAATCGAAGGACGTGATCACCCGCTTCACCCGCGAAGCGATTGCGGACGCGGCGGCGGACAACGTGTTTTATCTGGAATTGCGCTTCACGCCCGTGGCGCTGAGCAACGTGCAGGGCTTTCACCTGGCCGAGGTCATGGACTGGGTAATTGAGGCCACGGAACAGGCTTCCCGCGAGTTCAACCTGCCCACCCGCCTGATCGCCAGCGTGAACCGCCACGAACCGGTGGAACTGGCGGCCAGGGTGGTACAGTTTGCCATCGAGCGACGCGAGCGGGGCATCGTGGGCATCGACCTGGCGGGCAACGAGGCAGAGTTCTCGGCCACGCCCTTCCGTGAGGTGTTCCGCGAGGCACGCGAAGCAGGGCTGCACATCACCATCCACGCCGGCGAGTGGAGCGGCGCCGGAAACGTGCGGGAAGCCATTCGCGATCTGGACGCCGAACGCATCGGCCACGGCGTGCGCGTGCTCGAAGACCCCAACGTGGTGGCGCTGGCGCGCGAGCGCGGCACGCTGTTCGAGGTGTGCATCACCAGCAACTATCAGTCCGGCGTGGTGCCCGCGCTGAGTAACCACCCGCTGGCGCACATGTTGAACGCCGGTCTGAACGCGACCATCAACACAGACGATCCCTCAGTCTCCCACATTACGCTGAGCGATGAATACCGCATCGCCCACCAAGACCTCGGCCTGCCGCTGGACGTGCTGCGTGAACGAACGCTGGCGGCGCTGGACGGCGCGTTTCTGCTGGAAGAGGAAAAATCGCCCATTCGACAGCGGTTGCTTCAACAGTGGGACGCAGTGATTCGGGCCGCGGCCTGATCCATCCGCAGATCACCCACAGAGCACTACCCCCAAAACCCCCTGAATCGTTGATCCCATCACCCACCCCACACAAACGCACGCGACCACGCACTTGCAGGAGGTGTGTATGGTGAATTTGAGCCTGAAGATCCAGAAGGTGATCGACCTTCTCCCCAACCTGATCAGCGCGCTGGTGATTTTCGTCGGCGGCCTGTGGCTGGCCGGGTGGCTGGCGCAAATCGTGGAGCGGGCGCTGCAGCGCCGCCAGACCGACCCTGAAGCGGCGCTGCTGGTGCGCCAGATGACCCGCTGGGGACTGGTGACGCTGGCCACGTTGACCGCGCTGCAACAGGTCGGCTTCGACCTGACCGCCCTCCTCACCGGGCTGGGCATCCTGGGGTTCACCGTGGGCTTTGCCATCCAGGATGTGAGCAAGAACTTCATCGCTGGCGTGTTGCTGCTGCTGCAACAGCCGTTCGAGCTGGGCGACGCGATCGAGGTCAACGGCTTCAGCGGCATAGTGCAATCCATCGACCTGCGCGCCACGCACCTGCGCACATTCGACGGGCGCGACGTGTTGATTCCGAACACCGAGGTGTTCACCAACGCGATTGTGAACTTCAGCCGCACACCACGCCGTCGCGTGTCGCTGGAAGTAGGCGTGGCCTACGACTCCGACCTGCGCCGCGTGCGCGAGGCGGCAATGGAAGCAATGCAGCAGATTCCCGGTCTGCTGGACGACCCGGCACCTGAAGTCGCCTTCCACACCTTCGCCGACGCCTCAATCAACCTGACCCTGTACTTCTGGATCGACACCAGCGAGACCAACCCACGCCAGGCGAAGAACGACGCGCTGGAAGCGGTCAGCGCCGCCTTTGCCCGTCACGGGATCGAAATTCCTTACCCGATCCAGACGGTGCACCTGGTGAAGGAATAAAAAAACACCGCCTGGCAACGTTGCCAGGCGGTTCTTCTTCCGGTCGACAAAGTCATGCGGCCAGAGGATGCTCCATCTGGCGGATGACCATCACCACCCTGCCGCGTACTTCGACGGTAGAGGGATCATCAATGTAGATCGGCTGCAGCATGGGGTTGGCCGGTTGCAAGCGCACCCGACCGGTGCGCTCATCGAGGTAGAAGTACTTCAACGTGGTCTCATTTCGATCGTTCAACCACACAGCGACCATTTCCCCGTTGTGCGGGCGTCCTTCCATGCGGCGCAGGATCACGATGTCGCCGTCGTAGACCAACGCGTCGATCATGGAATCCCCTTTGACCTCCAGAGCGAAGAACTCACCCGATTTGAAGTTCCGCGGCAACATGCTGCGGGGGATGTCCACGGTATCCAGTTCGGGGTCGAGCTGGTCGAGGGGCTGGATCGGGATACCCGCGGCCACCGGGCCGGCAATGGGCACGCTGACCAGCTCGTCCAGGGTATCCGCCAGGCGTTTCAGCCCGCCGCGCGCGCGCCCCAGGAACTCAAAGGCACGATCCGTCAGACGCAGCCCGCGGGAAATTCCGGCTTCCTGCTCAATCAGCCCTTCCCTGACCAGGCGATCCAGATGATATTTCACTACCGAGGTTGAGGAGATGCCCGTGGCCTCTTTGATGTCTCGAATAGAAGGGGGAAAGCCGTTTTCCGCGGTGTAATCGTCAATGAACGCCAGAATGCGGCGGTGTTTCTCGTTCAGGGGGGTCTGTTTTCGTGCCATCATGGTTTTTTCCTCCAGCCTGAGGCTGGCTCATGGACGAGGGCAAATGAAAGGCCAGTGGCATGAGCCGTTTCTTCGTTCATTTGTGCTGTTATTTTATCAGAACAAGCGTTCGATGTCAAGCCGGACTGAAC
>CAYSXA010000078.1:0-12154 GCA_964435005.1 uncultured Anaerolineaceae bacterium | reverse complement strand
TGTGGGTACAGTATGACGGAACTGAAAGGCTGTGCCGCCGCCCGCGTCGGCGGCATAGAGCGTGAGAGAGGCCTCGGCGGGCAACGTGACTGAAACCGGCCAGACGGGGTTTGGCGGGAAAGGCGCGTCGGTGCGTTGTCCCACCCGTACGGATTGCACCTGAAGCGGCGGCGCGTGCAGGCGGTTGTCGCTCAGATTGCGGTCGTCGGTGGTGAACGTCTCGCTGCGTCCCTGAAAATTGGGTTGGTCGAACAGGGTGACCCAGACGTTCGCGCCCACCTGCACCGAGGCGACCTCGTGCTTGAGCGCCAGCAACGGGGCGGCGTCTGTGTAATCCCCCACATCGAGCACCACACACGGCGCGCCGAAGTTCGGGGTCATATGCAGCGCCACCTGGTTGGCGGTGGGGGCGCAGGCGGGCGGCGGCGGTGAGCAGACGGGATGTACGCCCAGGTGCCGCAGACCCGGTAGGCCGGGCGCGAGATTGGCCGAAGAATCCGTGATCTGCAACGCCAGACTGACCGGCCCGGCGGCCACGTTCTCAGCGCACAGGTCCCAGGTGTAGGTGAACGGCGAGGTGGTGAAAAGCGGGCCGATTTTGCTCCAGGCGCCGCCGTAGCCGGTCTGCGCCACAATCTGTACCCCGCCCAGCGCTGTGTCGTCCTGTGCCCAACCGGTGATGGTGATCGTGGACGTAGTGGTGATCGTGGCGCTCACCGGGAGCGTCAGGTCGCCGGTGGGAGGTGTGGCATCCGTGTGGTTGCCAGAGACGTACCAGTCACGCCCCTGACAGGGCGCGGGGAAGCAGAAGCCGCTGTTCGCCTCGGCCACTGTGCGGGGACGGCCACCGTTGATGTTGACATCGTCGAAGGTGATATCCACCGAAGCGCTGTACCATGAATAGGGATTGGTATGTACCTGGAAGTGTAAGTGGTGGCCGGTGGAGCATCCGGTGTCATCAGCGTAGCCCAGGAACTGTCCCTGATACACCGGTGCACCTCGCGTGCGTAATGCCTGCGGGATGCTGTTCTGCGCCAGGTGCAGATACACGGCATAGGAAGTTGGACTGGTGGTGGTGTCTTCCACCACGAGGTAATTGGCGTGGTTGCAGTTTCCGTCGTCGTAGCCGTTGGGGTAGTTCCATACGACGTATTTCACTTTGCCACTGCGAGCAGCGTGCACCGGGAAGGTGGTGCCGTCATAAAAGTCAAAGGCGTACACTTCCTGGCCTCCGTGGGAGATAGAACGGGAGAGACGCACGACGCGCCCGTTAGGCCAGGGGAGTAAGTAACCGGTCAGCGGAGCGGACGGGGCACGGGTGGCTGTGGTCAGGTAAAAAGGATTGCGTGCTGCGCCGGGTAGCAGGGTTGGGGGCAAGGTGTTCAAGGCGGTATTCCACGTGGCGTCGGCCTGCAGCGTGATGCGCCAAGCGTCTCCCACCCGTCGAGCGATGGCCAGCCCTGGCTCACTGGGGATTAAATCGCCAGTCTGAGGGTCGTGGAAGTGCAGCCAGGCCAGGGCGGTGTTGCCGTCTGGTGAAACTTCGATCTGAGCCACACGCACCTCGAAGATCAGAAAACCGATCACTCGATCGCGGTGCGCCTGGACTGCTTTCAGCACAGCCTGCGTGATGGCCTGTTTGTCCGTTGAGGAGAGGTGTTGGGCGCGCACGGATGGTGGAGCGCTACCGAGCAGCAACATCCCCAGCGTCCAGAGTATCCACCAGCATGCACGCGCTCTCATGCCTTCAATGTAGCACAGAATAAAAAAGGGGGCAAGCCGGGGGCGCAAGCATGGCGCGATCGAGGTGTACTGAGAAAATGTGATCCCTGTTCGGCTCGCGCTGGAGCATGGATGTGCCCCCGTGTGTCGATCTGGGAAGTGGTAAAATACCTCCGCATTATACCTCCAAGGAGAAACGCATGGGCGAAACGTTGAAGATCGTGATTCCCATGGCCGGGTTTGGTACCCGGCTGCGCCCGCATACCTGGAGCAAGCCCAAGCAACTGATCAGTGTGGCGGGCAAGGCGGTGCTTGGTCATCTCCTGGACTCCTTCCAGAGCCTTCCCGATCCTGACAACGTGGAACTGATTTTCATCGTGGGTTATCTGGGCGACCAGATGGCCCCGTACATGGCGCAGCATTACCCGCATCTCAAAGTGCATTACGTGGAACAGCCAGAGATGCGCGGTCAGTCGCACGCGATCTACATGGCGAAAGACCTGCTGCGCGGCCCGATGCTGATGGTCTTCGCCGACACGTTGATTGAGACGGACTTTGCCTTTCTGGAAGACGAGACCGCGCAGGCGGTCGCCTGGGTGAAACCCGTGCCCGACCCGCGCCGCTTTGGGGTGGCCGTGCTCGACGAAGCGGGCTGGGTCACCCGGCTGGTGGAGAAGCCGCAGACCATGGAGAACAACCTGGCGGTGGTCGGCTTCTACTATTTTGAGGATTCGCAGGCGCTGGTCGCGGCGATTGAGGAGCAGATGCGGCGCGACATTCAACTCAAGGGCGAGTACTTCCTGGCGGATGCGATCAACATCATGCTGGAAGGCGGCCTGCGGATGCGCACGCACCCGGTGGAGGTGTGGCTGGATGCCGGTACGCCGGACGCCTTGCTGGCGACCAACCGTTACCTGCTCGACCACAGACGCGACAACACAGCTCAGGTGCGCGCCGACGGGGCGGTGATCGTCCCTCCGGTGTACGTGCACCCGACGGCGGAACTGGTGCAGGCGGTCATCGGGCCGTACGCCTCGATTGGCCCCGGCTGCCGCGTGGAGCGCAGTGTGGTGCGGAACGCCATCCTGGAGGACGGCGCACAGGTGACCAATGCGGTGGTGGAGGCCAGCCTGATCGGACGACGGGCGCGCGTGGAGGGGCGCGCGGCGTGTCTGAACGTTGGCGACCATTCGACGATTCAACTGTAGGCGACCGAAGGTCGCCTTTTTGTTGTCCTATGGACGAACCAGTGCGCTGTCGGTCAGATTTTACGTATGCCCAACGGCCCAAAGAAATCTGGTGGGAGGGCCGCTGGCGTGCGGTGACAGCTATCCTTGCCACCTGGAACGAACCGTCAATGCGCTGGTTTCGGGTGCTCACGGAGGATTTGGACGTGTTCGACCTGAGCTATCATGAAGATACTGATTCGTGGCAACTTACCCGCCGGTGATGGGCGGGCTGATCTTGAGAGACCAAGGAGCAAACCATGATCGTTGGAGTCCCCAAAGAAATCAAGGATAATGAGTACCGCGTGGCGCTCACGCCGGGTGGTGTGCGGCAACTGGTACGGCACGGACATCAGGTGCTGGTGCAGGCCAGCGCGGGCGCGGGAAGCGGGTTCAGCGACGATGAGTACGCTGCGGTGGGCGCGACCATCCTTCCCACGGCGAAGGAGGTGTGGGAGGGCGCCGAGATGATCATGAAAGTCAAAGAGCCGCGCCCGGAGGAGTACCCTTACCTGCGCGAAGACCTGTTGCTGTTCACCTACCTGCACCTGGCGGCGGAGCCGGAACTGACGCAGGAGTTGCTCCAGAAGAAGGTGGCGGCAGTGGCCTACGAGACCGTGCAACTGGACAACGGCGTGCTGCCGCTGCTCACGCCGATGAGCGAGGTCGCTGGTCGGATGGCGGTGCAGGTGGGCGCGCACTACCTGGAAAAAGCGCACGGCGGACGCGGCAAACTGCTCGGCGGTGTGCCGGGCGTGCGTCCGGCGGACGTGGTGATTATTGGCGGCGGCACGGTGGGCACGAACGCAGCCAAGATCGCGCTGGGTATGGGCGCGCACGTGATCATCATTGACAAGAACCTCGACCGCCTGCGTTACCTGGCCGACGTGCTGCACGGCAACCTGACCACGCTGGCCTCGAACGAACTGAACATCGCCAATGCGGTCGAGCGTGCCGACTTGCTGGTAGGTGCTGTGCTGATCCCCGGTGCGCGCGCCCCGCACCTGGTCACCCGCGAGATGGTCTTGCGTATGAAGCCCGGTAGTGTGATCGTGGACGTCGCTATCGACCAGGGTGGTTGTGTGGAGACCATCCACCCGACCACGCACAGCAACCCGGTCTATGAAGTGGATGGTGTGGTACACTACGGAGTAACGAACATGCCGGGCGCAGTGCCGCGCACATCCACCTACGCTCTTTCCAATGCGACCCTGCCCTATGCCCTGGAACTGGCGGACAAGGGCTTTGCAGAGGCCGTGAAGCAGAACCATGTGCTGGCGCGCGGGGTGAACACCTATCGCGGCGTGTGCACCTATCCGGCGGTGGCTGAGGCCTTTAGCCTGGAATTCCGCCCGCTGGAGGCTCTGCTGTGATCCTCTCCCCCACTGACGATTAAGCTGAAGGGCGGCCTCCTCAGAGGTCGCCCTTCCTGGTAGAATCGGGAGAATAATCCAGTTATCCCCAGTTCCCTGCCTCGGCGGGCAGGAGATGCGGCGGATATAGACCGCCAGGTGGGGTTGAGGTTGAAATTTTGCTCAGGAGCAGTCCATGCCATCTCCCTATCATGCCGCTCGTGTCCATCGGCTGAAGCCTTCGGGTATCCGTAAGTTCTTCGACATTCTGGCGACCATGCAGGACGTGATCTCGCTGGGTATCGGCGAGCCGGATTTCGTCACGCCAGAGCCGATCCTGCGTGCCGGCATCCGGGCGCTGGAGGAAGGACACACGCACTATACCTCGAATGCTGGTATTCTGGAATTGCGCCAGGCGATCGCGGCACACTGGGCGCAGCGGTATGGCGTGTCCTACGACCCGGAAAGCGAGATTGTGGTCACGGTGGGCGTGTCCGAGGCACTGTACCTGGCCTTGAGCGCGTTGATCGACCCCGGCGACGAGGTGATCATTCCCACGCCGTGTTTTGTCTCCTACCAGGGTGAGGTGATCCTGGCGGGCGGCGTGCCGGTGGACGTCCCAACTAACGCGGAGGATGGCTTTCAACCTGACCCTCGGGCGATTGCGGCTGCGGTCACGCCGCGTACCAAGCTCATCCTGCTCGGCTACCCGAACAACCCGACCGGTGCGGTCGCTTCGCGCGAGGTGTTGCAGGCCATCGCAGAGATCGCCGAGGCGAACGACCTGCTGGTGATCTCGGATGAGATTTACGACCGGCTGGTGTACGGCGTGGAGCATGTGAGTTTCGCTTCCCTGCCGGGGATGCGCGCGCGCACGATTACGCTGGGTGGCTTCTCAAAAGATTACGCCATGACCGGCTGGCGGGTGGGCTTTGCCGCTACAGACGCCTCCATCCTGGACGGGCTGTTGAAAATTCATCAGTACACCATCATGTCTGCACCCACCATGTCGCAAATTGCGGCGCTGAGCGCCTTGCAGGAGGGGGAACCGTATGTGCAGGCCATGCTGGCTGAATACGAGCGTCGGCGGCGGTTGATTGTGGATGGGCTGAACGCTATCGGGCTGCTCACGCCGGAGCCGCAGGGTGCGTTCTACGCTTTCCCCAATATCGAAGTGAGCGGCATGGACGATATGACGTTCTCGGAACGGCTGTTAGTTGAAGAGAAAGTGGCGGTCATTCCCGGCTCGGCGTTTGGTTCGGGTGGTGAAGGGCATGTGCGATGTGTGTATGCCACCGCTTATGAGCAGATCGAAGAGGCGTTGGAGCGTATGGCGCGTTTTCTGCAGCGAATCCGAGAGGTGTGAAATGACATTACGGCGGTTTTTTCTCCTGATGCTGGGACTTTGGGTGGCGGTCTCACTGGCCTGTAACCTGCCGGTCACGCCGGCAGCAACGCCCACAGCTCCAAAACCGGTCGGCAAGGCAACAGCGCTTCCTTCAACGAAGCCCGCCATCCCCCCTACCGCTCAGCCGCGGCCTGCGGAACGCATCCCCTTCCGTGCGGTGGTGCAGATCACGGCAATGGTGGATGACGGCGGCACGTTGATTGAAGGCTGGACGGGCTCCGGCACAATCATCACCCCCGATGGCCTGATCCTGACCAACGCCCACGTGGTGCTCTCGGATAAGTACTATCGGGTGGAAAAGCTGCTCGTTTCGCTGACTGAAGCGGAGGACAAACCACCCATGCCTTCTTTTTACGCCGAGGTGATGCAGGCGGATCCCCGGCTGGACATCGCGGTGATTCGCGTGACGACTGACCTGGACGGGAATCCGGTGGATCGCGCCGCGCTGCGATTGCCGTTCGCCCGTATTGGTGATCCCAATCAGTTGCGCCTGGGCGATCCTATCGTGATCCTCGGCTATCCGGGCATCGGCGGCCAGACGATCACCCTGACGCGTGGCGAGGTGAGCGGGTTCACCTCGGAAGAACCGTATGGTGATCGTGCCTTCATCAAGACCTCGGCGACTATCGCTGGCGGCAACAGCGGCGGCCTGGCGGCCAACGCGCGCGGCGAGTTGATCGGGGTGCCCACGCAACTGGGCTACGGCGGCGACGATCAATTTGTGGACTGCCGCACGCTGGCCGACACCAATCGCGATGGCGTGATTGACGAAAACGACGCCTGCGTGCCGACCGGTGGTTTCATTAACGCGTTGCGTCCGGTGAACCTGGCGCTGCCGCTCATTGAAGCGGCCAAGCGCGGTGAGGTGGCGGTGATCGAAGAGCCTTCATCGCCTGCAGTTGAACCGGGAACCTTCCCGGCGACAGGCGATTTGACCTACAACGAGGACTTCACCACGCTGTCGGACAACTGGCCTGAGGACACATTAAGCGGCGGTGCGCTCTTCAACCAGGACGGTCGCTACCACATTCGCGTGGATGAAACGCAACACCTGATCTGGAACACACCTGGTCTGGATCAGGCGAACGTGGTCGTGGAGGTGACCGCGCGGGTCGAGAGCCCGACGGGCGAAGGGGACTTTGGCATCATCTGCCGCTACCAGGACAGCGACAACTTCTACGCGCTGGAGGTCTCCGAAGACGGCTTCTTTGTGATCTGGATGTACCTGAATGGGGAATATCAGAGTCTGGTAGACTGGACGCCGTTGCCGGATGGCGTATCGCTGGACAGCGAGGTGCCTCTACGGGCGGCCTGCGTGCGCGATCGGCTGGTGCTGGCGCTGGGTGACACGGTGCTCGGTGAGGTACAGGATCGTTCGCTGCGCACCGGCGACGTCGGTTTGATCGCCGGCACGTGGGATACCGGCGGCCTGGAGGTCTCGTTCGATGACTTCGCCGTGTACGCGCCCGCTGTCGGTGCTGCCGGGCCGGCCACCCCGCCTCCTGAAGAGTTGCCGGCTTCGGGTGAGGTGTTGTTCTCCGACGATTTCTCCGACCCGAACAGCGGTTGGGCGACTGGAGAGGCTTCGAGTGGTAGCGGCTTCTATCAGGATGGGCGTTTTCGCCTGCGTGTGGACAAACCGTCCGCCTGGTTGTGGAGCACTGCCGGCCAGGACTTCGCCGATAGCATCATCGTGGTGGACGTGCGCGTCGAAGCAGCGACTGGCGAGGGCGATGTCGGGGTGATCTGCCGTTACCAGGATGGCGACAACTTCTACGCCTTTGAGGTCTCGGAGGACGGCTACTACGCTATCTGGAAGATGGAAAATGGCCAGGAATCGTATCTGGTGGATTGGACACAGTCGCCCGACGTACCTCAGGAAGACCACTTTACCCTGGGTGTGGGCTGTGTGGGGAACAAGCTGTTCCTGGTTGTCAATGATACCGTCCTGGCGCGGGTGGAGGACGATACCTTCACCAGCGGCGACGTGGGGTTGATCGCCGGTACGTTTGAGACCGGCGGCCTGGAAGTTTCGTTTGATGATTTTGAGGTCAGTGCACCGTAGGAAAATCAGCCGATGGAATACGAAGCCATTATTGGTCTGGAAGTGCACGCCGAACTGGCGACACGGTCGAAGATGTTTTGTGCCTGCCCTGTGGTGGATGCCACCACCGCGGAACCAAACACGGCGGTCTGTCCGGTGTGCGCTGGCATGCCTGGTGTGCTGCCGGTGGTTAACCGACGGGCGGTGGAGTACGCGTTGCGTGTGGCGCTGGCGCTGGAATGTGAGATTGCACACACCAGCATCTTCGCGCGCAAGAACTACTTTTACCCCGATCTGCCAAAAGGCTACCAGATTTCGCAGTACGAGCAGCCGCTGGCGGTGAACGGACGGCTCCTGATCAGCACCAGTGCGGGCGAGCGCGTGATCCGCGTGCGGCGGGTGCATCTGGAGGAGGACACGGGCAAACTGACGCACGTCAACGGGAACGGGGAGACCTGTTCGCTGGTGGATCTGAACCGCGCCGGCGTGCCGTTGCTGGAGATCGTCTCTGAGCCGGATTTGCGCTCGCCGGAAGAGGCACGGGCCTACGGTGAGGCGCTGCGGTCGGTGCTGCGCTACCTGGGTGTGAACTCCGGCGATATGCAGAAAGGCGTGATCCGTTTCGAAGCCAACGTTTCGGTGCGCCCGAAAGGGAGCAGTGAACTTGGTACGCGCACCGAGATCAAGAACCTGAACAGTTTCCGCGCGCTGGAGCGGGCGGTGGCCTACGAGATCGCCCGCCAGACAGAAGTGTTGCGGTCGGGCGGTACGGTGCGTCAGGAGACGCTGGGCTGGGATGACGTGCGCGGCGTCACCGTCTCCCAGCGGGGTAAGGAAGAAGCCCATGACTACCGCTACTTCCCGGAGCCGGATTTGCCGCCGCTGGTGGTCGAGCAGGAATGGATCGAGCGCGTGCGTGCGGAACTGCCGGAACTGCCCCACGACCGCTATCATCGCTTCCAGCAGGAGTACGGCCTCTCGGCGTACGACGCCGGGGTGCTTGTGGCAGAGCGCGCGGTGGCTGATTTCTTCGAGCAGACCGTGTCTGCCGCAGAAGGGATCGCACCCAAACAGGTCGCCAACTGGGTGACCGGTGAACTGTTCTCGTTGATGAATCAGCACGGCGTGGCGGTGGACAACTTGCGCATCACTCCCACCATGCTCGCAGACCTGCTGCGCATGGTGGCGCAGGGGCGCATCAACCAGAACACGGCCAAAGAGGTGTTGGCCGAGATGTTCACGACCGGCCAGGAAGCAGAGCGCATCGTCGCTGCGCGCGGGCTGGAGCAAATCTCAGATGCCGATTTCCTCGCCGATTTGGTGCAGCAGGTGCTCGCAGATCATCCCGCCGAGGTGCAGAAGTACCTGGAGGGCAAACACAGCGTGGCGAACTGGCTGTTCGGCCAGGTGATGCGCGCGGTGCAGGGGCGGGCGAATCCTCAGGTGGTGCGCGCCGAATTGCAGCGGCAACTCGACCAGCGGGCGGAGACTTGACGTTCGAGGCTAATTGCGGTACTTTTAAAGCGCCGGGACAATTCGAGCGCAAGGCAAGGTGTCCGATGATGCTTCACTGGCTTTGCCGCATCGTAACGGAATACGGCGGAATAACCAAGCGGGTACCTCCGAGGTGCCCGCTTATATTTTGTCAGAGACGAGGGAAACATAACCGATGAGAGACATCACCAACGCCTTTGAGATGGCACAGCAGCAGTTCGACCATGTGGCGGAACTGCTCAATCTGGACCCGCAGGTGCGTGAGATGCTACGCTGGCCAATGCGGGAATTCAAGTTCATGATCCCTATCCGCATGGACGACGGGACGATTCGGGTGTTCTTTGGCTATCGGGTGCAGCACAACGACGCCCGCGGGCCAGCGAAGGGTGGCATCCGCTTCCATCCGTCCGAGACGGTGGATACCATCCGCGCGCTGGCGATGTGGATGACCTGGAAGTGCGCGGTGGCCGACATCCCGCTGGGCGGCGGTAAAGGGGGCGTGGCGGTGGACCCGGCCAGCCTCTCTGTGGGCGAAAAGGAGCGCCTGTGCCGCGGCTGGATCGACCAGGTATGGAAGAACATCGGGCCGCGCATGGACGTGCCCGCCCCCGACGTGGGCACCACGCCCCAGATGATGGGCTGGATGATGGACGAGTATTCCAAACTGGTGGGCGAGTACACCCCTGGCGTGATCACCGGCAAGCCGGTTGGCGGCGGCGGGTCACTCGGACGCACCGAGGCCACCGGCTTTGGCGTGATTTACAACGTGCGCGAGGCGATGAAGCACCTGAAGATGGACCCCACGGAAAGCGTGGCCGCCATCCAGGGCTTCGGCAATGTGGCGCAGTACGCTGCGATTGGGTTCACCGAGCTGTTGGGCGGCAAGGTGGCCTGCGTCTCCTACTGGGATCGCGAAGACCGCATGCCCTACACCGTCAGCCATCCCGACGGCGTGGACCCGCGCTTTCTGCAATCCATCACCGATCAGTATGGTACGATTGACAAGGACCGTGCCCGCGAAGCGGGGTATCTGATTGAGGATGCGGATGCCTGGTTGAGCAAAGATGTGGACGTGCTCATCCCGGCGGCGCTGGAAGGCCAGATCAACGGCGAGACGGTGCATCGCATCAGCGACCGTGTGCGCCTGATCGCCGAAGGCGCCAATGGCCCGACCACGCCGGAGGCTGATGAGGAACTCCAGGCACGCGGGATCTTCGTGATCCCTGACTTCCTGTGCAACGCGGGCGGGGTGACGGTCTCATACTTCGAAGGGGTGCAGAACGACATGAACTACTACTGGTCGCGCGAGGAGGTACTGGAGCGGCTGGATCAAAAGATCACAGCCGCCTTCCAGAGCGTGCTCTCCATGTCTGAGAGCGAAGGCGTCCCCATGCGCGACGCCGCGTACATGGTCGCCATCGACAGGGTGGTGCGGGCAATGGAACTTCGCGGCTGGCTGTAGGTTGTTGCGCCGTGCTGGACTCAGCATGGCGCTTTTTTCTCAGACAGGTTTTCTCATGGAAGGAGGTGTTTGATGGCTGTTTCAGCCCCTGTTTACCGTAACCCATTCGAGATCGCTCAAGCTCAACTGGACGAAGCGGCAGAGATCCTTGGCCTGGATGAAGCGACGCACGAACTGTTGCGCTGGCCCAGGCGGGAGTTGCACGTCACTTTCCCTGTGCGCATGGATGACGGCTCGACGCGCATCTTCCACGGTTTCCGCGTGCAATACAACGACGCACGCGGTCCGACGAAGGGTGGCATTCGTTTTCATCCCGATGAGACAATTGACACAGTGCGCGCCCTGGCGGCCTGGATGACCTGGAAGACCGCTGTGGTGGACATCCCACTGGGTGGCGGCAAAGGTGGTGTGGTGTGCGATCCGCGTGAACTTTCGCTGGGCGAGTTGGAGCGCTTGAGTCGGGGCTACATCCGCGCGGTGGGGCAACTATTGGGCCTGGAGCGCGATGTGCCTGCGCCGGACGTGTACACTAATTCCCAGATCATGGCCTGGATGGTGGACGAGTTCGCTGCGCTGCGCGGATACAACGAATTCGGCGTGATCACGGGCAAGCCACTGGCGTTGGGTGGCTCCGCTGGTCGCGGCGACGCCACCGCTCGCGGCGGGATGTACGTGCTGCGCGAAGCGGCCAGTGTGCTCGGCATGGACCTGAATGGCGCGGCCACTGCCATCCAGGGATACGGCAACGCTGGCTCCTTTGCCCACAAACTGGGCCAGGAGATGTTCGGCCTCAAGGTGGTCGCCGTCTCGGATTCCAAAGGAGGCATCTACAATCCCAATGGCCTGGACTACGCCGAAGTGACTGCTCACAAGCGCGAGACCGGCTCGGTGGTTGACTTCCCCGGCGCGGAAAACATCACCAACGAAGAACTGTTTGAACTGGACGCAGATGTTCTTGTCCCGGCGGCGTTGGAAGGGGTGATCACCGAACACAATGCTGACCGCGTCCGCGCCCGCGTGGTGGTCGAACTGGCCAACGGCCCCACCACCCCCGAAGCAGATGACATCCTGCACGAGAACGGCGTGTACGTGATCCCGGACTTTCTGTGCAACGCCGGAGGGGTGACGGTCTCCTACTTCGAGATGGTGCAAAACGCCTACGATTACTATTGGGACCTGGAGACTGTACACCGACGGCTGGATAAAAAGATGACGGCGGCCTTCCACGCGGTGCATAACATGGCGCGCAAGAAGGACGTGCATAACCGGAAGGGGGCCTATCTGGTGGCTATCTCGCGCGTGGTGGAAGCGATGAAACTGCGCGGTTGGGTGTGAGACGAGACAGGTTGTGAACAGGAAGCCGCGCCTGTTTTCGGGCGCGGCTCTTTTTGTGCTGGTGATTACCCACAAGTACCGCCACCTCTGGGGAAGGGGTGGTGGGCGGCG
>CAYSXA010000077.1:0-12176 GCA_964435005.1 uncultured Anaerolineaceae bacterium | reverse complement strand
GTGTTTGCACTGTTGTGGAATGCGCTTGCCATTGTGTTTCTGCCATTTTCCACCTTTCGTGAGCCGGGAGGACTGTTGCGCTTTGCCACGGGTTTGGTGCTTGCGGTGCTGTTGTACGCGGCACGTGAGCGTCACGGACGCGCGCTGCGCTATGCACCCCTGTGGCTGGTGCTCAACGTTTTCCTCATTCCCCAACCATGAACGTTTCACAGAAGTGATGAAACGCCATTGGAACCCCCAGGTGCGTGCTCCCCAGCCAAAGGAGTGATTATGAGCGTGCAATCTTTTGCCGACCGATTGATCGCCAACATCGAGCGCGTGATCGTGGGCAAACGTGCAGCGGTCGAGCTGACCGTGATCGGTTTGCTGTGTCAGGGACATCTGTTGATTGAGGACGTGCCGGGCGTGGGTAAAACCATGCTGGCGCGCGCGTTGGCGCGATCCCTGGGGTGTTCGTTCAGCCGCATCCAGTTCACGCCGGATATATTGCCCAGCGATGTGACCGGTGTCTCGATCTTCAATCAGGCCACGCGTGCCTTCGAGTTCCGCCCTGGCCCGATCATGGCGCAGATCGTGTTGGTGGACGAGATCAATCGCGCCACACCCAAGACGCAGGCCGCATTGCTCGAAGCGATGGAAGAGCGCCAGGTGACGGTGGACGGCGTGACCCACCCACTGCCGGCGCTGTTCATGGTGCTGGCCACGCAGAATCCGATTGAATACGAAGGGACGTTTCCGCTGCCGGAGGCACAACTGGATCGTTTTCTGCTGCGCGTGCGGTTGGGGTATCCCGATCTGGTGGACGAGATTGAGGTGCTCGACCGGCAACAATATCGTCATCCGGTGGAGACGCTGGAGGCCGTGACTGATGCGGATGAGGTGTGCGCGATGCAGAAAGCGGTCAGAGAAGTGTACGTGGCGCCGGCGGTCAAACGCTATCTGGTGGAACTGGCGCGTGCCACGCGACAGCATGGTGATGTGTATCTCGGCGCCAGTCCACGGGGCAGTCTGACGATGTACCGCGCGGCACAGGCGCGCGCGGCGATGCAGGGACGGGATTTCGTGCTGCCGGATGATGTGAAAGCGTTGGCGGTGCCTGCACTGGCGCATCGCGTGATCCTGGCGCCGGTGGCCAGGCTGCACGAGGTGACCGCCGAGCAGGTGGTGGAGGACGTCCTGCGTCGCCTGCCGGTGCCCGCTGCCGATCCGACTCGTCCGGACGAGGGGGCATGAGCCGTTCGGTGCGCTGGGTGCTTGTTCTGCTGCTGGTCGGCCTGTTGGGGGCGCTGGTCAGCGGACGGGCGTTGTTCTACCGGCAGAGTTACCTGTGGCTGTTGTTGCTGCTAGGAAGCTGGGCGTGGACGCGGATCTCGCTGCGCGGGGTGCGTCTGGAACGCACGGCGCGCCGACGCCGGGCGCAAATGGGGGATTTCTTCGAAGAGCGGGTGGAGATCGTCAACACCGGACGCCTGCCACGCCTGTGGGTAGCCGTGCAGGATGAGTCTGATTTGCCGGGTAGTCGCGTCTCGCGCGTGATCACGTTGATCGGCGCACGCGAAAGTCGTTCGTATCTGGTACGCACGCGGCTTTTCCGGCGCGGTGCCTTTACCCTGGGGCCAACCACGCTGGTCTCTGGCGACCCGTTTGGCCTGTTCACCCGCGAGGTGACCTTCCCACCGCAGGCGCGCTTGTTGGTTTATCCGCGTCTGGTGCCGGTGAGCGACTTTCCTTCACAGGTCGGCGTGCTGCCCGGCGGCGAGGCGCTGCGCCGACGCACATCCCAGGTCACGCCGAACGCGGCGGGCGTACGCGAATACGCCCCCGGCGACCCGTTGAAGCGCATCCACTGGCCGAGCACCGCGCGGCGCGGGCGGTTCATTGTCAAGGAGTTTGAGCTTGACCCGCAGGCTGAGGTCTGGCTGTTCCCTGATTTATACCGGGCGGTACAGGTGGCGCGACCGGACGAAGATCCGCTGGCCTGGTTGCCCTTCTGGCGGATTCCAGGCGGCGTGCCGCTGCCGCGCGATACGGCGGAATACGCGATCTGCATTGCGGCATCGCTGGCGCGGTACTTCCTGCGCCTGCGACGGGCGGTTGGGCTGGCGGTGGTGGGGGATCACCTGACCGTGTTGCCGCCAGACCGCGGCGGTCGTCAATTGAACAAAGTGCTGGAGACGCTGGCGCTGGTGCGTGTTGGCGAAGAACCGATCGGCGCGCTGTTGCGCGCCCAGGCGCCGGCGCTTGCACGGGGGAGCACGGTGGTGGTGATCACGCCGGAGCGCAGCGAAACGTTGTTCCTCAGCCTGGACATGCTCCGCCGGCGCAGCCTGAATCCGGTGCTGGTCTGGCTGGATGCGGCTTCCTTTCGGGAGGAAGGCGCGCGCACTGATCCCCCGCCATGCCGTGATGTGCCCTGTCGTGTGATTCGGATGGGTGACGATCTGTCCCGCGCGCTGGCGGGGTGAATGGGCGAGGCGGGCGAGCTGTGCCTTGTCGGCTTTTTTACTTGCGGCTATAATGTGCCCGAATTCGAAATCTACCTAAAGGACTGGACGATGATTGATGTAAACGAACTGCGCAAAGGGACGACGTTTGAACTCAAAGGGAACCTGTACAAGGTGCTGGATTATCATCACCACAAACCAGGCCGCGGCAAGGCGACCATCCGGGTGAAGGTGCGCGACCTGCGCACCGGCGCGATCACCGACATGACCTTCCCTTCCGGCGACCGTGTGCAGGATGTGCGGTTGGACTATCATAACGTGCAGTACCTGTACACCGATGGCGAGTTCTATCACTTTATGGATACCGAGACGTTTGAGCAGCCGGCCATCCGCGCGGAGATCATCGGCGACGCTGCCCGCTACCTGAAGGAGGGGATGGAGGTCAAACTGACCTTCTACGAAGGCGAGCCGCTGGACATCGAACTGCCGATCACAGTAGATCTGGAAGTGGTGCGCGCTGAGGCCGCCGTGCGCGGTGATACCGCTACCGGCGTGACCAAGAAGGTGGTCACGGAGACTGGCCTGGAGGTGCAGGTGCCTTCCTTCGTCAGCACGGGGGATGTCATCCGCGTGGACACCCGTACCGGCGAGTACGTCACCCGCGTGTGAAAAATTCAATTCTGTGCGGCGCGCTGGAAAAGCGTGTCGCATCTGGTGCGAATGAGCGGCGCATTGGGGATGCGTCGCTCATTGCTTCGGTGCTATAATCTCCTCATGCGCACGCCCGCTGGACGAGAGTGTCGATATTTCTACGGAAACTACTACCGCGGTCGCCAGCAGGAAGAATGTCGCCTGCTGGCGGATAGCCGACCGCCTCAACGCTGGACGCCTGATTTGTGTGCCACCTGTCCGGTGCCCGACATCGTGCAGGCAAACGCCTGTGAACATATGGTGCTCTACGGTCATGTGGACAAAGGCTTTCTCGGCCTGCGACGCCGCGTTCGGGTGACCGCTTTTTGCCTGAAAAGCCGGGCGGCTGTGGATGAACCGCGCGTCGGATGCGGCCAGTGTCATCCGCCGTTGTCATTTTTGGAGGAAGCCGATCGTGACGCTGACCCTGCTGCTTGATCTGGATGACACCCTGCTGAGCAACGACATGGAGACCTTTGTCCCGGCCTACCTGCAGGCGCTTGCCGGACATTTGCAGGATACGGTGCCGCCGGAACAGATGTTGCGTACGTTGATGACGGCCACGTTGCAGATGCAGGAGAACCGGCGTCCGGATCGTACACTGAAGCAGACGTTTGACGATGTCTTTTACCCGGCACTGGGGCTCAGCGCGGAAGCGATGCGCCCCACTATCGAGCGCTTTTACCGCGAGGTGTTCCCGGCCCTGCGCTCCCTCACCGCGCCACGCCCGCAGGCCGTGGCGCTGGTTGAGGAAGCGCTGCGTCGCGGATATCAGGTGGTGATTGCCACCAATCCCCTTTTTCCTCTAACGGCGCAGGAACAACGGGTGACCTGGGCGGGTCTGGACCCCGCGGACTTCGCCTTTGTGACCGCGTATGAGTCCTTCCACTTCGCCAAGCCCTCGCCTGCCTACTACGCGGAAATCCTGGCGCGGTTGGGCTGGCCGGAAGCGCCGGCGATCATGGTGGGAAACGATTCGGCGCTGGACATTGACCCCGCGCGAGCGTTGGGGCTGGCGGCTTTCCATGTGGCTGACATGGCTGCTCTGGAGGATTTCTTCCCCTGGCTGGATGCCCAGGCTGACCTCACACCGCCTCCGATAGAGACGCCGGCGGCGCTGATTGCCACGCTGCGCGCAACCCCGGCGGCGCTGCATCACATCACCACCGACCTGCCCGCCGACCGCTGGCGCCGCCGCCCCCGTCCGGAGGAATGGTGCCTGACGGAGATCATCTGTCACCTGCGCGATGTGGAGCGCGAGGTCAACCTGCCGCGCATCCAGGCCATTTTGAACGAAGACAACCCCTTCCTCGCTGGCCAGGACACCGATCCCTGGGCGGAAGAGCGGCATTATCATCGGCAAGACGGGGTGCAGGCGCTGGGGGAGTTCGTCGCGGCCCGAATGGAGACGCTGAACCTGCTCGACGACCTGTCACCGGAGGCCTGGGATCGTCCGGCGCGCCATGCCATCTTTGGGCCAACGCATTTGCGGGAACTGGTGGGCTTTATGGCGGGCCATGATCGGCTGCATATCCGCCAGATACACACCTGCTTGTCTTGAGGATCGGGTCTTATCTGTACAATTTAAGTCATTTGTGGACAATTTCCCCGCACCTCTGGCGGGGAAGACGTGTTTAATTCCCTGAGACCTGGAAGCGAGGAGGTTCATTGTGCGTAAACGAGTGGTTATTACCGGTCTGGGCTGCATCACGCCGCTGGGACTGGACGTAGAAAGCACCTGGGAAGGGATGCTGGCCGGGCGTTCCGGAGTTGGGCCGATCACCCTGTTCGATCATAGCGAGCACAAAGTGCATTTTGCCGCCGAGGTCAAGGGGTTTGACAGCGAGGCGCTGTTTGGACGGCGGGATGCGCGTAAGATGGATCGTTTTGCCCAGTTCGCCGTGGCAGCCTGCCAGCAGGCTCTGGAGGGCGCCGGCCTGGAGGTGAGCGATCACAACCGGGATCGCGTCGGTGTGGTGATTGGTAGCGGTATCGGAGGGTTGACCACGCTGGGCGAGCAGGCGAAGGTGATGTTCGAACGCGGCCCACG
The DNA here is from genome assembly GCA_964435005.1 of uncultured Anaerolineaceae bacterium. Lineage (GTDB taxonomy): Bacteria > Chloroflexota > Anaerolineae > Anaerolineales > DRMV01 > CAYSXA01. The sequence continues at coordinate 6,992 of CAYSXA010000077.1, read as the reverse complement.
CCGCGTCAGTCCGTTCCTGGTGCCGATGATGTTGCCGGACACCGCAGCGGGCATGGTGGCGATCCACCTCGGCGTACGCGGCCCGAACCTGGCCGTGGTGAGCGCCTGCGCCAGCGGCACGAATGCGGTCGGGGAGGCCGCGGAGATCATCCGCCGCGGCCACGCCGATGTGATGCTCGCTGGCGGCGCTGAGGCGGTCATCAACCCGATTGCCATGGCCGGCCTGGGGGTGATGAACGCGCTTTCCACGCGCAACGACGACCCCCAGCGCGCCTCGCGGCCTTTTGATCGGAACCGAGACGGTTTCGTGATGGGGGAAGGCTCTGCTGTGCTCGTGCTCGAATCGCTGGAGCATGCACAGGCGCGTGGCGCGCGCATCCTGGCCGAGGTGAGCGGCTACGGCCTGTCGAACGACGCCTATCACCTCTCCGCGCCGTCACCGGAGGGCGAGGGTGCCGTGCGGTGCATGCGCATGGCGCTGGAAGACGCCGGCCTGCAGCCGGAAGACATTGACTACATCAACGCCCACGGCACGAGTACGCCGCTCAACGACAAGACCGAGACGGCGGCGATCAGGACGGTGTTTGGTGAGTACGCCTACCGCGTGCCCGTGTCGTCCACCAAGTCGATGATCGGGCACCTGCTTGGCGCGTCGGGCGCGATTGAGGCGCTGGTGCTGGTGAAAGTGATCCAGACGGGGTGGATTCCCCCCACGATCAACTACGAAACGCCCGATCCGGAATGCGATCTGGATTACGTACCCAATCAGGCGCGCTCGGCGCAGGTCAAACGTGCCATGTCGAATTCCTTTGGCTTTGGAGGGCACAACGCCACGATCATTATGAGCGCGTTTGAGGAGTAATCATGGCTCGCTTCGCTCATATTACCGGCTGGGGGATGGCCGTCCCCGAAAAGGTGCTGACCAACGCGGATCTGGAAAAGATGGTGGACACCAACGACGAGTGGATCCGCGCGCGCACCGGCATTCGGGAGCGACGGATTGCGGCGCCGGAACAGACCACGGCTTCGCTGGCCATCGAGGCGGCGCTCCAGGCGCTGGACGTGGCCGATTTGAAGCCCTCTGAAGTGCAACTCGTGGTTGTGGCGACCTCTTCGCCAGAGCATACCTTCCCGGCCACGGCAGCGCTGGTGCAGGATGCTATCGGGGCGATCCGTGCCGGGGCGTTTGACCTCTCCGCAGCCTGTACGGGGTTCATTTTCGCGCTGAACATGGCCGCCCAGGCCATCCGTTCGGGAGCGCTGGACAATGTGCTGGTGATCGGCGCGGAGACGCTTTCCCGCCTGGTGAACTGGAAAGATCGCAACACCTGTATCCTGTTCGGCGACGGCGCCGGGGCGTTTGTGCTGCAGGCCAGCGAGACGCCGGGGGGCGTGCTGAACGGGATGATGCGCGCTGATGGCTCCGGCGGCGACCTGCTTTCCGTGCCCGCAGGGGGGAGCAAAATCCCCGCCACTACTGAAAGCGTGGCGCAGGGATTGCACTATATCCACATGGACGGCAAGGCGGTCTTTCGCTTCGCCACACGCGTGATGGCGGACGCCGTGCGCGAGGTGGTCGAGGGTGGCGGCCTGACGTTGGATCAGATCCACCTGGTGGTACCGCACCAGGCCAATCTGCGCATTATCCAGAGCGCGGCGCGTGGCCTGAAACTGCCGATGGATCGTTTTTTTGTCAACCTGGATCGATACGGGAATACCTCGACCGCTTCCATCCCGATTGCCACCTGCGAGGCGGTGCAGCAGGGGCGCATCCGCCCTGGCGACCGCGTGGTGTTTGTCGGCTTTGGCGCCGGACTGACCTGGGGGGCTGCGCTGGTGCAATGGACGGGACCGTTCCCTGGTCGCAAGCCGGTGCATCCGCACCGTTATCGTCTGCTGGCGCGGGTGCGTTCGTGGCTGTTGAGGATGATCCGCAAGGTGGAAGGCTGGTTGACGCGCGGGCCATAAGAGAGCATCTTTGCGTTCTGCAAGGTGGCATGCAGGGGCGGCCGGACTGGCCGCCCTTGTGGTTGATGAGACCTAAAGAACGCGCCATACCCCGTGGTATAATCTGGTTTTGCGAACAAACGTGCTGAAACGAATGAGGTGATATGGCTCAAAACGTGATCCGCGTGGTTGGCGCGCGTGTGCACAATTTGAAGAACCTGACGGTAGAGATTCCGCGGGATAAACTGGTGGTGATCACTGGCCTTTCGGGGTCGGGCAAGTCTTCTCTGGCGTTCGACACCATCTTCGCCGAGGGGCAGCGGCGGTATGTGGAATCGCTCTCGGCCTATGCGCGACAGTTCATTGGCCAGATGGACAAGCCGGATGTGGACGCCATCGAGGGGCTGTCGCCAGCGGTGTCCATTGACCAGAAGAGCACCTCTCATAACCCCCGCTCCACCGTGGGCACAGTGACCGAAATCTACGATTACCTGCGCCTGCTGTTCGCGCGCGTGGGCGTTCCCCATTGCCCCGTCTGTGGGCGGGAGGTGCAACGGCAATCCGCGCAGGAGATCGTGGACGTCATCGAGCGCCTGCCGCAGGGCAGTCGGCTACTCATCCTGGCGCCGCTGGTGCGCGGGCGCAAGGGAACGCACCAGGCAGTGTTCGAGGAGATCCGCAAGGCGGGCTTTGTGCGCGCCCGCGTGGACGGCCAGGTGATCTCGCTGGATGAGGGGATCCCGGCGCTCGATCGCTACAAAATCCATCACATTGAAGCCGTGGTGGATCGTCTGATCCTGCGCGCGCCGGAAGACGAGGAACAGGCGGCGGAGTTCCGCTCACGCCTGACGGACTCCGTGGAGACCGCGCTCAAGTTCGGCGACGGCTACCTGATCGTGATGCGGTTGCTGGGCGACGGCGCCAGCGAAGACCTGTTCTTTTCGGAGCACCTGGCCTGTCCTGAAGACGGCGCCAGCTTGCCGGAGATCGAGCCGCGCACGTTTTCGTTCAACACGCCGCACGGTGCCTGTCCGGAGTGCCAGGGCATCGGGCACAAGCTGGAAATCGACCCGGATTTGCTGATCCCTGATCCCGACCGATCCCTCGCCGAGGGAGCGATTGCGATCACGGAGTGGGGCGGTCCCAAGGATCAGGGCGGGTACTACTGGCAGACGCTGGAGGCCGCGGCGAGGCACTTCGGCATTGACCTGCACGCGCCCTGGCGCACGTTGCCGGAGGAGCACAAGCGCATCATCCTGTACGGCACCGACCGCGCGGTGCCAGTGACGTACATCAACCCGCAGGGCGAAAAGTACACCTTCCGCCGTGCCTTTGAGGGCGTGGTGCGCAATCTGGAGCGCCGTTACCAGGAGACCAGCTCGGATTACATGCGCGCCAGGATTGGTGAGTTTATGAGCCAGCAACCCTGTCCGGCGTGCCACGGCGCGCGCCTGCGTCCGGAAGCGCTGGCCGTGACCGTGGCCGGCGTGAACATCGTGGAGGTCACGCGCTGGCCGGTCAATCGGGTGCTGGAGTGGGTGCGGAATCTCTCCCCTCCCCCCTCCTTTACTAAGGGAGGGGAGGAGGAGCCGCGCCGAGCGCAAGTCGAGGCGCAGCGGGGGTGGGGAGAGACTCGCCTTGATGAAACGCAGAAGAAAATCCAAACCCGTCTGGTCGCTGCACAGACCGGGCATAAATTGCCCCTTTCTCCACGGGAACAGGCCATTGCCCGACGCATCCTGAGGGAACTGGAGACCCGCCTGGGCTTCCTGGTGGACGTCGGCCTGGACTACCTCACGCTCAGCCGGTCGGCGGCCACGCTCTCCGGTGGCGAGGCGCAGCGCATCCGGCTGGCGACGCAGATCGGATCGCGGCTGATGGGCGTGCTCTATGTGCTCGATGAGCCATCCATAGGCCTGCACCCGCGCGACAACGCCCGACTGCTGCGCACGCTGAAAGGGTTGCGCGATCTGGGCAACACGGTGCTCGTGGTGGAGCATGATGAGGAAACCATCCGCGCGGCGGACTGGGTGCTTGACCTCGGCCCTGGCGCGGGCGAGCACGGCGGAGAGGTGGTGGTGGCCGGGCCGGTCGAGGTGGTCGAGCAGCACCCCACCTCGCTGACCGGCGCCTACCTCTCCGGGCGGCTGCACGTTCCGGTGCCGAAGAAACGCCGCCAGGGGAACGGCAAGTACCTGACCATTTACGGCGCGCGAGAGAACAACCTGAAGGGCATTGACGTGCGCATTCCGCTGGGGCGCTTTGTATGCGTGACGGGTGTCTCCGGTTCAGGGAAGTCGTCGCTGGTGGTCGAGGTGCTGTACAAGGCATTGGCGCGCGAGCTGAACCGCGCCCGCACCATCCCCGGCGCGCACGACCGAATCGAGGGGCTGGAACATCTGGACAAGGTGATCAACATCGACCAGTCCCCCATTGGACGCACGCCGCGATCCAACCCCGGCACGTACACTGGCCTGTTCGACCACATCCGCCAGTTGTTCGCCCAGTTGCCGGAGAGCAAGATCCGAGGCTACAAACCGGGGCGCTTCTCGTTCAATGTGCGCGGTGGCCGCTGCGAGGCATGTCAGGGACAGGGCGAGTTGCGCATTGAGATGCAGTTTCTCCCGGACGTGTACGTGCAGTGCGAGGTATGTCATGGCAAGCGCTTCAACCGCGAAACGCTCCAGGTGCGCTTCAAGGAGTACAACATCGCCGACGTGCTCGACCTGACGGTGGAGCAGGCGCTGGACGTGTTCGCCGCCTTCCCTGCGATGGTGCGCAAACTGGAGACGCTGCGCGATGTGGGGCTGGGGTACATCCGCATTGGCCAGCCGGCGCCTACACTGTCCGGCGGCGAGGCGCAGCGAGTGAAGCTGGCGCGTGAGCTATCCAAGCGCTCCACCGGACGTACGCTGTACGTGCTGGACGAGCCGTCCGTCGGCCTGCACGCGGCAGACGTGCATAAATTAATTGAAGTGCTCAATCGGCTGGTGGCCGCGGGGAACACGGTGGTGGTGATCGAACACAACCTGGACATCGTCAAGGTGGCTGACCACATCATCGACCTGGGGCCGGAAGGCGGCGATGGCGGCGGCGAGATCGTCGCCCAGGGCACGCCCGAAGAGATCATAGCCGAGCCGCGGTCTTACACCGGTCAGTTCCTGAGGGAGTATCTTGAGCGCCACGGGGAGCGGCCAGCAGGGGACGGATAGCGGGCAAGTGGCATGTGCGGCGACGCGCTGGCAAGGGCGTCGCCGCGCCGTTTAACGGCTGACCTTGAAAGTCACCTGTGTCTCGGCGGTGTTGCCCGCCAGGTCGCGGACGGTCACGCGCAGAGTGAAACGCCCGACGCGCATCGGCCAGGGCAGGCGGTAGGGCGGCTCGGTGAGGGTGCCCAGCCGCCGACCGTTCAACACGAAAGTGACTTCAACGACCCCGAAATCGTCCTGGGCGTCCACCAGCAGGGGGAAGGCCACGTTGGCGTTGTAGGCCAGCGTTTCGCCGTCGGCGGGGGCGAGTACCTGAACCGTGGGTGGCGTGTTGTCCACTGTGACCTGCATGGTGGCGACCGCCACACGCTGATCCTGATAGACCACCTGCAACTGGAGCGTGTACAGTCCCTGCAACCCACGGGTGTCCCACACACCGAGCACGCCTTCGTCCACCGGTGTGGTGGCATCCTCGCCGATTTGCGTCCAGCGTTGCGGGTTCAGCCCAGGGCCGGCCTGCAGGCGGTAGAACTGCATCCCCTCGCCGCGCGCCGAGCCGAGGATGGTCACCCGCCCGGCCACGTAGCTGAACAGTGCCGGCGTGGTGATGTGTACCTGCGGATTGGGGGGAGGCGCGGCCACCAGGTCGTACTCCTCTGGTGGGGTGGGCAGACCGGCCTGCGCTGCCCACGCCGCGGCCTCCGGCGGCACGACCAGATAGACGCGCTTCTCGACCAGTTCCGGCGGGGTGAACACGGTCGCCAGTCGTCCGGTCTCGCGATTGACCAGGTAGGTGCGGTAGAGTGTGTCGCGGTGGGTGGGTTCTGCGCCGTTCAGGAAGAGCTCTTCCACCACAGCGGGACATTCCGGGGTGGGCAACATGCCGGACGTTTCGCACACCACCACGTGGCTCAGGCCGGGCGGTTCACTCCACGGCGGGGCGGGGCGCTGCTGGAGCGCGTGCTGGATGAAGGCGCGCCACAACCCGGCGGCGCGCAGCGGAGCCTGGTGGGCGTCGGCCTGCGCCCAGACCACCACGCTCAGGTTGGGGGTGTAGCCCGCCGTCCAGCCCTGGGTGGCGTCGGGCAGGCGGCCTATCTTGGCGGCCAGCGGTTGCCCCACTTCCAGCGGGTTGGGATGCCCCAGCGTGGGCCAGCGGGCAGCTTCGTCTTTCAGTACCTCGGTGATCAGGTAGGCGAGTTGCGGCGAGACCACCAGTTTACGCTGTGAGCCGCACGTCTCCGGCGCGGCGTCACAATCCCAGGTCAGTCGCCCGTCCAGGCGCTCCAGGCGCAGCAGGGCCAGCGGGCGCGGCGCGCCGTCCCCCTGCGCCACGAGCACGCCCTGATTGGCGAGCACGCCGTAGGCCTGCGCCAGCGCGAGCGGGGAGCGTTCCAGCCCACCGAGGAAGATCGCGGCGGCCTGATCGAGCGGCGGTCGCGGCACCTCGCCGAAGCCGAACTGGTTCAGGGTGCGTGCCAGCGTCTCCACGCCGAGTTGAGGAATCAGCGTCTGGGCGGGCGCCAGGTAGTCGTTCGCCAGGGCGGTGCGCAGGCGCATCGGGCCGTGATAGGCGTCGTCGGGGTTTGGCAGGAGGATGTCGTTGGGGTCGGCGGGCGGGACGTCCCACACCAGCGAGGCGGGGCTCTTGCCACGGGTGAAGGCGGTCAGGTAGAGAAAGGGGGTGAGGGTGGTGCCCAGCGGATGGGTGGCTTCGGCCTCGCCGGTCTGCGCCCAGGCGAGCACCTGGCCACGCGGTGGGTCGAGCGCTACGATTTGTGCGGCCTGGCCGCCGGCGGGGAGCGGCAGCAGGCGGGCGGCGGGGCAGGATTCGGC
>CAYSXA010000076.1:0-12420 GCA_964435005.1 uncultured Anaerolineaceae bacterium | reverse complement strand
GGTGGGCGCAGCTCCGAAAGCGGCACATGCCAGGCTCAATCCGGCCCACAGCCCGATGATGAATAGCCAGCGGCGGAAGTTGGGCATCCTGTCCTCCTGATGGCAGGTGTGGAAATGGGTCCTGCAAACCTTCACGTCTCGCGGCGCATTACCCAGAGCGCTTCGCTGCGCCACATCAGCCGGTTGGCCAGACGCTGGATACGACGGAAGTAACGTGGCATGTCTGTTTCGTCCAGGCGGCGAAAGCCAAAGTGCTGGTAGAACGGCCCCAGATTGGCGCGGCACATCAGGTAGACCTCCTGGTCGGGGTGTTGCGCAAGCAGATGGGAGATCAGTGCGCGCGCCAGGCCGCGTCCACGCCAGGGCTGACGTACCACCAGCGAGGCCAGTTCCAGCGTGCCGTCGCGGTGGGGACGCATCTGGGCGCAGGCGAGCACCGCGTCTTCATCGTCCACGATCAGCCAGAAACGCCGCCAGTCCAGACCGAGCGGGTTTAGCCGCGCGCCGCGCACCATCGCCCGGATGGTCGGCGCGTCGGCGGCGCGGGCCGGGCGAAGCCGCAACCCAGGCGGGAGCGGGATCGGAAGGTCACTCATCCAGCAGCGATTGCAGCAGTTCGCGCGCCTGTTGTGGGTCGGCCTTGCCGCGCGTCTTGCGCATCACCTGGCCGACGAACCAGCCGATCAGCGTGGTCTTGCCGGCGCGGTACTTCGCTACCTCGTCCGGGTTCTCGGCGATCACCTCGGCGCACACCGCACGGATGGCGTCTGTGTCGGTGACCTGTGCCAGCCCTTCGGCCTCCACAATCTCGCGCGGCGGGCGACCGCTGTCTTCCACTTTTTCCAGCAGCGCCTTGCCGGTGGACGTGTTCACCGTGCCCGCGTCCACCAGCCGGATGATTTCCGCCAGGTAGGACGGGGTGAGCTTCAGGTCGGCGGCGGTCAGGCCGCGGTCGTTCAACATGCGCAGCACGTCGTTCATCAGCCAGTTGGACACCCGCTTGGGATCGCCGCCGTAGGCGCGCACGGCTTCCTCGAAGTAATCCGACAGACTGCGTTCGGTGGTCAGGATGTCCGCGTCGTACTCCGGCAGGCCGTACTGTTCCATGAAGCGGGCGCGGCGGGCGAGCGGCAGTTCGGGCATCCCGGCCAGGATACGCTCGCGCCAGTCGTCGTCCAGGTGGATGGGCAACAGGTCGGGCTCGCGGAAGTAGCGGTAATCAGCTTCGGTCTCCTTGGAGCGCATCTTGCTCAACGTGCCGCTGTCCATATCCCAGGCCAGCGTCCAGGCCTGGATGCGTCCGCCGCTTTCCACCTCCCGAATCTGGCGTTCGATTTCGGCCTGAATGGCGGCGCGCACCGCGTCAATCGAGTTCACATTCTTGATTTCGGTCTTGGGGTTCAGGTAGTCTGCGCCTTTGGGGCGGATGGAGACGTTGGCGTCGCAGCGCAGGTGTCCTTTCTCCATGTCGCCCTCGGAGATGCCCAGCCAGCGGATCAGTTGCCGCAGCCGGATCAGGTACTGGGCGGCTTCGTCGGCGGAGCGCAGGTCGGGGCCGGTGACCATTTCGATCAGCGGCACACCGCAGCGGTTGAAGTCGATCAGCCGTCGCCCGTTGGCGTAAATCGTCTTGCCGGCGTCCTCTTCGATGTGCAATTTGTGGATGGTCACGCGGCGGGTGTAGCCGGGCATGGGCAGGTCGAGATAGCCGCCGCGCGCCAGCGGCATGTCGTACTGCGAAATCTGGTAGCCTTTGGGCAGGTCGGGGTAGAAGTAGTTTTTGCGGTCGAAGAAGGAGAGCGGTTGCACCTCAGCGTGCATGGCCGCCGCGAGCAGCACGGCCTTCTCCACCACAGCGCGGTTGAGCACCGGCAACACCCCCGGCAGGCCGGTGCACACCGGGCAGATGTTGCTGTTCGGCGGGTTGTTCCAGGAATCCGCCTTGCAGGAGCAGAAAATCTTGGTCTCCGTGTTCAACTGGATGTGCGTTTCCAGGCCGATGATGGCTTCGTATTCCATGTGATCACTCCTTCAGTCCGCAGATGGGCGCAGATTCTCGCAGATGTTCATGGGTGTTCCGTGTACCTCAGCACCATACGGCGGTACTGAAACCGGGGCGCGCCGAAGTTGATCAGCAGTGCGCGGTGCAGGTCGGTTGCTTTGAGATAGTGGAGCACCTGTGCTTCGTGCTCCTGAGTCAGGCAGGAGAGCGCTTTGATTTCCACAATTACGGCGTCGTAGCAGACAAAATCTGCGCCCATCCGCGTCAATCTGCGGACAACACAACCGGTCGGCGGGTGCGCCAGGGGGCGTCGGCGGTGGCGCGTTCGTAAGCGCGGCCAATGCGGAACAGGGTGGCCTCGGAGAAGTCGGGGCCGAGCAACTGAATCCCGATCGGCAACCCGTCGCGGTCGAAGCCCGCCGGGATGGACAGGCCGGGCACGCCGGCGTGGTTGGCGGGCACGGTCAACTGGTCAGCGTACTGCATCAACACCGAATCGCCGTACACCGCGCCGAGCGGGAAAGCTGAGGTCGGCGTGGTGGGGGTGAGTAGCGCGTGCAGGCGATACTGCCCTTGCGGATCGAAGACCTGCTCGAAGTCACGGCGAATCAGCGTGCGCACCTTGAGCGCGCGCTGGTAGTATTGCTCGCTGTATTGCGCTGCGCTGACGTACATTCCCATCAGGATGCGCAGTTTCGGTTGCAGGCCGAATCCTTCATTGCGAGTCTTGCGGTAAAGGTCTTTCAAATCCTGCACCGGCGCCGAAGTGCGGTAGCCGTACTTCACGCCGTCGTATCGGTGCAGGTTGGATGCCGCCTCCACGCGTGAGATCACGAAGTAGGCCGGGATGCCGTAGCGCGTATGCGGCATGGGCACGTCCTCGATAATCTCTGCGCCCTGATCAGCCAGTGCCTGCGCTGCGTCGAGCACCGATTGGCGGATTTGTTCATCGAGCAACTGCTCATGCAGTTCCCCGGTCTCAGCGTCGAGATAGGTGATGCGGAAGTAATCTGGCGAGAGACCGATGCGCAGCCCGCGGAGGTCACGTTCCAGGTCGGCGGTGTAGTCGGGCACGGCCAGGTTGGCGGCGGTGCCGTCGTGTGGGTCGGGTCCGGCGATCACGTTCATCATCAGCGCTGCGTCGGTTACGTTCCGCGCCAGCGGGCCAGGACAGTCGAGCGAGGAGCCAAACGCGATCAGACCGTAGCGCGATACACGGCCATAAGTTGGTTTCAGCCCTACTACGCCGCAGAAGGCCGCCGGCTGACGGATGGAGCCGGCGGTGTCTGTGCCCAGGGAGAGCGCGCCTTCGCAGGCCGCCACCGCTGCTGCGCTGCCACCGGACGAGCCGCCCGGCACGCGGCTGGGGTCCCAGGGATTGCGCGGCGTAGGTTTGAAGGCCGAGGACTCGTTTGACGAGCCGTAGGTGAACTCGTCCAGGTTGACCTTGCCGAGCATCACCGCGCCAGCGGCTTCCATGCGCGACACCGGCGTGGCTGTGTAGGGTGCGATAAAGTTCGCCAGGATGCGCGATCCGGCGGTGGACGGCGTGCCTTCTACCGTGAAGATGTCTTTCACGGTGAATGGCACTCCTGCCAGCGGGCCGGGATCCTCGCCGGCTGCGATTTTTGCGTCCACTGCATCGGCCTGGGCGCGGGCGCGGTCGGCGGTCAGCGTGATGAAGGCGTGTACGGTGTGAATCTCGTCGGTGCGTTCTTTGGGCGTCGGGTTGTGCTCAATCAGCGAACCGGGTTGCCCGTCCACGCGCTCGATGTGTTCCAGCGTGGCTTCCAGTACCTCTCGCGCCGATACCTCACCCCGTCGCACCATCGCGGCGATTTCGTGAGCGCTTCGTTCCACAATGTCCATGATGTTCTCCTGAGAAACTTCTCAAGTACGAAGTCGTGTCCGCCGATGGCCGCAGATTTTCGCGGCATCCTGCATATACGGTCATCGGCGACATCTGTGGACTACAGTTCCTCGTGGGGGATGTCGGGCACCACGATGTACCGGTCTTCGGTCTCCGGTGCGCCGTCCAGGATGCGTTCTGGATGAGGATACGGTTGCCAGCGGTCCTCTCGGATTGGCGGTCGGATGTCCGCAGTGTAGGGCACGCCGTGTGAGGTGATCGGCATGTCTGCGTCCAGGGGGATGGCTTCCAGTTCATGGATGGCCGAGAGTTGCCGGTTGAGTTCTCGGCGCAGATATTCGGCCTCTTCTTCATTCAGTTCGATGGCGGCCAGTTCCACCAGGTGATCGAACAATTCACGCGAGATTTCTTCGCTCATAGCGAGCCTCCTGAGAGGATGTCTCCTCAATTGTAGCGGAAGGCGGGCGGGATGTACAGGCCGTAGGAGACACTGTTCTTTTTTTGCGTCCTCTACCTCTGTACTTGATGCTTGTAGTTTTATATCCAGTCTCCTTGCCTTCTGTTGCCCTTTGTGCTATTCTTGATACATACCATATCCCAGACGATGGGGAAAACGCAATGATCCTCCGTGAACGTATCGCCGATAATGTATACTGGTTCCAGAGCGAGGTATATGCCCAGGTGACCTCTGGTGTCGTGGTCGGCCCGGAATGGGCTGTAGTCATTGACACGTTGGCTCTCCCGGAAGAGACGCTGTTCATCCGCGATTTTATCGAGCAAGAACTCGCTGTTCCGGTGCGTTATGTGCTTCTGACGCACTACCACGCCGATCACAGTTGGGGCAGTTGTCTGTTCCCCGGCGCCACCGTGATCGCCCACCAGCGCACACGCGAGCTGCTGGTCGAGCGCGGCGTCCCGGCGCTGGCCGAGGCGCGCCGTATGGAACCTTCGTATCGTCAGATCAAGATCGTGTTGCCGCACATCACCTTTGCGAACGGCTCGTTCTCGCTGGTGGTGGGCAAGAAGCACCTCCACATGATTTCGCTCCCCGGTCACAGCCCGGATGGGGTGGGGGTGCTCATCGAGGAAGACCGCGTGCTGTTCGCCGGGGATGCCTTCATGCCGTTGCCGTTCATCGTGGACGGTAACCATGAGGAGCTGATCGCCTCGCTCAAGCGTATCAAGAGGATGTCTCTGGAGAACATCGTCCAGGGACATGGCGACATTATCCTGCGCGGCGAGATCGAGCCCTTCCTGGAAGAAAACCTGGCTTACCTGAATGCGATCCGCAAGATAGTGCGCCGGGCTCACCGGCGAAAGTACCCGCGCGATCTGTTGGACACGGTCAGCGTGGATGAGTGCGGCAAGAGCCGTGTGCTGCTCGGCGGCCTGGCCGAGGATTTGCACCAGCAGAACCTGCGTGCTCTGTACCAACAACTGTACGGAGAACTTCCTCAGGCTTCCCCCGAGGACGAATTTGAGTACTGAAAGCCGCCGCCCCGCATTAGCGGGGCGGTTTTCATTCAGGCCTGTATTGAAGAGTTCTGTTTGGATTGTATCCGCTTGGCTCGCCAGCCGACCACGCGCTCTGTGCCGTTCATCAGGCGGCGGATGTTTGGCCGCAGCGCCCAGATCAGCAGCACCTCCGCCATTAACCCGTATGCCGCATACCACCAGGGAGACAACCCCAGATACGCGCGGATGGCAAAAATGATCGTGGACAACAACCCCATGCTCATGGTGGCGACCGAAGCGTAGCCGATGCCGAACAGGATCAACGCGCCCAGCGGTGGCAGGATGAACAGCATCGGCCACCACAATCCGACCGAGCCGCCCACACAGGGAGCGCCACCCGCGCCGCCGCGCAGGCGGATGCGTCCACGCTCATCGCGCTCTGCCAGGAAGATCGAATAGTTGTGCCCCAGAATGACCAACACGGGCGCCAGGGCGTGCAGCCAGGCGGCGTCAGCGACGAAGTAGCGCGCCAGCCACACGCTGCTTGCTCCCTTCAGAATGTCCAGCATCGCTGTGGCGAAGCCCACCCAGAAGCCGGCGGCGCGCATGGCGTTTGTCCCGCCCGTGCGCCCGCTTTCAATTTTGCGGACGTCTTGTCCGGTCTTGAGTTTGACCAGGATCAGACCAAAGGGAATGGAGCCAATCAGATAGGCAAGCAACAGCACAAGCAAAACAGCACCCCATGAGGGCATGGTTCATCCTCCATTGAGAGAGTTGGCACTTGTTGTAACACGATGCGCTGGTAGAAGGTGCGATGCACTTTGGGTGTCTAAACGACCCGTACGGCGGCCTCGCTTACAGCCCTGTTGTGGATGAAGAACGCGCGCCAGCGCCAGGTATCGCCCTCGCGGAACCAGATCAGGTACACGGCTTCGGGATAAGCCGCCTCGGCGACGTCGGTAGGCGACGGATGCGGTGGTCCATTGGGATGGGAGTGGAAGATGCCGAGCATGTCCCATCCGCGCTGCTCCAGGGTGAGCATCGCCTGTACCTGTTCCTGCGGCTCCATGCGGAAGCGCACCGGGCTGTGGAGCGCGTTGGTCACCGGCAGCACGGCCACGGAGACGCCGTCTACGCCTGCAATCAGCCCGCACCCCTCCTCTGGCGCGCAACGGGCGACGTGCGCCGCCATTTGCTCCAGGTGTGTGCGCCGGATGACCGTCATCCCAGGCGTTGAGCCAGCCATCCCAGCACCAGCAGCATCCCCAGCGGTTCCCACAGCGCCCGGCGCAGCGGTTGGCCGCGTAGCAGGCTGCTCGTCAGCAGGGTGAGTGGGTAGAGCAGCGCGAGTAGCCATAACCCGCCCTGCATCGCCGTGAGCGGCAGATAGTACAGCGCGACAAGCCAGTGCCCGCCGATCAGAACCAGTCCGGCGGTCGCCCTGATCTCCCAGCGGCGCAGGGTAAGGTGCAGGGTACGCAAGCCGATCACGCCAAGCACCAGGCCGATGCCCAGCAGTTGGAAGGCGAGCCGCGCCTGAGTACTGCGCAGCGTGACTGTGAGCATGAGCAGCAATCCGAATGCCAGCGCGGTGAGCGCCGGTACGGCCACGGCGTAGGCCGGATTCTCCGGGTCGAGCACCACGAGTTCGGCGCGGATGACCAGCGCCAGCATCCCTCCACCGATCAGCAACGCGACCGCCCATGCGCCGCCAACCGGCAGCCTTGCCAGCGGCACACCAAGCAGCCAGGTGGTGAGCGCCGGCAGCAGTGCGTGCTCCAGTCGCGTGAGCCGCCCCGGCTGCGCCGGATGCTGTCTGGCCAGCGCCACCGCGCCGTTGGCAGCCATCAGCGCTGCAATCAACGCAGCCACGTTGGTGGACGTGGGGGTCACGTTCCACGCCAGGCCACCCAACCGCACGGTGAGCGCCGGGCCCTGGAGCGGCATCCACCGCGCCACAGCATAGGTCAACAGCACCAGTGCGGTCACTTGCGAGAGCCAGCCGGCCTGGGAGTGTTCGTCGGGCATGTGGTCATTTTACCATTTGGTTCATTTGGTCGCCTGGGTTGTGATGGCTCATTGGTTGAAGCTTCTTGACGTTTGCTTCAGCCTGGTTTAGCATTGAAGCGGCGCAAGGTGCCAGAAAGGAAGATTCCCATGCGAATCGGAATGATGGCTGACGTGTACAAACCCCACGTCAGCGGTGTAACCAACCACATTGACCTGACCAAGCGTACGCTGGAAACCCTGGGACATGACGTGTTCGTGTTCACCTTCGGCGACACGGACTACCCGGACGATGAACCGAACGTGATTCGCTCGCCGGGGATGCCGCTGGTGGACACGGGATACTACATCAGTCTGCGCTACACGAGCACCGCTCGCCGTCTGTTGCGCACCATGGACGTGGTGCATGTGCACCACCCGTTTCTGAGCGGCAGCCTGGCGCTGCGCTACTGTCGCCCGCGCAGCATTCCCATCGTGTTCACCAATCACACGCGGTATGATCTTTACCTGAGGGCCTATTTGCCCAACTTGCCCGGCGGCGTGGGGGAGACGTTTTTGCGTGCTTACTTACCCAACTTCTGTCGCGCCATTGATTTGACCATCGCCCCCTCGCCGGGAATGCGCGAGGTGTTGCAAAGCCTGGGCGTGGACACGCCGATTGAGGTGGTCCCCAATGGTGTGGATTTGTCCCCTTACCAGCGGGAACTCACGCCCTTTCCGCGCAGGCAACTAGGTCTGAACGACAACGATGTGGTGTTGATTTACGTCGGGCGGCTGGCGGCGGAGAAGAACCTGACTTTCCTGATTCGCTCCTTTGCCGGCGTGGCCGAAGCCTACGACCATGTACATCTGGTGCTCGTCGGCGACGGCCCCATCCGCGACGACCTGGAAGACCGCGTGCGTTACATGGGCATGCGCCGACGCATCCACTTTGCGGGTATGGTGCCTTACGAACAGGTGCCAGCGTACCTGGCGATGGCCGATGCCTTCGTGACCGCCTCGGTGACCGAGGTACACCCGCTTTCGGTGATTGAGGCCATGGCCGCCGGCTTGCCGGTGCTGGGCATCCACTCCCCTGGGGTGGGCGATACGGTGGAAGACCAGGTCACCGGTTATCTCACGAACGAGGAAATGTCCGCTTTTACGGCGCGCATGGTGCGCCTGGTGACCGAACATGAGGAGCGCCGCCGCATGGGAGAAGCCGCGCGTCAGGCGGCCCAGCGTTACGCGGTGGAGAACGCGGCGCAACTCCTGATTGACCACTACCGCCATCTGGTCGCCAAAGCGCGACCCCGGCAGCACGGCATCCGCCACCTGTGGGCGCGCTTTGTGGAACACATGCGGCAATGAGCACACTACGTCAGCGCCTGGGACGTCAAGGCGAAGCTCTGGCCGCCCGTCATTTGCAGGCGTGTGGCTACGCCATCCTGGCGCGCAATGCGCGCACGCCGTATGGTGAGATTGACCTGGTGGCGCGGCAGGGGGATGTGGTGGTCTTTGTGGAAGTGAAGACCCGCCGCAGCGATGCCTTTGGTCTTCCCGAAGAGGCGATTACGGCGCGTAAGCGCGCACACCTGCTGGATTCGGCGCGGTTCTACCTGCAACAACATCCGGAACTCCCCGCGAACTGGCGCGTGGACGTGATCGCCATCCGCCTGTGCGTGGGGGAACCGCCGGAAGTGGTGCACTACGAAAATGCCATCGCTGACTGAAACGCTCCCGCCTGTGGTGGTGCTGCTTGGTTCGACCGCGGTCGGCAAGACGGAGACCGCCATCGCCGTGGCCGAACGCGTGAACGGTGAAATCATCTCGGCGGATTCGCTGCTGTTCTACCGCGGCATGGATATCGGCACGGCCAAACCCACGCTGGCCGAGCGCGTGCGCGTGCCGCATCATCTGATTGATGTGGCCGACCCCGACGAACCATGGACGCTGGCTGTCTTTCAGGATGCCGTGCGGGCGCTGCTCCCCGAAATCCACGCGCGTGGGCGGTTGCCGCTGATGGTGGGCGGCACGGGGCAATATGTACAGGCGTTCGTGGAGGGTTGGGACGCGCCCCGGCAGCCCCCCGATCCGGTGTTGCGCGCCGCGCTGGAGCGCTGGGGGCAAGTCATCGGCGCGGAAGCGCTGCACCGCCGGCTGGCGTCCCTCGATCCCGACGCGGCCGCACGCATTGAACCCGGCAACCTGCGCCGCACGGTGCGTGCGCTGGAGGTGATCTTCCGCACCGGACGTCGCTTCTCGGAGCAACGCCGCCGCCAACCCGTCCCCTACCGGCTGTTGTTGCTTGGTCTCACCCGTCCGCGCCCGGAGCTGTACGCGCGCATCGACGCCCGCATCCAGGCCATGCTCCAGGCCGGGCTGCTCGATGAGGTGCGCCGCCTGCTGGAGCGCTATCCTCCCGACTTGCCGCCCTTCCAGGCCATCGGTTACCGTGAGATGATCGCCCATCTGCGCGGCGAGATCACGCTTGAAGAAGCAGTCGTGCAAATGAAACGCCGCACCCGACAACTGGTGCGGCGGCAATCCAACTGGTTCAAGCGCCTGGACGCGACCTGGTTTCCGATGAACGAGCATACCGTTGAGACGCTCGTGGCAGCCATCCATCACTTCCTGGCGACCTGAGAGCCTGTTGGAACCACGAAGGCACGGAGGTTCTTTGTGGAATCACAAAGATAGCTCCGTGTCCTCTGTATCTTTGTGGCGTATCTCATCCACAGGCTCTTTCGGTGGCAGGGTGAAGGTGGTCATCTCAGCCAGGCTTTGCTCGATCAGCGCGTCCACCTGGATGGCCCTTTCGACCTGCTCGACGATCTTCAGGTTGGCGCGTGTGGCTGGCTTGCGGCTGATGATGGAACAGCAATCTTTGTAATCCTGGTTCGAAATCTCGAACATCCCCAACTGGGTGCCTAGATTGATGATTTCCTGCTTGTCGTAGGCGATCAGCGGGCGGAAGATGGGTAGGCTGAGCACGCGATCCACCGCGGCCAGGTTGGTCAGCGTTTGTGAGGCCACCTGTCCCAGGCTGTCGCCGCTGAACAGCCCCTGCGCGCCGATCTGCTCGGCCAACCGTTCCGCCGTGCGTGCCATGAAGCGGCGGAAGGTGACCAGGTCGTACTTGGCGAAGCGCCGATCCAGCTCCAGCGTGGCGAACTGGAAGTGGTGATAAGGCACGTAATGCACGTGCAGCCGGGGTAGGTAGCGCACCAGCGCCTCGGCCAGTTGCCCGACCTTCTGCGCGTGGGCGGTTTCGGCGTTGCGCAGTGCGTAGAAATGAATCAGGTGCACCTCTGTGCCGCGTTTCGCCATCAGATAGGCCGCCACCGCTGAGTCCAGCCCGCCGGAGAACAGGCCGACGAGTTTCCCCGCCGTGCCGACCGGCAGGCCACCCAATCCACGGTGTTTCTCGCTGAAGATGAAGGCCTTGCCAGGCGTGAGTTCCACGTGTACTTCCAGGTCGGCACCTTTCAGGGCGACTTCCAGGTCGAACCGCTCGACAATGTGCTTGCCGATCTGGCGCTGCATCTCCAGCGAAGTGAGCGGGAAGGACTTGTCGGAGCGCGTCGCCCGTACGCGAAAGGTGCGGAACGTGCCTAGGCGCGCTTCGACCTGACGCGTCGCTTCGACGGTCATGGCGTCCATATCCGGCGGGGTCACGCTGGCCTCAGCCCACCAGGCCACGCCGAACACCCGCCCAAGATCGAGCGGTTCGGGGTGTTCGATGACCAGCCGCCGCCATTCCTTACGGATCGTCTTGACACCCAACTGCTTGCGGATGTTGCGGATCAACTGATTTTCGAACTCAGCGCGGTTTTGCCCCTTGATGCCCACCTCACCGCTGAAGTGGACGAGGGTCACGCGGTTGTTCATCGGTACTCCTCATGTGTCGGTTTATTGGGTGTGCAGCCGTCAGGGCAGCCCGAAAGGTAGCGCCCAGGGCAGCCCAAGCGCCCAGGCCAGCAGCGCGTAGCACAAAGCCGCCACAAGCGCCGCTGTGGGGATGGTGAGCACCCAGGCTATCAGCATATCGCGGCCTACTTGCCAGCGTACCATGTTCACCCGTTCGGCTGCGCCGGTGCCCATGATCGCCGAACTCATCACCTGTGTGGTGGAGACCGGCCCGCCGAGCAGCGCTGCGCCCAGGATCACCGTCGCGCCGGCGATCTGGGAACCCAGGCCGTGCACCGGTCGCACGCGGAAGATGCGCCCGCCCAGCGTGTGGATTAGCCGCCAGCCGCCGAACGATGTCCCAAGGGCGATCATCGCCGAGGAGGCGAATATCACCCAGAACGGCACCTGGAAGCTGGACAATCGCCCTGAAGCCAGCAGAGCCAGCGTGAGCACGCCCATTGTCTTCTGCGCGTCGTTTGCGCCGTGGCTGAGTGCCAAGCCGAAGGAAGTGATCACTTGCAGGCGGCGGAACCAGTTGTTCACCCGTGGGGAAGTCCACTGCGTGAGGAAGAACACCAGCCGCGTGACCAGGAAACCGGCAAGCAGCCCCAGCGGCGGGGAGATGAACAGCGCCAGCAAAATCTTTCCCAGCCCGGAGGGATGCACCACGCTCAGCCCGTCGGCCAGGATGGCGGCACCGAGCAGGCCGCCCACCAGCGCGTGCGAGGACGAAGACGGCATCCCGAAGTACCAGGTGACCAGGTTCCAGGTGATCGCGCCCAGCAACGCAGCCATGACCACAGGAAGGGTGATCACGTTGGTGTCCAACAGCCCTTCGCCGACGGTTTTCGCCACAGCCACGCCAAACAGGAATGGCCCCAGGAACTCACCCAGCGCGGTCAGGCGTAGCGCGGTGCGCGGCGGCAGTGCCCGCGAAGAAATCACTGTCGCCACAATGTTCGAGCTGTCGTGGAAGCCGTTCAGGAAGTCAAAAAAAAGCGCTAAAGCGATCAACGTGTATAGCATCATGACTCCTCGGTTTGAGGCTCTTAACGTTGGGATTGGCGCTGGTAAAACCAGTGCAAGTTTGGTTAACATACCATATTCTGAGCCAGAAGAACACCCTGTAAGACAAAAATTGTTCAGTCCGGCTTGACATCGAACGCTTGTTCTGATAAAATAACAGCACAAATGA
>CAYSXA010000075.1:0-12447 GCA_964435005.1 uncultured Anaerolineaceae bacterium | reverse complement strand
CCGCGCCCAGCGCGATGCGGATGTGTTCACACACCCCATCGCGCACCGCCAGACAGACCGCCACGCCCACCACAGCGATGTCCATCGCGGCGCGCGGGGTGAGTTTCAGGTACACCGCCTCGCCGCGCGGTGGGGGTAGCACAACCTCGCGCAGCAACTCGCCGGGGCGCAGCACGGTCTGTCCGGGGCCGGTGAAGAACTCCGCCAGAGGCAGGGTGCGTTCGCCATGCAACGAGACCAGGCGCACTTCTGCATCGTGTACCAGCAGCGGCGGGGGCATATCAGCGGCGGGAGAGGCGTTGCATAGATTGCCGCCGATGGTCGCCACACTGCGAATCTGCTCCGAAGCCAGCACGCGCGCGGCATGCGCCACCGCCGGGTAGCGCCGGTGAAGGACCTCCGAACGCTGCACCTCGCGCAGCGGGGTGAGCGCGCCGATGCGCAGCCCGCCCTCCTCGTCCAGTGCGATGCCGCGCAGCGCCTCCAGCCGCTTCAGGTTGACCACCGCCCGCGGCTGCTCCAGTCCGTTCTTCATGCGCAGCACCAGATCGGTGCCGCCCGCCAGCGGACGCGCCGATCCATTGTGGCGCGCCAGCAGTTCCAGGGCTTCTTCCAAGGTAACAGGGGTGTAATGGTCGAAAGGTCGCATCTCAGGCCGTGTCCTGTACCACGTTCGGGATAACCTCCATCCCCTTTTGCAATCCCTGCTCCAGTGCCTGCAGGTTGAGTTCCGGGTTGCGTGGAGCCAGGCGACTCAGGGTCTGCCGTACAGCGTCCGCCGGCAGCGGCAACGCCGGATGCGCCAGCGCGAACCCCACCAGGATCACGTTCGCCACCGCCGGAACGCCGAGCGCCAGCGCCATCTCCGCCGCCGGAATGGGGAGCGCCTGCATCTCCAGACGCGCCATGCGTTCCTGCAGCGTCTCGGTCAGGCGGCGATCCCACTCCTCCTGCGCAGCGTTCACGAACGCCACGCCGCCGCGCCGCAGAAAGGTCAGATAGCGCATCGCCTCATCGGGGTCGAGCGCCAGCATCAGGTCAGCACGCCCGCGTGGAATGAGCGGGGCCTGATCCCCACCGATCTTCAAATGCGAAACCACCGAACCGCCGCGCTGGCTCATGCCGTGCGTCTCCGAGACCATGACCGATTCACCCAGGCCGAGCGCGGTCTGCGCCAGCAGACGGGTGGTGAACACAATTCCCTGACCGCCCAGGCCGCACAAGAAGATGTTGCGTCTCATGGCACTCCCTCACTGCACCTGCACCGGCTGCTGGTCGGCCACGATGAAGCCCTTGTAGCAGGCGTCGATGCACTGGCCGCAATCCACACACACTTTGCGATCGATCTCCACACGGTGGAGATTGGGGACCAGCACCAGCGCCGGGCATTCGAATGCCTCGATGCAGAAACGGCAGCCGTCGCACTCCTCGGTGACCACCACCGGCACCGGATGCTCCAGGATCGGGGTGGGGTCGTACAACCGGCAGGGACGATCGGCGATCAGCACAGCCACCCCGCCGTCTTCGGCCTGGGTGTGTTCTCGTGCGGCTTGGAGCGCCTCGCGGAAGGCATCCTGGTCGTAGGGATCGACCACTTTCACGAAGCGCACGCCACAGGCACGCACGATCTCGGCGATGGAGACACGCTGCGCCGCCTGCGATCCGTCGGCCAGCACCTCGCTCTCGTGCGTGGGCTGGAAGCCGGTCATGGCCGTGGTGTGATTGTCCAGGATGACCAGCACAAAGCGCGCGCCGGTGTGCACCGCGTTGATCAGCGGCGGGATGCCGGCGTGCAGGAAAGTGGAATCGCCGATGGTCGCCACGATGGGGCGACGGTCGGCAAGCAACCGCCCGGCCTTGAACAACCCATCCGCCATCGAGACCGCCGCGCCCATGTCCACGAAGGTGTCCACCGCGCGCAGGTTGGTGCCCAGCGTGTAGCAGCCGATGTCGCCGGGGTAGATGGCACGCGGGCCGAAGGTGCGCTTCATGGTGTAAAACGCGGATCGGTGCGAACAGCCAGGGCACAGTCGTGGCGGACGCACCGGCAGGGAGAGTTCACCCAGCGCAGCCTCCAGGCCGGAATCCAGCGGCGGCGGTTGCACCGCCATCCCGGCATCAGTGAGTACTTCAGAAAGCGCCGCAAGCACCCGCTCTGGCAACAATTCGCCAGCGACAGGCACCGTGCCGTCCAGTCGGCCACGCACCCTGCGCCGGTCGGGAATCTGCAACTCGATGCAGGCGTCCGGCTCTTCAATCACCACCACCTGGTCATAGGCATCCACGAACGCCTGTACCCGCCGGCGCGGCAACGGGAATGGCGTGCCAATCTTCAGCACCGGCAGGCGCACGCCCAAATCCTCCAGCGCCTGCAGCACAGTGTGGAAGGCCACGCCAGAGGCGATCACGCCTACTGGCGAATCGGCGTCCTCGTGGAGCACCACGTTGTAGGGCGACCGCTCGAATTCTTCCTCGATGCGCGCCAGTTTCTGCGCCAGTTCTCGGTGCAACCGGTAGCGGAAGCGGGGAGTGGCCGTCCATCGGGGCGGGTCCTTGCGAAAGCGGGTCTTAGGCAGAGGAAGATCGCCGTCCGGCGCGGGTACGGGCATATCCTGCAACGCATGGCACAGGCGCGTGGTGGGGCGCAGCATCACCGGCTGCTCAAAGCGTTCAGAGAGATCGAACGCCGCGGCCACCATCTCCCGCGCTTCAATCGGTGAGGCCGGGTCGAACACCGGTACCTTGGCGTTCAACGCCATCAGACGCGAATCCTGTTCGGTCTGAGAAGAATAGGGGCCGGGATCATCGGCAGGGATCACCAGAAAGCCACCCTTCACGCCAGTGTAGGCCGCGCTGAACAGTGGGTCGGCGGCCACGTTCAGGCCGACCATCTTCATCGCCACCGCTGCGCGCAATCCGCTCCAGGCTGCGGCCAGCGCCACCTCGAAGGCCACCTTCTCGTTGGTGGACCACTCGGTGTACACTGAGCGCCCCAGCCGCTTCTTGAACTTCACCACCCCGGCCAGGATCTCCGAGCTTGGCGTGCCGGGGTAAGCGGTCACCACTCGTGCCCCTTGCTCCACCAATCCCAGAGCGATAGCCTCGTTCCCCAACACGATTTCTGTGGACATCGGCGCCATCCCAAAAGTCAGGCCGTCCCCCCAGGGGGGAAACGGCCTGACAGACATATCACGCGGGCAATTTCACTTCGGGCAGATGCTGCAATGCTTCTTCCACTTTCTCTTCAGGATAATGGTAGACAACCAGATTCCCCTGAAGATACTCGTCGAAGGCCGCCAGGTCGAAGTGGCCGTGCCCGGACAGGTTGAAGACGATCACGCGGCTGACGCCTTCTTCCTTGCAGCGCACGGCTTCGTCAATCGCCGCACGCACCGCGTGAGCGGATTCGGGCGCCGGGATGATGCCCTCCGCGCGGGCGAACATCATCGCTCCCTCAAAGACCCTGACCTGATCAATGGCAACGGCCTCAATGTCACCGTGATCGTACAGCGCGCACACGTGCGGGGCCATGCCGTGGTAGCGCAATCCACCGGCGTGGATGCCCGGCGGCACAAAGGTATGCCCCAGCGTATGCATGCGCACGATCGGGGCCATGCAGGCGGTGTCGCCGTAATCCCAGGCGTACACTCCTTTGGTCAGCGTCGGACAGGCGGTGGGCTCAACGGCCACCACGCGGGTGTCCAGCCCTTCGGTCAGTTTCTTGTGCAGGAAGGGGAAAGCCAGACCGGCGAAGTTGCTCCCGCCGCCCACGCAACCGATCACCACATCCGGGTACTCGCCCGCCATTTCGAATTGTTTGAGCGCCTCCAAGCCGATCACCGTCTGGTGCATCAGCACCGGTCCCAGCACCGACCCAAGCGAGTACTTCAGACGCCCGTTGGATTTGACGGCGTACTCCACGGCCTCCGAGATGGCAATGCCCAGCGATCCCGGGCTATCGGGGGCTTCGGCCAGCACCGATTTGCCAAAGTCGGTCTTCTCTGAGGGGCTGGGCGTGACCGTAGCGCCGAAAGTCTCCATGATGATGCGGCGATAGGGCTTCTGATGATAGGAGACTTTGACCATGAAGACATGGCACTCCAGGTCGAAGAAATTGCAGGCCATCGAAAGCGCAGATCCCCACTGACCGGCGCCGGTCTCGGTAGTGAAGCCCGCGATGCCCTCCTCTTTGGCGTAGAAGGCTTGCGCCACGGCGGTGTTGGGCTTGTGCGAACCGACTGGCGAGACCCCCTCGTACTTGTAGTAGATGTGCGCCGGGGTGTCCAGCATCTTCTCCAGCCGTCGCGCGCGGATCAATGGCGTGGGACGCCAGAGTTTGTACACCTCGCGCACCGGTTCAGGAATTTCCACCCAGCGATCAGTGCTGACCGCCTCCTGAATGAAGTGCATTGGGAACAGCACGGAGAGGAACTCCGGCGTGACCGGCTCCCTGGTCTGGGGATGAAGCACCGCGTTCCATCCGGGCGGAAGGTCGGCGGGCATGTCGGCGTTGATGTTGTACCAGGCCTCGGGAATGTCTTTTTCTGTCAGCAGGAACTTGTACTGCTCACTCATGATCCATCCTCCTCCTCACTGCGTGGTGCGTATGCCATCTACATCACAAGGAAAACATCCGAGGCACCTCCTTTCTTTCAGACGGCACAGGCGGCTACAACACACACACCCCCACAACCCAATCGGTCGGGGGGTGTGTCAAAGCGCGATTCTGCACTCTGCTCCGCAACTCGCCAGAGCCAGAACCCACAGCCGCGCGGCCACTTTTCATTCGCTCCGATGCTCGGAACTATCGTCATAGAAGTGCGACACATTGCACTAATAGTATACAACAGTTAAAGCCAATGTCAACATCGTTACAAATAGAACAATTGCGACACAGGTGCGCAATCCCCCTTCACCTCGACTTCCGCGTCAGGTGGCGCGAAGCGGAGTGACTGTCTTATAGGGAGCGAACCGACACAGAGTTTTACAGATTTCCTCGCCTGCGGTTCAGAATGACACTTAACACCACAAAGGCCGCAGAGAAAGGCTGAAATTCCTGCCTCCTCTGCGGCCTCTTGGCTCTTTTCGGTGAACATTCGGGCTGCTATACAAGACTGTCCACGCCGATCACACCACCTCCATCACCTCAAACTGGCTGTTGTACAGTTCGGCGTAAAACCCGCCTTGCGCCAGCAGATCGTCGTGCGTGCCTTGCTCCACAATGTTGCCGTCGCGCATCACCAGGATCAAGTCCGCGTCGCGGATGGTGGACAGCCGGTGTGCGATCACAAAGCTGGTGCGCCCTTCCATCAGCCGATCCATCGCCTGCTGGATCAGCAACTCGGTGTGTGTATCCACCGAACTGGTGGCCTCGTCCAGGATCAGCATGGGCGGGTCGGCCAGGATGGCGCGCGCGATGGTGATCAACTGCTTCTGCCCCTGCGAGATGTTGGTCACTTCTTCGTTCAGTTCGAAGTGGTAACCTTCGGGCAGGGTGCGGATGAAGTGATCCACGTGGGCGGCTTTGGCAGCGGCAATCACCTCTTCGTCAGTGGCGTCCTCGCGCCCGTAGCGGATGTTCTCCATGATCGTGCCGCTGAACAGCCAGGTATCCTGCAGCACCATGCCGAACAGTTTGCGCAGGTCGGCGCGGCTGAACTTGCGGATGTCGTGCCCATCGATCAGGATCACACCCTCGTCCACATCGTAGAAGCGCATCAACAGTTTGACCATCGTGGTCTTGCCTGCGCCGGTCGGCCCGACGATCGCCACTTTCTGCCCCGGCTCGATCCTGGCGGAGAAGCCCTTGATCACCGGCTTGCCCGGCTCGTAGCCGAACACCACATCGCGGAACTCCACCCGGCCCTTGATCTGTTCCAGGCGAACGGGCGCGTCGGTATCCGGCTTTTCTTCTTCAGATTCCAGGAACTCGAACACGCGTTCCGCCGCCGCGACTGTGCTTTGCAGCACGTTGGACACGTTCGCCAGTTGAGTGATCGGCTGGGTGAAGGAGCGCACATACTGGATGAACGCCTGAATGTCGCCCACGGTGATCAAGTCGCGGATCGCCAGCCAGCCGCCCAGGATGACCACCGCTACGTAGCCCAGGTTGCCGATCAGACGCATCACAGGCATCATGATGCTGGAGAAGAACTGCGCCTTCCAGGCCGCGCCGTACAGTGTGTTGTTGTAGCCGTCGAATTTCGTGATGCTCTTCTCTTCGCCGTTGAACGCCTTCACGATCGCGTGCCCACCGAAGGCCTCTTCCACATGCCCGTTCACGTGCCCCAGGTAATCTTGCTGCTGGCGGAAGAACTTTTGCGACTGCCGGATGATCACCATGACCACCATCATCGAAAGCGGCACGATGAGCAGCGCGACCACGGTCATCTGCCAGGAAATGGAGAGCATCATCACCAGCACGCCGATCACGGTCACAAACGAGGTGATGATCTGCGTCAGGCTCTGGTTGAGCGTGCGGTTGACCGTGTCCACGTCGTTGGTGAGCAGCGAGAGCACCTCGCCGTGCGTGGTGCCGTCGAAGTAGCGGAACGGCATGCGGTTGATCTTTTCCATGATCTCCCGCCGCAGTTGATAGGTCACCTGGATGGCGACGTCGGTCATCAGCCAGCCCTGGCCATAACTGAGCAACGCGGAGAACAGGTACAGCCCCAACGCAGTGAGCAGGATGCGGGCGATCTTGTCGAACGGCACTGAGCCTGTGCCCGCCAGTTGTGCCAACACGCCGTTGAACAGTTCGGTGGTCGCGTTGCCCATAATTTTCGGCCCGACGATGGAGAACGCCGTGGAGCCGATGGCCAGCACAAACACCACTACAAGCTGAACTTTGTAGGGATTAAGGTAAGCTGCCAGTTTGCGCAGCGTGCCCTTGAAGTCGCGCGGCTTCTCTACCGGCCCGACCATCATATGTCCCATCGGCCCTCCACCGCGACGCGGCTTCATCCCTGGGCCGTTGGCGGGGCGTCCGTTGGTCTTATGTGGCGTCGTCATGCCAGCGCCTCCTGTTTCAGTTGCGAGAGCGCGATTTCGCGGTAAACATCACAGGTTTGCATCAGTTCAGCGTGCGTGCCCTGGCCAATCAACCGACCCTTGTCGAACACCAGGATTTGATCAGCGTTCTTAATGGTCGCTATGCGCTGAGAGACGATGAGCACCGTGCTGTCGCCCAGGGATTGCAGCAGCGCACGACGCAGCAGCGCATCCGTTTTGTAATCCAGCGCCGAGAAACTGTCGTCGAAGATGTAAATCGGCGCCCGTTTGACCAGCGCGCGGGCGATGGTCAGCCGCTGACGCTGTCCGCCGGAGAAATTGCTCCCGCCCTGGGCGACCCCGGCATCCAGCCCATCGGAGCCTTCCAGCACGAACCCGGCCTGCGCAATGCGGAGCGCCTCGCGCATGGCTTCCTCGTCCGCGCCCTCATCTGCAAAGCGCAGATTGTCGGCCACCGTGCCGGTGAACAGGCTGCTGTGCTGCGGCACGTAGCCGATCTTGTCGCGCAGATCGTGCAGCGCGACTTCGCGGATGTCCACCCCACTGATGCGAATCGCACCTTCGGTCACGTCGAAGAAGCGCGGGATCAGGTTAACCACAGTGGACTTGCCGGAGCCTGTCGTTCCCATGATACCCACCGTCTGTCCAGCCTCGATGCGGAAGGTCAGGTCGCGCAGCACGTCCTCCTCAGCATCGGGATAGCGGAAGGAAACATGGTCGAACTCGATGCTCGGCTCGAAGGGTTCGGGGAAGGACTTCGGCTGCGGCGGGTCAAGGATGGTGATTGGTGTCTCCAGCACGTCCGCCACGCGGTTGGCCGAGACGTCCGCGCGCGGGAAGAGAATGAACACCATCGAGAGCATCAGGAAGGCGAACACGATCTGCATGGCGTATTGCATGAAAGCCATCATATCGCCGACCTGCATGGTAGCCTGCGCCACCTGATGCGCGCCCACCCACAGGATGAGCATCATCGCGCCGTTCATGATCAGTATCATGGCGGGCATTACAATCACGAACACGCGATTGACGAAAAGACTGGTGGCGGTCAGGTCGAGGTTGGCGCGGTCAAAGCGCTGCTCCTCGCGGTCCTGGCGGTTGAAAGCCCGCACCACCATCATCCCAGTCAGGTTCTCGCGCGCCACCAGGTTCAGGCGGTCGATCAACTGCTGGATGATCTTGAATTTTGGCAACGCAATGGTGAACACGGTGCCGATCAGGCCCAACAGCAGCACCACCGCCAGCGCGATCGTCCACCACATGGACGGGCTTTTGTCCAGCGCACGGATCACACCACCCACGCCGATAATCGGCGCGTAGAACACCATGCGGATCAGAATAGCGGTGGCAGTCTGGATTTGCGTGATGTCGTTCGTAGAGCGCGTGATCAGCGAAGCAGTGGAGAAGCGGCTGAGTTCCGCACCGGAGAAGCGCATCACGCGGTCGAACAGATAGCGACGCAGATCGCGCGCCAGCCCGGCGGCAATGCGTGCCGCCAGCAGCCCCACAGTGATCGTCGCCACCGCCGAGACCAGCGCGATGAGCAACATGATGCCGCCCACGCGCAGGATGTAAGCGTTCTGGATGCGCCCGGTGTCCATACCCAGCGCCTGGTACTCAGCACGCACCGCCCTCGCCGCTGCCTGGACGATGGCGTTCTCGCCGCCAATGGCCTCAAAGCGGTCATCAATCACCTGGATCAGCCCCCACCGTTGGTCGGCAGGCATACGTTCCAACAGGGTAAACACATCCATGCCGGGCGGCAACTGGCTTGGGTCGAATCCCAGGTTGGGCAGCATGGCGGCAGCCTGTTGCGGGTTCTCCGCGATCATCTGCAGGCCCGCCACCATCAGCAGCGGGCGGCTGAGCAGCGTCTCCAGGCGGTCGCGCGTTGCCGCATCCACTTCTTGAAGGACATAGACCGGCTCATCCGCCAGTGCCGGGTAGCGACCCTGATAATTCGCCGCGTCGGACGCCCCCGGTTTTACGAGTGTGTAGTGGGCGAGTACTTCGGTCTGTTCATCCTCTGTAAGGAAGAGCGAAAGGTGGTTTAGGGTGGAAGCGCGCATCGCTTCGGGCAGCGCGCTCTCCACGCCGCCCTGCTGGATGCCCACATTCACGATGCGCGACATGTAGTCGGGCAACGCCAGGTCGGCGTTGGCCTGGATGAACAGCAACAAAACCGCAGCCAGCAGGGACAGCGAAAAAGGTTTAAAGTACTTCAGAATACGTCGCATGAAAAAACGTACCTCCCCTACGTGCGATCAGCCCTCGCGCGGACGGGCCGCTTCGGTGAGCGTGTTCAGCGCCTGGATAATGGCCTCGCGTTGATCAGGAGCGAGCACCTCAGCCAGGTCTTCCAGCCAGCGCGTGCGGGCGGCGATGCCCTCCTCGACGAACGTATGCCCGCGCTCGGTCAACGACAGACGGCGCACGCGGCGGTCGTCCGGGTCTTCGCGGCGCTCTACCAGCCCCATCTGCACCAGGCGATCCACCATCTGGCTGGCCGCAGCGCGCGAGACGCCAAGCTGCTCGCCAATGTCCGAAACGCCGCAGCGCTCGCCGTGGTGCAGGCGCATCAGCACGGAGAACTGCACATAGGTCAGCCCGCTTTCCCCCAGAAAGCGCCGGAAGTCGCGCATCGAGCGGTGGATGAACACCTCCGCCCAGGTGCGAATGGCTTGGGTCAATTGTTCAGACGGCGACATATTCAACCTTTCCTGATAATTAAGCTGCGTGAATTATACACCACATGCATCCACTGTCAAGGGAAATGACGTATTCGAAAACGCGATACAGGTGGAGTTATTTAAAGAAAAAGCGGGCGGCTTCGCCACCCGCTTTCCCGATCGCCTTCTGCAGGCAACAACACCTCAAACGTCAGTGGTTGCCGTCCATCTTGCGGCGCAGACCAAACAGCCGCCCCAACAATCCGTGCTTGATCAGATGATGTTTCTTCACAATCACCACGTTGCGGTTGGCCTCTTCGGCCAGGCGCTGCGGGATGGAGCCAAAGATCGCACGCTCGAGCAAGCCTTCCTCCGAAGCGCCGATGACGATGTGATCGAAGTGTTCGGCGTACTTCAGGATGTCCTCCACCACGTCGCCGCTCTCGCCAGCCATCACGCGCAACTCAATCGGCCAGCCGGACATGATGTTCTCCAGCAAATCACGCTGGCGCTCGGCGATCTCCTTCGGATCGGCTTCCGGCGGGAGCAGGTGCAGCGCGACCACTTCAATGTCTTCCACACCCGCTTCCTTGGCCACCTCAGCCATCGCTGTGGCGATCTCCAGCGCCAGCGCCGTGTTCGGGCCACCTGCTACTGGCACCAGTATGCGCCGCACCTGGTCAACGTGCCGCACCACGCGCAGCACCGCCAGGTCACACGGCGGGCGCGAGGACACCTCGTCGATGATGTGCCCGTACGAGGCGTCCGCCGAACCGGGATTGCCTGCCCAGGTAAGCACGATGAGATCAGTCTTGCGCTCGGTCGCCGCGTTGATGATGGACTGCGCCACATCGCGCCCCAGGCGCAGTTGGGTGCGTACCGGCACGCCGCTATCCTTGCCCACGGCGATCACTTCTTCGAGCACCGGACGGCCTTGCTTGAGCAGCGCCCGGCCATCGCTCAGGCCCAGGCTGGGCGGCACGCGCACGGCGTGCATGGCGAACACCTCACCATCGTAGTACCGTGCAATCATTGAGGCCAGCCGCGCCCCCTCGCGCGCCTCTGGCGCATTGTCCACCGGCAGCAGCACGGAGAAGCCGCGCGGCGCGATGGTCTCCTCCAGCAGAATGGTGTCCGCTTCGCGCTCGGCCTCTTCACGGCCACCCCAGCGTTGATACACCCAGATGCCCAGCACCGTCCAGGCGATGGACGAACCCCAGGCGATCGGGCTGAGTTTGAGCAACCCGACGGCCAGCACACCCTGCGAAACAATGGCCAGGATGGGCAGCGTGGGCACCCACGGTACTTTGAAGGGACGATCCAGGTCGGGGTGCGTCTTGCGCAGGCGCAGCAGGGAGATGTTGGTGAGCAGGAAGAGCACCAGGAAGGTGAGCGATGCACCGCTGGCGACGTCTTCCACCGGCAGCGCCAGCGCCATGACCACAATCAGCAGGCCGCTCAAGGCGATGGCGACGTGCGGCGTGCGGTTGCGGCGGTGGATGCGCCCGAAGACGCGCGGCAGGTCGCCGCCGCGTCCCATGGCGAACGACACGCGCGAACTGGAGTACACCGTGGCATTCAGCGCCGAAGTGGTCGAGGCCAGGCCGCCCAGAATCATCAGCAGCGTGCCGTAAGGCATGATGTTCCCGGCAATGCGGATCATGGCGCGCTCGCCTTCCTGGCCCAGATACAGCCAGTTCGGCAACCCGCTGTTTTGCACCATTGCGCCGATGGACACAAACGCCACCGCCAGGTAAATGAACACCACAATTGCAATGGAGTAGAAAATCGCGCGCGGCAGGTTGCGCCCTGGGTCAATCAGTTCCTCGCCGCTCTGGGCGATGATTTCATAACCCTCGAAGGCCACAAAGGTCAGGCCCATCGCCATCACCACGCCCATGATGCCGCGCGGCAACGGGCTGGGATCGCGCAGGAAGTTATCCGCCCAGTTCGGCATGTTGATCATCGCCTTGACGCCGAAGAACACCAGCGCCAGCAGCACGATGATCTTGAAAATGGTGATCACGTTGCCAACCGAACCGGTCTCCGAAGCGCCACGGAAGTTAATCCACAGGAAGAGCAGGATGACCAGCACGGTCACGATGCGAATTGCCCAATCCTGCGGGCTGATCCCCAGCCAGCTGGGTTGCGTGCTGAACTCATAGCCAGCCAGTTTGAGCAACTCCACAAAGAAGGTGCCGAAAATCACCGCGTACAGCGAGCAGGCCACGGAGTGACTGAACCAGGAAATCCAGCCGGCGAAGAAGCCCCAAAAGCGTGAGAGACTCTCGCGCACCCATAGGTAACCGCCGCCCGCTTCGGGGATGGCCGCACCCAGCTCGGCGTAAGTCAAACCGGTGAGCGAAGTCACCACGCCGTTCAGCAGGAAGGCCAGCAACAAGCCAACCGGCCCGGCTTCGCCCGCAGCGATACCGGTCAACGCGAAAATGCCGGCGCCAATCATCGCCCCCACGCCGATCATGGTAACATCCAGCAGCCCCAGGCCGCGGTTAAGGGAAACATCGTGTCGTGAGCGACCCATGGTTTACCTCGTCTTTCCGGCTGATGCCGGGAATGCCGCCGTCTCGGTGGCAACAGAAAACCGCCAAGCGACCTGGCGGCTGGCTTGCCCGATACCTATCGCACCGGAACGGCTTGTACGTCTCAACGCAGGGCATATTTTACCCCATAAGCGGGTAACTGGCAATCCAGAACACCTGGTGATTACCCACAAGTACCGCCACCTCTGGGGAAGGGGTGGTGGGCG
>CAYSXA010000074.1:0-12597 GCA_964435005.1 uncultured Anaerolineaceae bacterium | reverse complement strand
GAGTGGCAGGATGTACGCGCCGTCGTTCGGGCCGAAGTTCGGCACGCGCCCGGTCTCCGGGTCGCACAGGTTCAGCAGCCAGCGCGTGGCACGCGCCAGCGGCGCGGGATCGCCCAGGTCATCGGGGGCGATGAAGGCCAGCCAGGTCGCCAGTTGCAACATCAGACGGTGGTAGTTCGCGCTGTGCTGGATGTACGCGCCATCCGTGGCAATCTGGTGCGCCACGCCCCAGCGCCACCAGCGCCGCCCCAGCCGACGCCAGCGTCGGGCGCGCGGATGGTCGGGCAGAACCACCGCCGCCGTAATCAACCCAACGGCCTCGCTGAGCAGGTGGTTGTTGTTCTGTGCGCGGGCATAGGCCAGCGTGGGCGGGATGCGCTCCGCATGCGTGGCAATGACTTCCGCCAGCCAGGCCATGCGCCCTGACGTCGAGCACGCCGCATCCGCGAACACCGTGCCGCTCCAGGCCAGCGCGATCAACCGCAAGGCCACCTCCTGCCCAGATGCCCAGTTCGGCCCCAGAAACGGCGGGTTGTGCTGCCAAAAGTCCTCCGCGTAGCGCCAGAAAGCCTCGGCGAAGCGTTCCTGGCCGGTCAGATGAAAAGCGCGCCCCAGCGTGAAGGCCCAACCGAAGCGCGCCGGCTCCCAGAGGAACTTCACGTCCTCCACTCCCCACGGCACGCGACCGCGCTCGTAAGCCGTCCAGGGGGCCAGCGGGCCGGGCGGCTTAAGGCGCAAGGGCACGGGGTCTCCGCCGAACAATCGCACGCGACCGGCAAGGATGGCTTCCGCGTCGGAAAGCAGGTCGGCGTCATTCGGGAGCAGCGCGCGCAGGGTGTTGGGGTCAGGCAAGGGAAGCAGGCGCAGGGGGGGATTTGCGGCTGGCGATTTTCGACTAGTGGTGGATGATTTACGGTTGGTAGCTCGCCGTTCGCTGTCCGCAGCCCGCCAATCCTCCAGCACCACCCTGGCCCGATACAACCCATACCAGGCCAGAGAGCGGACGCCCAGCCGCCGCAACGCCTGGAAGGCCACTGTTGCGCGCCGCAAGGTCACCCCCACACCCGCTCCAGGAAGGCGTCCAGGCGCTCGACGACAGCGCGCAGCAGGTCAAGCGAGCGCAACGGCTGAAGCGGCACCTCCAGGCTGTGATCCCCTTCGTCCAGCAACAACCCTTCTGCCTGCAGCACGGAAATCACCGTCCGCCAGCCCTGCTCGTCGAAGGTCGGGTCGAGGCGGCTGGCGACGTACAACGCCGGGGCAGACAGAGATGCTGCTGCCTCAGTCACCGGGGAGTACTTCACCAGCGGCGTGATCCACACACTGATCGGCGATGCGGGCCATTCGCCCTGCGTCAGCAGGCCGCTCATGGTCAGGGTACCGAGTGACTTCCCCACCAGCGCCACACGCTGGTAATGTCCAATTGCCAGCGCCGCGTCCAGCAGAGCACGCGCGTCCGCGACCAGCCAGGCCATGCGCTCAGCAGGCGCAGCCTGTGTAAAGTCCGCATGATCATAGGCCGCCCAGGACTGCACCACGTCCGCGCCGTGGGCCAGGAAGGTCTGCGTGGCGTGGTACAGCAGCGGCTTATCGCAGGTGTAGCGCATACCGGGCAACACCAGCGCCAGCGCGTCGCTCCCCGCGCGCTGCAGCCAACGGTTCGGGACGGGGTTCCCTTCCCAGCCGTGAGCATCCAGTTCGCTAAAGGTGATTTCGGCCATCATCCACAGATTTCCACCGATTTATACAGATTTTCTGTGGTGTTCTCGTCCCTGGCGGGGCGTGAACGCCCGCACGAACTCCCAGGTGAACCCCAAGCAGCCGCCGCGCCGGTGCTCCACCACCACTTCCACCCCTTCGGGGTAGAACAGGTCGGTGGGCAACCCCGCCGACGCCCAGGCGGCCTGCAACGCCCGAAACTGCGCTTCGGTCAGCGTCAGCGTCCAGCAGCAATCGTCGTCGGGGCGGTCGAACAATGCCGGCGCGGCCTCGAACGGCGTCGAGTTCAACTGCAGGCGGAACACACGCGCTTCGTCGTAATGCTGCAACCAGCCCACCAGATCGTCCACGAAAGCCGCCCGCGCGGCGGGGTCAGCAGGTAAAAGGCCATGACGCCTCCGTTCGGCGGGCGCGTCGCGCGTCGGGGCGAGCAGCTCCGCCCGGTAGAAACGACACCAGGGCGCGACCGTCCGCACGGTCACGCGCAGCGCATCCCAGAAGGGGAAATCGGCCTGGTCTTGCCAGTAAGCCAGCTCCGCCTCGTACCGCATCCCTCATACCTCGTTTCTCATCCCTCATACCGCATCCCTTCCACCACCGCAAACGCTGCGCGATGCACGCCGAATATCTGATCGTAGGGGATGGGCGGCTCCCCGCCATCGGCGATGGCGCGGATGAAGGCCTCCCACGCGGCACGATGTCCTTTATCCTGGCGCAGCCGCGAGCGAACCACCTCACGCCGTCCGTCCCGCACCAGTTCCAGCGTGCGGAAATCGTCCAGCACGGCCACCCGCCCGCCGCAAAAGACCTCCACCCGCTCTTTGGGGAAGGATTTATCGCCGTTCGCCAGGTAGGTCACCGTGCCCAGCGAGCCATCGGGGAAGGTGAAGGTGAGCACCACGTTGTCCTGGCGATAGCGACCGCCATCCGGCAACGCGCGGGCGATCCCATCCACTGGCGGCGCGCCGACCAGAAAGGTCAAAAAGTCAATGAAATGCACGCCCTCGCCGATGATGCGCCCGCCGCCCTGCTGAGGGTCGTGCAACCAGTGGGTGAGTGGAATATACCCTGCGTTCACGCGGTAGTGCGCCACCAGCGGCTCGCTGCGGTCGGCCAGAAAGGCGTGCAGCCGCTGCGCCAGCGGCGCAAAGCGACGGTTGAAGCCCACCATGAGCAGACGGTCGGGGTGTTCCGCCAGCGCGGCCTCGACCTCTGTCAACCCGGTCAGGGTCAACGCAAGCGGCTTCTCACAGAACACGTGTTTGCCTGCCCGCAGCGCGGCCACGGTCTGCGCGGCGTGCAGATGATGACGGGTGAGCACGGCCACCGTATTGATGCGATCGTCGCCGAGCACCTCCTGTGGATCGCTCGCCGCATAGCGGAAACCGAACTTGCGCGCCGCGTGCGCCGCGCTCACGCCCGAAGCGGAGACAATTCCCTCCAATCGCACGTCGGGGATGCGGCGCACAGCGGGCAACATGACCGCCGTGGCGAAGTTCCCCGCGCCCAGCACGCCCAGGCGACAGATGCCCGCTGCCTCCGCCGCCGTGGACACCGTCAACCGCGTGGCGAGGGGCCGCGCCTCAAGATGCGGATAGGTGAGCAACACCGCCAGGAACGGTTCGCCGGTCTCGCCCCGAATCAGGCGATAGGCTTCCGGCGCGCGCTCGATAGGAAAACGATGTGTAATCAACGGGCGCACGTCCAGCCGTCCGGCGGCCATCAAATCGACCACCGCCTGCAGGTTGCGCCCTTCCGTCCAGCGTACGTAGCCGATGGGATAGTCCTGGCCGCCCTCTTCGTAGTTCGGATCGTAGCGTCCCGGCCCATAGGATCTCGAGACCACCAGGTCAAGTTCCTTCTCGTAGTACGTCTTGCGCGGGATGGTCATCCCCACCGCGCCAACGGCGACCACACGGGCGCGGTCGCGGGCGATTTCCCCGGCCAATTCCACCGGGTCGTTGGAGGAGGTATCCGCGCAAATCAGCACCGCGTCCACGCCCAGACCGCGCGAGAAGGCCCGCGTCGCCGCTTCGGCTCCGTCGCGAGTCACCGCCTGGGCGCCCAGGTGCTGCGCCAGCGCCACGCGGTCGGGCGCCAGGTCGATGCCCAGCACCTCGCAGCCCGCCGCCTGCGCAAGCCCCACGCTGAGCAGGCCGAGCAACCCCAGGCCAATCACCGCCACCCGCGCGCCGACCTGCACATCTGCCAGGCGAAAACCGTGCAGCGCGATCGCGCCCAGCGTGACGAAAGCCGCCTGCTCGAAATCCAGGCCGTCGGGCAAGCGCGCCAACAGGTTGACCGGCACTACCGCGTACTCAGCGTGCACAGCATAGCCGCCACCTGCGCAGGCCACGCGGTCGCCGACTTGAAAACCGGTCACGCCCTCACCGAGCGCCACCACCGTGCCCGCCGAGGAATACCCCAGCGGCATGGGTTGATCCAGCCGGTTGAGCGCGGCTTCGGCGGTGGTCAGCAGCCCTTCGCGGCGCGCTTTGTCGAGCACCTGGCGCACCAGGTCGGGGCGGGAACGCGCCTTGCCTATCAGCGACTTGCGCGCGAAATCCACCACCATGCGCTCCGTTCCCGCCGAGACCAGCGAGGCGGCTGTCCGCACCAGCACCGTCCCCGGTCGCGGCTGCGGCGTGGGCACTTCGGCAACCACGGTTTCGCCGGTTTTCAGGTTTTGTAGCACTTGTTTCATCGGTTCACTGGTTCATTGGTTGCATTGGTTCATTAGGTTTCATTGGTCGCATAAGCGGGTGTATAATACCACCTTGCAGGCACATTCATCTCTGGAGAGCACAAGTGGAAGACCCTCGCATCGAAAAACTGGCACAAATCCTGGTGGATCACTCCGCCCGTATCCAGCCCGGCGATCGGGTGCTGATTGAGACCACCACCGCCGCTATCCCGCTGGTGCGGGCGCTCTACGCCGCCATCCTGGATCGCGGCGGGCATCCGCACACCCAGTTGAAGTTCGAAGGCCAGGATCGCCTGTTCTTCGAGCATGCGAACGACGCACAACTCGATTTTACCCCAACGTTCACCCGCCTGGCCTACGAGACCTTCGAATCACGCATCCGCATCCACGCCGCCACGAACACGCGCGAATTGAGCGACATCGACCCGGAGAAACAGGCGCGCCGCGCGAAGGCCACTGCCCCCATCCTGGAAGCGCAGTTTCGCCGCGGCGCGACCGACGAATTCAAGTGGGTGACCACGCTCTTTCCCACCAAAGCCTACGCTGCCGAAGCCGATATGTCCTTTGAGGAGTACGCCGACTTTGTCTTCCATGCCTGCTTTGCCGACCAGGACGATCCCCTCGCCGCCTGGAAGCGCGTCGGCGAGGAGCAGCAGCGCATCGTGGACTACCTCAAAGGCCACCAGAAGGTGGAAATCAAAGGCCCGAACGTGGACCTGGTGCTCTCGATTAAAGATCGCGTGTTCCTGAACTCGCACGGCGTCCATAACATGCCGGACGGCGAGATCTACACCGGCCCGGTGGAGACCTCGGTCAACGGCTGGGTGCGGTTCACATACCCGGCAGTGTACCAGGGGCGCGTGGTGGAAGGCGTGGAACTGAAGTTCATTGGCGGGCGTGTGGTGGAAGCTCACGCCAAAACCAACCAGGACTTCCTGCTCAACATGCTTGACAGCGACGTCGGCGCGCGCTACGTGGGCGAATTTGCCATCGGCACGAACTTCGCCATCAACCGCGCCACGAAGAACATTCTGTTCGACGAAAAAATTGGCGGCTCGTTCCACATGGCGCTCGGCAAGGGCTACCCCGAAACCGGCAGCCGCAACCAGAGCGTGATCCACTGGGATATGATCTGCGACCTGAAGACCGACTCCGAAATCGTGGTGGACGGCGAAACGATCTATCGCAATGGGAAGTTCCTGATCTGACTCCCCCAAATTCACGACACCATCAAAAAAAGCCCCCCGCCTTGGCGGGGGGATCTTCGTCCGTCGGTGCTGCTCACTCAATCACAAGCAAATCGCGCGATTCGTGAAGCAGGTCTGCAAAGGTGGTTTCCCGTAGCTGGGCGACCATCGCGTCCTGGATTTGTTGCCAGCGATTCTGGATGCTGCACACGCCGTTCATCGGACAATCATCGTGATCGTACAGGCAAGCAGCGAGCACGACCGGGCCTTCAATGGCGGTGATCACATCGTGCATGGTGATCTCCTCCGGCGGGCGAGCCAGTTGCAGGCCGCCCTTCGGCCCCAGATAGGTGCGAATCAGGCCGGTGCGCGAGAGATCCGCCACAATGCGACGCAAAAAGGCTTGAGGCACGCCCATTTCATCCTGAATCTGGCGCGCGGTCACCCGTTCACCCTGCGGACGTTTTGCCAGCGCCAACACCACGCGCATGGCATAATCCACTCGTTTGTTGATGCGTAACATACGTCACCTCACAACGGACTCGCCATGATCAATCTGTATGAACTTTATCAACTTTGATGATAACATGATTTTGAGGCCTAAACCACCCTTTTTGTCCCAATTTTCTTGGGACAAATGTCCCCTCTCGCTCTCAATGGCGCCAGAAACCACGCCACAACGGGCGCACTTCCTCCACCGTAATGAAGGCTGTGGGATCGAGCGCCTTGACGCGCTCCTGCACCTCGGCAATCTGACGGCGCTGCACAGTCAGATTAAGCACCCCCACCGTGCCGTCGCGCCCGCGCCCGGCCAGCTCGGTCACCGCGAACCCCGCCTGCCGCAGATGCTCGGCCAGTACCGCGCTGTTGTGCGAACTGATCACGCGCAAGTGACTGTACCCCACCGCGAGTTGCGCTTCCAACCAGATACCCACTACCGTGCCAGTGGCGAACCCTGCAGCGTAGCCCAGCATGTTCGTCCAGTTGCTCAAATCGGAGAGCACCTGTCGGATCGCCACCACAAAGACCAGAGCCTGTGAGAAACCCAGCACCCATGCCAGTCCTTTGTGGCCCCGAATCACGAACAACACCCGCAGGGTCCCCACGGTCACGTCGACCACACGCAAGGCGAAGATCAGCAAAGCTGCCTGAAGTGCCATCCAACTCATCATGCCCTCCAGAAGCCACGCCGCAACGGACGTACCACTTCCGCCGTCACGAACGCATCGGGGTCAGCAAGGCGCACCAGGCGCAGCGCCGTGCTCACGTCTCGCCGCCGCAGGTTGCAGTTCAACAGCGAGACCGCGCCATCGCGTCCCTGCGCCGGCATCACCGTCACCCCGTAGCCTGCCTCACGCA
The DNA here is from genome assembly GCA_964435005.1 of uncultured Anaerolineaceae bacterium. GTDB lineage: Bacteria > Chloroflexota > Anaerolineae > Anaerolineales > DRMV01 > CAYSXA01. The sequence continues at coordinate 5,628 of CAYSXA010000074.1, read as the reverse complement.
GCACCTGCGCCACTCGATCGCCGCGCCGGGAACTGATGATGCGCAGATGCAAATGCCCAAGCGCCAACCGCTCCTCGATCCACATACCCAGCACGTTACCAGTGGCGAACCCGGCAGCGTAACCCAACATCACCTGTGCGGAGCCCCCGGCCATCACCAGGGAAAGCGAAAAGAGAAAGACCATCGCCTGCACAAAGCCCATGAACCAGGCGATGGCCTTGTAGCCGCGCACCATGACCAGCGTGCGCAGAGTGTCCAGGGTCATATCGATCACCCGCAGGCAAAAGAGCAGCAAGGTGGTGACCCAAAGGTTCACCGTACCTCCATCGGTTGATGCTCGGCTGCTGGCAGATACAGTTGCTCCACGTACTCCTTCACCATGCGGCGCATGGAGAAGCGCGGTGCGAGCGTGCGGATAGACTCCTTCATCCGCGCAATCCATTCGCCCGGCAAGCCGTCTGCCGAGCGTTCGCGGTAGTACAGCGGGATAATTTCATTCTCCAGCGTGTCGTACAGGCTCTCTGCGTCGGCAGCGTCCTGAGCTTCGGGATCGTCGTACTCGCGCTCGTCGCCGATCGCCCAACCATTGCGCCCGTTGTAGCCCTCGCGCCACCAGCCATCGAGCACGGAGAAGTTGAGCACCCCGTTCAACGCTGCCTTTTGTCCCGACGTGCCCGAAGCCTCCATCGGACGGCGCGGTGTATTCAGCCACACGTCCACGCCCTGCACCAGATAGCGCGCCAGGTTCAGGTCGTAGCCCTCCAGGAAGACCAGCCGCCCGCCGTTTTCTGCCATCTTCACCTTGCGATAGACTTCCTGGATCAGCCGCTTGCCCGGCTCGTCCGCCGGATGCGCCTTGCCCGCAAAGATAATCTGCACCGGCATGTTCGGGCGGTTAATGATCTCCAGCAGACGATCCAGATCGCGCAGCACCAGATCGGCGCGTTTGTATGTGGCAAAGCGGCGCGCGAAGCCAATCGTCAGCGCATACGGATCGAGCAACACACCGCCCGCGATCACCTGAACAGGGTGGATGCCATCGTGCAGCCACTGTTTGCGCGCCCGTTCGCGCATGTAGGCCACCAGCTTGCGCTTCAGATGCCGTCGCACCGCCCACAGCTCGGCGTCGGGGATGTTCTCCACCAGTTCCCACACCGCCGGGTCGTCCACGTGCTCCAGCCAGTCCGGGCCAAGGTAGCGGTCGAAGAGCAGTTGCAGCCGTCGCGCCAGCCAGGTGCCGGTGTGCACGCCGTTCGTGACGTGTGTGATCGGCACCTCGTCCTCCGAACGATCCGGCCAGAGGAAATGCCACATCCGCCGCGCCACCTGACCGTGCAGTTCGGAGACGCCGTTGCGGTAATTCGCATGGCGCAACGCCAGGATGGGCATGGAAAACGTCTCGCCCCAGGGATGCTGCTGGCGCGCCAGGTTCATGAACTGCTCGCGATCCAGCCCCAGTTGCGGCCAGAGGTGGGAAAGGTACTTCTCCACAATCCACAACGGGAACTCGTCGTTCCCCGCCGGGACAGGGGTATGCGTGGTGAACACACTGCTGGCGCGCACCCGATCCACCGCCTCTTCCAGCGAAAGCCCCTCGGCGACCAGCTCGCGCGCCCGCTCCAGCACCAGGAAGGCGGAATGGCCTTCGTTCATGTGCCACACGCGCGGCTGAACCTCCAATGCCCGCAATGCGCGCACGCCGCCCACACCGAGCAGAATCTCCTGCGAGATGCGCAAATCCAGGTCGCTGGAGTACAGGCGAGCGGAGAGCTCGCGGTCGGTCGGCGAGTTGCCATCCACGTCCGTGTCCAGCAGATACAGCGGCACCCGCCCTACCTGGATCATCCACACCCGCGCGCGCACTTCGCGTCCCGCCAGGTTGACCGCCACGGTTAGCGGGCGGTCTTTCCCATCCAGCAGCGGCAGGATCGGTAGTTCCTCGAAGTTCAGTTTCACGTAACGCGCTTCCTGCCAGCCGTCTTCGGTGATCTTCTGCGTGAAGTATCCCTGCGTGTAGAAAAAGCCCACCGCCACCAGCGGAAGCCCTAAATCGCTGGCCTCCTTCAGGTGATCGCCGGAGAGCACCCCCAACCCGCCAGCGTAGATGGGCAGGGTCTCGTGCAGACCGAACTCGGTGGAGAAGTATGCAATCAGATCATCCGCGTGGTCAGCGTGTTCGCGACGGAACCAGGTGTCCTGGGCGCGCATGTAGCGGTCGAACTCGCGCAGCACGCGGTCGTAGTAATCCAGATAATACCGATCCTGCGTGACCGCGTTCAGCCGCACACGCGAGACCTGGCGCAGGAACTGCACCGGATTGTGGTACGTCTCCTCCCACAGCGCGTCGTCAATGCGGCGGAACAAGCGCTGCGCGTTCGGGTTCCACGTCCACCACAGATTGTAGGCCAGTTCGCCCAGGCGCGCGATCCGGCGCGGCAGGCTGAAGTGATTGGGGATCACGGGACGATAATCGCTCATCAGCAGACAAGACCTCTCGGAGTAGGATCAAGCGAGATGAATCTTACCACAGGAAAGCAAGAGAGGTTTCCGACCACCGACAAAGGTGCGACACACCTTGCAGTGCGTCGCACCTTCCAGTGTCAGAGCGGCATCACCTGAAAGCGCTCAACGCACGATCAGCGGCAGGTAAACCTTCGGTGGTTGCGTGCCAAACGCCTGCCAGGTGTAGGCAGAGGTGGTGTAGGCCGTCTCCACGATCTGGCTGGCGATGCCACGGTTGAGTTCGGCCACCTGCAGGTTAGCGAGGGTATAGGGGCCATCCATCCTGGTCGCGCGGATGTCGTCGCCGTTGAAGGGCAACGTGACCGCGTGCGTCCCGGCACTCAGCGCCACGTCCACTGTGAGGCTGCTGATCAGGTCGCCATTGGGGGCAAGGAGCAGCGCCGAGACCATGTACGTGCCCGAATACACGGCAGTGACCTCTACTGAGACGTCCAGGGTCTCGTAAAAGCCGTCGCCGTTGGCGTCGTCCCCCCGGTCGCTGTATGTGCCGGTGAACTGTGCGTCCTGGGGCACGACCACGGCCAGCAGGTCTTGCTGCCGCGTGAACGGCGTGCCGTTGTCGTTCCCGTCAGCCACGATGGTGATGTTTAGATACCCCGGCGCGTTGGGGACCGTGTACGTCGCCGCATAGTGACCATTGCCCTGATCGGCCAGCGCCACGGTGTCCGTGATGCCATCCGAGCGGACAATCTGGGCGGTCACGGCGGCCCCCGCCAGCCCTGCGCCGCCGCTTTGCAGCGTGGCCGTCAGCGTGGCCGTGTCGCCCACCGCGTAGCGGTAGGCATCCACCCCGGCGGACAGGGAGCGGCTGCTTTCCAGCAGCCCGAAGCCCCAGAACGAGGTATCCGCGCTGCCGGGCAGGCTGGCGTCCACCACGATGTTCCAATCTCCTGCCAATGTGGAAGTGATAGCATACGACACGAACGGCGGCGCATCCCCACCTCCGGCTCCTTCGGCGTACGCCACTTCGGACGGATGAGCCAAGGCGTAGGCGGCGTCAATCACCAGCCCATCGGGGCGCTGCAAACGCACGGCCAGCGTGCCGCTGTACCAGGCGGTGTAGAAGATCGCCTGTCCCTGCGCGTCCACGTGCACAGTATGCGTGAGCACCTCACCGGCCCGCACGCTGCCCTGCCACAGCGGGGTCTGTTGCAGCGGCGAACCCTGCACCAGCCGGGCGACTGGCACGGCAGAGGAATCCGCCGGCGTGCAGGCGGACGTAGGCGGCGGGTTCCCTTTCAGCAAAGCCAAGAAGCACTGGTAGGCATGGCTGCGTTGCGTCGGGTCTTCGTAGCGGGCGTGCAGGTAATCGTTCCGCACCTGCTTTCCCTTCTCGAAGATATACGCCGTGGAGTGAAACTCATCCGTCCAGTACTGGGCAGGCGGTGATTTGTCCTCCCACCACCAGGGCACAAAGACCTTGAGCGGCCATTCCCAACCCACGGCGCTGTACTTGCCGACCAGTCCGTCATTCGGGCCGGCTCCCAGCCACCAGAGCCACTGCTGCAAGTCATGGCCCTTCCCTGAACTGCCATCCCCACCGATAAAGATATACTGGATGCCCGATCGATTCGGATGCGTCCTGTTGAATATCCCCATGGATGCTTCGCTCATCTCACAAGCTCCCGGCTGCTCCCTGCAACGGAAATTCAGCATTTGGGCAAGGGAAGCCGCCGGCACGCCGCTGTGAGGCGAGCCCAGCGTGATCAGGCGCTGAACGCGGCTGCGGCAATCGCTGAACGACAGACAGGCCCGGCTGACCAGGCCACCCATCGAGTGCGCCACTATCAGGATGTCCGAACGCCCGGTCTGTTGCGCCACGTAGGCAATTTGATTACGCAGGCACTTTCCATTGTACTCCAGCGATGGTGTCCCCTGCTGTCGGCCGGTTTTCAACTGGGCGATCCAGACGTCATACCCTTCCTGCACCAGCCAGAAGGGCATATCGGCCCAATAGGCCACCGCGCGCTGCATCCCGGCATCCGTAATCGCATCGCCCCAATGGGCGATCTCCACGGGCTGTTGTGCGCTGTTGTTGGGGTCGCACTTCAACAGGGTGGGGGTGCGCGACAGTCCCTGGAAACCATGCACCAGCACCACCACTGGCTTGGGGATGGCCTCCCCGCCCCCGACCACATCCACCGGCGTGTAGCGGTCCGTCGTCGTCCCATCGCCCAGCTGGCCTTCTCCGTTCCAGCCCCAGCACTTCACGCCACTGCTGCCGGTCAGCGCACAGGTGTGCCACCCACCGGCGACGATGGCGACCACTCCGCTCCCCAGCCCGACCACATCCACTGGCGTGCTGCGACTCGTCGTTGTCCCGTCGCCCAGCTGGCCGGCGTTGGCGCCCCAGCACTTCACGCCGCCGCTGCCGGTCAGCGCACAGGTGTGATGCCCACCAACGGCGATGGCGACCATCCCGCTCCCCAGCCCAACCACATCCACCGGTGTGCTGCGACTCGTCGTCGTCCCATCGCCCAGCTGACCAGCCCAGTTGTCGCCCCAGCACTTCACACCGCCGCTGCCGGTCAGCGCGCAAGTATGCCACAAGCCAGCGGCAATGGCGACTACCCCACTCCCCAGTCCAACCACATCCACCGGCGTGCCGCGGCCCGTCGTCGTTCCGTCGCCCAGCTGGCCTTCTCCGTTGGCACCCCAGCACCTGACGCCGCCGCTTGTGGTCAGCGCACAGGTATGATGCCCACCAGCAGCGATGGCGACCACCCCGCTCCCCAGCCCGTCCACATCCACTGGCGTGCTGCGCTCCGTCGCCGTCCCGTCGCCCAGCTCGCCATCCCCATTGTCGCCCCAGCACTTCACGCCGCCGCTTGTGGTCAGCGCACAGGTGTGAGCCCAACCGGCGGCGATGGCAACCACCCCGCTCCCCAGCCCGACCACATCCACTGGCGTGCTGCGGGCCGTCGTTGTCCCATCGCCCAGCTGGCCGTACCTGTTGTCGCCCCAGCACTTCACGCCGCCGCTGCCGGTCAGCGCACAGGTGTGATACCCACCGGCGGCGATGGCGACCACCCCGCTCCCCAGCCCAACCACATCCACCGGTGTACTATGGTGCGTCCACGTCCCATCCCCCAGCTGACCGTAGTC
>CAYSXA010000073.1:0-12795 GCA_964435005.1 uncultured Anaerolineaceae bacterium | reverse complement strand
ACCGACCTGGCCGGCTGGCAGCTGCTGGGCTACAACGGCAACGGCGGGACCGTCTCCCCACCGGTGACCCCCCTGGCCCCTCTCCCCCGCGTCCTCCGCCCCCGCGAGGGGGGAGCGGGGGGCTGGGGAGGGAGTGGGAGAGAAAGGTGTGGGGAGCGAGCGCGGGGGGAACGAACAATGCCTGGTTGCCCTGGACGGCCGCACTGGTGGGCACAGTGTGTATGCAGCCAATCCCAAAGAGCTGCAGAAGTTCCTTGAGCGCCAGTTTGCCAACCTGAACCGTGTGTTTGCCGAGTCGGTCACCCTGACGTTGGAACCGGTGGCTGGGGTGACGCTCCGTTACGGCATCCGGATTTCGCCGACGGTCGCCGACATTCCCTTGCAAGATGAGATGGCGCTAGGTGCGATCACCGTGGATCGTGGGCTTAAAGTTCTGCTCGAATTTTTGGTCGATCCTATTCCAGAACATGCGACAGAGGTGCGCCTGGGTCAGGCTACCTTTCAGATGGTCATTCCAGGTCGGCCGGTGCCTTATTACCGCTTCAAGATGGACCTCGGCCGTCCGGTGGTAGATGAACTCCGTGAGGAAGAACCGCCTCGAGAAATTTTGTCGGCGATGTCGCGTTTGGTGTTGTACCGTCTCCAGGCCGAGGCACGCAAAGACGTTCAACAAGGCGGCTTTGGTCGGGCGACACGTCGTCTGAGGAACCTGGCCACGCATCTGCTTTCGCAAGGTGAAACAGATCTGGCCAAAACTGTGCTTCTGGAAGTCAATCGGTTGGAACAGGGCAAAGACCTTTCGGAAGACGGCAAGAAGGAGATTAAATACGGCACGCGAGCGTTGTTGCTACCCCCTGGCCCGGATCTGTCCTCATGATTACCTGTCCCAGTTGCGGTTACAAAGATTATGAAGGAGCACTGTTCTGCACGGAGTGTGGCACCCGTTTGCATTCCACCTCGCACCTGTTGACGCAGGTGATTGCCAGCGACACCGGCAGTTTCACGCCGCCACCCCCCCCCGAAAAACCGGTGAACGCGCCCGAACGGGTCGTCGAGTTAATCCTGCTGGACCATGATGCCGTCATCCCGCTGTTCCAGGGGCAGCAGGTTGTGCTTGGTCGGGCTGTTCAAGGTGGGTCTCACACCCCTGATCTCGATTTGAGCGCGTTCGGAGCTTATCAGGCAGGTGTGTCCCGACGCCATGCCTTGCTTCATTTTGATGGCGACTCGCTGACAATCACAGACTTGCAGTCTTCTAACGGGACGTGGGTCAACGAAAAGCGGATCCCGTCCCGTCAACCCGTCTGGTTACAACATGGGGATGTGGTACGCCTGGGGAAGCTGAAATTTCAGATTGTGTTTCGGAAAGGAGATTAGCCATGCCGTACACCGTCATGCTCCATGTACAGAACGAGGATCCGGTCGTAGGTGAGGTGGATGAACTGCCCAAGCCCACGGACCAGCTGGTGATCGTCTCCAACCCGCGACGGCGCGATGGAAAGGATTTGCACTACCTGGAGAGCAATGTGACCAGGGTGGTCTGGCCGATCTGGCGGATTAACTTTATCGAGATCATCCCGACCGCCGAGGAAGAAGAGATCATCACGTTCGTGCGGGAGTAAACCATGCGTCAATCATCGTCGAAGAATCGCTATCGCATCCTGGTTGTGGATGACGAGGAACGCATGGTGCGTTTCATCCGGCTTAATCTGGAGCACGATGGCTTTGAGGTGCTTGAGGCGTTCAACGGGCGGCAGGCGCTGGACAAGTTCCGCGATGGTCTGCCGGATCTGGTCCTGTTGGACGTGATGATGCCGGATATTGACGGCTTTGAAGTGCTGCGTATGCTGCGTGAGATCAGCGACGTGCCGGTGATCATGCTGACTGCGCGCGGCGACGAGGAAGATCGCGTGCGCGGCCTGGACCTGGGAGCGGACGACTACGTGACCAAGCCTTTCAGCCCGCGGGAGCTGGTCAGCCGGGTGCGCGCGGTACTACGCCGCTTTGAAGCGGCTCGCCCCCATGCACATGGCCTGATTGAGGTGGACGACCGCCTGAAGATCGACTTTGATCGCCGCGAGGTGTGGGTGGAGGGCAAGCTGGTCAAATTGCGCCCGACGGAGTTCCGACTGCTCTATCACCTGGTGCAGAATGCTGGCTGGGTGATGACCTATGATCAGTTGTTGACCAAAGTCTGGGGGTACGAATACCGCGACGAGCCGCATTACGTGCGCCTGTACGTGAACTACCTGCGCAAAAAGTTGGAGAAAGATCCCTCGAACCCGAAATACATCCTCACCGAACACGGTGTGGGCTACCGCTTTGTGGACTTCCGTCGGCAGCAGGGAAAAGACGCTGGCTGAGGGTACAGCTCCCCGGCGAAAATCCCGTGAACAGCCGCTATACCGGCTTCCACGGGATTTTTTGTTTGGGCGGCGTTCTGGTTTGCCTGGTGATCACCGCTTGAAGTGTACCAGACCGCTGCACCCACATAGAGGCGGCAGGGACACGATACTCACGAGCCCCTGCCTCGTGCGGGTTGTTGACCTGCTTCAGGGGGCGTGAACCAGCGGCAGGTAGGTTTGGTAAGGCACCTGATCGGCCTCGAACGTCCAGGTGAACGTGCGGCTGGTGGCTGCGATGGGCCAGGCGGTCAGGTGGAAGCCGGGCTTGGTCCGCAACACCTGGGCAGCGGCAGTGTCGGGTACCACCGTCACGGTTACGGTATAAGTACCGTTCACGCGCAGGTAGGAGGAGGTCACGCTCAGGGTGATCGGCTGCCCGATATGGTCGCTGCGGTCGTAGGCCTGTACGCTGACCTGATGCGCCGTGCCCGGATCCAGTCCGCCGAAGACGAACTGCTGGGCCGGCAGGGTGACGGTGTACGGCTCGCCGCCATCCAGCCGGAGGACCAGCCCGGCGGTGTCTGCGGCCAGGGTGTCCGGGTCCCAGGTGACCAGGATACTGCCATCGGCCTGGGTGGTCGTGGTGGTCTGCGGCGGGTCGGGGGCGACGGTATCGGTGTACTGGAAGACGATCTGGCTGACCACGTCGTTGTTGTGCCCGTCGTTGGTGGCTACGGTGAAGGTGTACATGCCGCTGGGGAGTATATCGGGATGCCAGATGCAGGAGCCGCTGAATTGCTGAGTGAAAGTGATCGGCCAACGGCGCCCGTTGCTGTCTTCGGCGTACAGGTCCACCCAGATGTCGCCCGTGCCCTGAGTCTGGTCCTGCACGTTCCAGGTGATGCGCAACTGGCTGTTGGTATCCATGCGCAATGGGCGTTGAGCCTGAGCGTGCAGGGCAGCGGCGGCCTGGCGGTATTCGGGGCTGTCGTAGCCGCGCAGGCGGGAGGGACTGCCGGAGATGGTGGTCACCGCGCGCAACCACCCGTTGGCCGTCGCCTGGAGCTGAGTGACTTGCAGGGAGATCACGGGCTCGGAATCAGTACCGATCACGTGCAGTGTGTTACCGACCCGGGGATGGAGGTTCCAGAGGCCGGGTTGGGGACGGTCAAGCACATACATGCGCCGTATCAATCCACCAGACAGCGTGGTGGTGACCGGAGTCAGGGTGAGCAACTGGCCGTCTGGTTGAGTCACCTTGAGCGGCTGTGGGTCGTCCCAGTACATGGGATCAACGTCTTCCAGGATGGCGACCTGGCGGGAGGGGGCGATGTCCACTTGCAGGTAGTCCCGTCCAGGCAGCAAGGTATTGGCATGTGCCGGGCCCAGGCTGGGACGGATGACGCTGTACGAATTGCTGCTCAGGCCACCGTCCAGCCGCAGCGGAGAGAACTGCACAAACACCCAGGGGCGGAAGAACAGAATCTTGGCATCCCCCTGTGCGCCCCAAACCTTGCGGCCATTGTGCCGGAACTTACCCACGTCGAAGCCAAGCGGCCCGATCCAGACATCGCCCCACCAGAGGAGGAAGCCCAGAACGGCGTTCTTCTTCACGCCGCCCCATACCTTCATCCCGGCGACGAAAGTGAACTCGTCGTCCGAGTCCGGGCCAAAGGCCACGTAACCCACCGTGCGTACGATGCCCAGTTGCAAATCCATATCCAGGCTGGCACCACGTGGAGAGACCACCATGTAGGCTTTGGCCAGTTCCCAGCTGATCAGTTTCACGCCAGCGCCGATTTCGATCTTGAAGCGCGGCTTGGTCACCATCTTGACCCAGGCGCTGAGTTCAATAGACCTCTCGCATAAGTGGAGATGTGTCATCATAGGCACATGAGATACGCCGAAATCCAGGACCGAAGCGATACCGATTTCAAACGCCTGACAGGTGTGACGCATGGCACTTTCAAGAAAATGCTGGCCGTTCTGGAAAGGGATATGCCCTCCTTGGGGCGTCCTCCCAAACTGAGCCGAGCCGATCAATTGCTGATGACCTTGATGTACTGGCGAGAATATCGCACTCAGTTTCATATTCGGGTAGGGAGTTTGTCTTTCGCCCCAGTGGGTAGCCTGTTTCTCCCACTGGCGTCTTTGCCAGATTGGATACACTTCTCTTGTGCCAGTCTACACAACGAACGTTTAGAAAACGTCTATAATCTCCGACAATCTCCCCGATGACGTACACTTTTGTTGATTGACCTTTCGTCGGTGCACTGCTGGAAACGAGCCCTGGAAGAAGGGGGATGGGAGGCCCTGAAAGCGAAACCTCACCCCCGGCGAGCAGCTCGACTGAGCGAGCAACAGGAGGCCGAGTCAGAACAAATCCTGCTGGCGGGCCCGCGGGCGGCAGGCTGGGCCACAGATTTATGGACGTTGAAGCGGATTGCCAGGTGATTGAGCGCCGCTTTGGGGTGAAATATCATCCTGGACATGTGTGGCGTATTCTGTGGGGGATGGGCTGGAGCGTTCAGAAGCCAGAGCGCTGGGCGTGGGAACGGGACGAAGAATTCATCCGGCGCTGGCGCGAGGAGGAGTGGTCTCGGATTCAAAAAAGCCCGCCTACCAAGGGCGGAGCATCGTACTGACCGGTGAAAGTGGCTTCATGCTGCAATCGGTCGTGCGCCACACCTGGGCGTCCAGGGGACAAACGCCGGTGCAGTACAGTTGGGATCAGCATGATCGACTCTCAGTCATTGCCGCGCTGATCGTCTCTCTGCAACGAAAGTCGCTGGGATTGTACTTTCAGATGTATTCGCGCAACACTCGAGCCAAAGAGACGGTGCGTTTCCTGCGTCAAGCGCATCGTCAGGTGCGGCGGAAAATGCTGGTGGCGCTGGATCGTTACAGTGTGCATCGGAAAGCAGTGTGATCGCTGAGGGAGGCGGGCGCTGACTGGGAGGTGGAATGGTTACCAGTTACAAGGCGAAGGCCAATGAGATAAACCAGGTACAGTTATGCTCATGGCACCTGGAAGATTGGGCCAAGTTTCCCGTTGACCCATACCTGGTACGTCCCGGAGGGCAGATCGCCCAGCGAGATGCGCTCGGTGAAAGGCGCCAGCACCTGGGTGCACATTACATCGGGGTCGCTGCGGGAGGAGAGCTGCACGTGGATGCGATTTTCGGCATCTGGCGGTTGGATGTCCACCTGCAGGCGATGGCAGGGAGTGGGCAGCGAGCCGCTGAGCACAAGCACTGCCTCCGGTTGCATCTCAACGGTAGCACTTTCAAGATAGACGGGGCCGGTAGTTGAATTCCGGTTCATAGGTGTCCGTTGTTCTATGGCAGGAGAGGCGGTAAGGGATGGCGTGGCAGCGCTGGCCGTGGGCTTCGTGGCCGGTGGGCCAGCCTGTGGCGAGGTGGTAGTTGACGCGCACCCCGCCAGCAACACAACCACCATCAATAGAAAGCCAGATAGTGTCATTCGCGTAGTCACAAAACCCTCCAGGCCATCTCAACCAGTGTAACCAACCCAACCAGTGCAACCATTTACCCTTTGACCACGGCAACCGGTCGCAGACGGGCGACCTTGCGCGCGATCTGCGCCCCGGTGACCGCCTCCACCACCGCGTCCACGTCTTTGTAGGCCAGGGGGGCTTCTTCCGCCAGTCCGCGCATGGAGCCTGCGCGCACGTGGATGCCTTCAGCTTCCAGTTTGTCCCGCAGTTGGTCGCCGCGCACGGTTTTCTTTGCTTTGTGGCGGCTCATCACGCGCCCTGCACCGTGACAACTGGAGCCAAAGGAGCGCTGCATACTTTCCTCCGTGCCTACCAGCACCCAGGAGGCCGTGCCCATGCTGCCCGGCACGAGCACCGGCTGCCCAATGTGTGCGTACTCCGGCGGCAGGCCGGGTGAGCCAGGGCCGAAGGCGCGTGTGGCGCCTTTGCGGTGCACGCACACTTTCACTTTCTCTCCCTCGATTACATGCGTTTCGGTTTTTCCCATGTTGTGTGCGATGTCGTACACTTGGCGCAGATCCCAGTCGGGCACTTTGCCTTTCAATACCTCCTCGAAGGCCTGGCGGGCGTGGTGCGCCAGGATCTGCCGGTTGGCGAAGGCGTAATTCGCGGCGCAGCGCATGGCGGCCAGGTACGCCTGCCCTTCGGGCGAGTCCAGTGGCGCACACACCAGTTCGCGGTCGGGAAGGCGGATGCCGTAACGGCGCACTGCGCTCTGGAAATCGCGCACGTAATCCGAGCAGATCTGGTGTCCGAAGCCGCGCGACCCGCAGTGGATTTGCACTGCCAGATACCCCTCTTCCAGGCCCATGGCGCGCGCAGCCTCTTGATCGTACACCTGCTCCACGATGTCCACTTCCAGGAAGTGGTTGCCAGCGCCCAGCGTGCCTAGTTGCGGACGCCCGCGTTCCATCGCTCGCGGGCTGACGGCGTCGGGGTCAGCCCCTTCCAGTTGGCCGCCTTCCTCGGTGCGGCGCAGGTCTTCCTCGCGCGCCATGCCGTGTTCCAGCGCCCAGCGCGCGCCCTGCCGGCATACCTTTCGCAGTTCCTTCTGGCTCACACGCACTTTCCCTTTCACACCCACGCCGCTGGGACAATGACGATCCAGTGCGCTTGCCAGTTCCCCAAGGTAAGGTTCTGCGGCCTCATAGGGAATACGCGAGGCCAGCAGCCGCACGCCACAGTTAATATCGTAGCCGATGGCTCCTGGCGAGATCACGCCGTCGGGATAGCGGGTGGCGGCTACGCCGCCGATGGGGAAGCCGTAGCCCTGGTGCATGTCCGGCATCACCACCACGTGACCGACCAGACCGGGCAGCGTGGCGGCGTTCACCGCCTGTTCCAATGATTTGTCGTTCATCACGGCTTCCAGAAGCCGCTTGCTGGCGAAGATGCGCACGGGGACGCGCATGTCCTTGCGGAACGAGGTGGGGATTTCCCATTCATACTCGCTGATGCGTTTCAGGTCTTGCAGGCGGATCATGGCGGCCTCCGGGATAAGGTTCGGGTTACACGTCAAAGACGATGGTGGCTTCCAGGCCGTTGGGGGTCTGTGTGACGTTCAGGTTGTGGTAGGTTACCGCTTTGATCTCCTTGCTGACGCTGCGCACGGGCGCGCCTTCGAGCGTGACCTGCCATCCACCGTCCAACGGTTGGAAATCGAAGTGGTCGAAGACCAGCCCTTCGACCTCGTTCAGAAAGAGCAATTCGGAGAGGAAGTCGATCAATGTGTCTTCCAGCTCTGCGGGAGGAAGCGTCATCGTGCGCCGCACACGCGATCCGTCGGCGGGTTCAGCGCGCATCAGCGTATACATGCCCTGGGCGGCGGTCTGAAGCAGGCCGGGCATATTCGGTGCCCAGACATGCAATGCCCAGTCGGCGGTGTGTTCCACTTCGCGGAAACCTGCGCTTCCCATGCTCTCCTCCGTGTTTCTATGATACCTGAAAAGTGCAAGCGCTGTCTAGACGAAAACCTCCGAAGCCAGACGGCTTCGGAGGTGCGACAGCTCAGGGCATCGGTTGGTTTACACGCGGCTGAGCGCCTGTTCCAGGTCGTTCAGCAGGTCGTTGGTGTCTTCCACGCCCACGGAGAGGCGCACTAGGCCGTCCGTGATACCGACTTTCAGCCGGTCTTCCGGTGGCACGGATGCGTGGGTCATGCTCGCCGGGTGCTGGATCAGCGAGTCCACGTTGCCCAGGCTGACAGCCAGCGTCATCAGGTGGACGTGTTCCATCAGCCGCACGCCAGCGTCGAAGCCACCCTTCAACTCGAAGGAGAGCATGCCGCCGAAGCAGTGCATCTGCTTCCTGGCAATGGCGTGACCGGGGTCATCTTCCAGGCCGGGGTAGAACACGCGCGCCACTTTGGGATGATCGTGCAGGAACCGCGCCGCGGCCATGGCGTTCTGGCAGTGGCGTTCCATGCGGAGGGTGAAGGTCTTCAGCCCGATGGCAGTCAGCCAGGTGTCGAAGGGACTGGGTGCACCGCCGAACACCTTGAGCATTTTCTTCAAGTCGTCGCGTACGTAGTCCAGATGCGGGCTGACTACCGCGCCGCCGATCACGAAACCGTGCCCGGCGATGTACTTTGTGGTGCTGTGAACCACAACGTCCGCTCCCAGGGTGAGCGGACGTTGACAATACGGCGAGGCGAAGGTGTTGTCCACCATCAGCCAACAGCCATGAGCGTGTGCCAGCTCGGCCACGGCCTGCAGGTCGGTGATCGCCATGGTGGGGTTGGCGGGCGTCTCGGCGTAAACCAGCGTGGCTTCCGGGTGCGCGTCGAACGCCGCCTGCCAGGCGTCCCGGTCATTCCCATCCACGAAGACCACCTGTACGCTGTAGTGTGGCAGCACGTCGTGGAACAGGTTGAACGTGGAGCCGTAAATCGCCTGTTGGGAGATCACCGTCTGGCCGCTATGGACGCGCGCCAACACGGCGGCGCTGATCGCAGCCATGCCGGAAGCGAACACCCGTCCGGCCACGATGTCCTCGATCGGGCGGTCGGGTGCCTGCTGGATCAGGTCGTATCCTTCAAGCGCGGCGATCTTGAGCGCCAAACGGGTGTGATTCGGGTTGCCGATGCGGCTGTACACGTAACCCTGGGCTTCTCCTTTAAACAGAGCGGCTCCCGTGGCGACGTCCGGGAAGCCGAAGGTGGAGGTCTGGAAGATCGGGGTCAGGTGCGCGTGGTGAGGATTGTCCCCCTCGCCGATATGGATTGCCAGAGTCCCCATGCCCAGGGGGTGCAACGAAGGCTTACTGTGCATTGCCTGCTCCTTGATGGGATGGAATCTGCTGATGCGCGACCATTATACCCCGGGTGTCCGTGTCTCGCTTCCGCTTGCTGAGCGGAGCGAGCTCAGATGAAGCGTGAAGCGTAGGCGTCTCGACTTCGGTCTTGGCTTTGCCTCGGCCTCCGCTCGACGCGGGATTTCGTTCAGACAAGGAAGAACGCCAGTGGTTTATGGTCATATCAACGCATCGGATAATCCACCAGCACGCTCTCCCAGATGGCTGTCCCCAGCATCTCGGCCAGGCGTGGAGGACCTTCTTCCAGTACCAGGGCGAGCGCAAGCGGGGGGTGGGAGGCGTCGGCGAGGCGCAGGCTGACGAACCAGGTGGCGCCGTCTTCGCGGCTGGCAAAGTCCCACGGTGGCTGTAGGGCGACGGTGGACAGTGGATGGGGCTCGTCCAGGGGCGCGGCAGGGCGCGTGCCGATCTGCGTCACAATTTGTGGGGCGGGGCGGGTGCCGTGATTGGCGCCAGCGGCGAGGAGCAGGGCGGCCTGTAGCGGTGTGAGTGCTTCGGTTTCCGGAGCCGCTTGCGGCAAGCGGAAGGCGGCCTTCAGCGGTGCGACATCGGGCGAGCCGAGGGCGCGCAGCAGCCCGGCAGCGGGATACAGCGCCTGCGTCGCGCGGTTGAGCAACGGCGAACGCGGGTCGTGCTGCAACGCCTCCCCGATGTCGTCCAGCCGGTTGGCGTTGAAGGTGGGATGTGAGGCCATCACCAGCACCTCGCCGCTGGCGGTGTCCATGATCACCACCGCGCCGGCGCGCTCGCCGAGCAGGTCGTCCACCTGTGCCTGCCAGGTTGCGTCCAGCGTCAGGCTCACGCCCAGGCCGGGTGGCGGCGTACCGTAGAGCAGCCGGTAAAGACCAGCGCGCAGCCAGGGTTGACCAGCCTCGCCGCGCAGCACGTCGTCCAGCGCCGCTTCCAGCCCGGCCTGTCCGAAGCGCGGATGGGTGTAGCCGATCACCGCACCCAGGCCAGGAAGAAGGTAACAACGGCGGAAGTCGCCGGGTTGTCCCTCAGTGACCGCCAGCGGCAGACCGTTCCGGTCGAGGATGTCGCCGCGTGGAGAGGTGCGGGCGGCGATTTCCCGGCGTGGATTATCGGTGCGGCGCAGCAGTAACGGCGCGCGGACGATAGCCCAGTAGGCGTTCAGTAGCGCTGCCGCGCCGAAGGCTACGATCAGCCCGCGGCGAATCACGATGAGCGGTTTGTCGGGCGCGGTGTGCGTCGCGTTTTCCTGGGGGAGGCGGGCGCAGTGGAGGAGTAATCCCAGCGCCAGGTGCGCAGTGACCAGTGACGACCCCCCATAAGACACGAAAGGCAGCGTGACGCCCGTAAGCGGCAGCAGGCGCAGGTTCCCGCCGATGATGATCAGCCACTGGCTGGCGATGTAGATGCTCAGCCCGCCAGCCAGCAGGTGCGGAAAGGCCGCTGTTTGCCGTGACGCGATGCGCAACCCCTCAGCAGCGAAGGCGAACAACAGAGACAGTAGCACCAGCGTGCCGATCAATCCGCCTTCCTCAGCGATGGTGGTGAAGATGAAGTCCGAGTGCGCCACCGGCACCAGGCCGGGGTTGCCCATCCCTGGCCCGCGCCCGAACAGACCGCCGTTGGCGATTGCGATCAGTGATTGCACAATCTGGTATGCCCGCCCGCTGGGATCCGCCCAGGGGTTGACCCAGGCGTCCACGCGCAGGCGCACCACGTCGAACAGGCGGTATCCGATCCAGGTGCTCACGCCCAGCCCGCCGGCGGCTAGCGCCAGGATGTGTGGGCGGTTCGTGGCCAGGTACACTGACATGGCGTACAGCGCCAGTACCAGGGTGGCGGTGCCCAGATCGCGCTGGGCGATCAGGATGATCAGCGCCAGGGCAGTCATCAGCAAGGTGGGGAACAGCAGGCGAAGCAGCGGCGAGGGCGTGTCTCGTAACTCCTGTTGCCGGTCGGCCAGGTAGGCGGCCAGGTAGATCAGCAATAGCAGCTTCAGCGGCTCGGAAGGTTGCAGGTACACGCCGCAGCACCCCAGCCACAGTCGTGGGCCGCCGCCAGCGGGGTTGGTGCCAAAGATCAGCGTGGTGGCGGTGAGGATCAGACCGCCCCAAAGCCAGAGGGACTTATGGCGATGGAGGGGGGCCAGGGCTGGCCGGTGCAGGCTGATCAGCAGTAAACCGTGCGCGACCAGCAGCCAGGCGGCCTGTCGCCAGCCGAAGTAGGTGGACAGGCGCGCGATGCTCAACATCCCCCAGCCGGTGAGCAGGCTGGCGATCCACGGCAGGCGCAGGTCAAAGCCGCGGCGCTCCAGCGTGCGCAGCACCCAGGCCCAACTCCCCCACCAGATCAGGAAGACCGGCCAGTGGCCCAGGCGTGGGGTGGCCTGGATAGACCTTGCCCGCACCAGCGGAGCCAGGGTAAGCGCCAGCCCATTGGCGAAAAGAAAAAGAGCCGCCAGTCGGAACGGGCGGCTACGCAGGGCGTTGAAGGCGCGGGAGATCACCGTTCCATGTATTTGTCCACCAGCAGCGAGAGCCGTTGTCGTGTGGACGGTGGAATGGCGTCCGGTCGTGTGATCAGTGCGTTTTTCAGCGCGTCTTTGCACTCGCACTCTCGTTCGGCGGGCAGGTTCTTCGCCAGGATGCGCACGGCTTCCTGAGCGGTGGCGGTGTTCCTCGCCAGCGTGCGGATTACCATCTCCACCGTGACGGGTTCCTCGCTGACGTGCCATACGTCGTAGTCGGTCACGTGGGCCATTACGGCGTAGCAGAGCTCGGCTTCGCGCGCCAGGAAGGCTTCCGGCGAGGTGGTCATGCCGATGATGGACATCCCCCAGGCGCGATAGACGTTCGACTCGGCGCGGGTGGAAAAGCGCGGCCCTTCGATGGTGATGAACGTGCCGCCGCGATGCACGGTCGCGCCGGTGGCCTGTACTGCCTGATAGACCTGCTCGGACAGATCGGGGCAGAAAGGATCGGCCACGCTGACATGCGCCACGAAGCCCTCCTCAAAGAAGGAGCGCTTGCGGTCTTTGGTGAAGTCGAACAACTGATCGGGGATCACGATGTGGCCGGGCGCGTAGTCCTCACGGAGTGAGCCACAGGCGCTGATGCTCACCACGCGTTCCACACCGATGGATTTCAGCGCGTAAATGTTCGCGCGGTAGTTGATCTCGGTCGGTGAGATGTGGTGCCCGATGCCGTGCCGCGCCAGGAATGCCACGCGCACACCTTCCAGGGTGCCGACCACAATCGGCGCGCTGGGCTTGCCGAACGGCGTGCTGACCGTTTGTTCTTCTACCTGTTCCAGGCCGGCCATTTCGTACAGGCCTGACCCGCCAATGATGCCGAGAACGGGGTGTGTCATGACGTTGCTCCGTTGAGGAAATGGTGCGCCCTGATAATAGCACAGCCGCGCGGATGTGGCAAGTGGTGTTTGCTGGTGATTACCCATAAGTCCTGAGGGGTTAGAAAACTCCGCCCCTGTAGTATGCTTAGAGCTGCAATAAACCACCAAGCGCTACAGGAGGCGGAGCCATGATGACTATACTGCAAGAACAGCCCCTTGACAAGCTGCCGGTGGTCGAACTGAAGGGTTAGCGTCTTGTCAAGTGGTGTAAATTCATTTCGTGTGGTCAGGCCTGAGTTC
>CAYSXA010000072.1:0-12829 GCA_964435005.1 uncultured Anaerolineaceae bacterium | reverse complement strand
TGTAATAGATTGTGCAATTGTCGTACCGGGATGATATGGGCATGAGGCACAGAAAAGGTCGCTCGCATTTGCAGCAGAGAAGCCAGATTCCCCACATAAGCCGCGAGCAGAATGTTCCCCAACTCCTTGAGCGCTTCCTGGTCCGAAGGCAGTAACCCTCGGTGCACTGCCTGCCCTCCGCCGATCAAATCGATCACGATTGGCGCATCCGACGAATCCAGCAAGAGCAGCGCATCCCCCTGCATCCCTCCATGGAAGTTTTGATGGATGATCGCTGCCTCTTTGTGGCTCAGATCGCTCAGCAGCTCCCGCAACTGTGTCAATTGCACCACGGCCAGCTCAGGCACGCGCAGCACAATTCGGCGGCCCAACATCCGGGACAACGAATCCGCCACCCGGCCAAAACCGATGTTCATCAACTCCAGTAACACATCACGCTGGTCTGGATTAATCATCTCTGGCACCTCGAGACTCCAATGCCCTGGCAACCACCTGCCGCATCTCCTGCGGATCGAACGGCTTGGTGATCACGTCAAATGCGCCTTTCTCCAGCGCCTCTTTTCGCGTGGCTTCCTGGACGTCGGCTGTAGCCACAACGACCACGACATCCGGCGACATCCGATGCAGATCCCGCAGCACACGCAACCCGTGGATACCTGGCATGGTCAAATCCAGGATGACCAGGTCGGGTTTTTCCCGCATAAACAGTTCCACGCCCATAAAGCCGTCATAAGCCTCGATGTAGGTATGCTCCACCCCTAAAATGTGCTTGATCGTATTTTGAGCAAAGCGGGAATCGTCAATGACCAGAATTTTCGCCATCATTCACCTCACCTCAAACCAGCGCCATCAGCAAGTCCGGCAAATCAGGCAACGCTACAACGCGATCCGCCAGACCCGCCTCCTGCACTGCACGCGGCATCCCATAGACCACCGCGGTGCGCTCATCTTCCGCCAACACCATACCACCCTGGGATTTGATCCAGGCGGCACCTTGCAGGCCATCTTCGCCCATACCGGTCATTACCACTGCCAGTGTGCGGCGACCATACACCTGCGCCGCCGATTGGAACAGCACATCCACTGCGGGACGGTGCAGAGTGTTCAGCGGCTGGAGTGAACGATGCACCCGAACACGCCCGTCCAAAGCCCGCTTCACCAGCAGGTGCATTCCGGCCTCGGCCAGATACACTGTACCCGCACGGACCTCTTCACCGTCAAAAGGCACGGTCACCTGTAACGCGCACGCCTGGTTCAGCCGTTCCGCAAACGGCGTGGGGTATCCCACGGGCATGTGCAGCACCACCAGCACGGGCACGGGGAAGTTCGCCGGCAAGCGGGGCAAGATGAACCGTAACGCCTGTGGGCCACCGGTGGAAAGCCCCATGACCACCACGTCAAAGCGCCGCTTTGCCGGGAAGGCGTGCTGTCGGTTTGACGTCCGCGACTGGGTGGGGACGTTCTCCAGACGGGCGCTGGCCGCGGCCAGCACTTTCTCGATCAGGTCGCGCTCGATCTCGTACACCTGTTCCGTCGCCAACGCCGTGGGTTTCTGCACAAAGTCCAGCGCCCCAGCCTCCAGCGCAGCAATCGCCTGATCCCCTTCCTCTGAAGCAATCGACACCACCACCACCGGCAACGGATGGCGTTTCATCTGCTTCCGCAAAAAGCCGATGCCATCCAGGTTGGGCATCATCAAATCCAGTGTGACCACATCCGGGTGCAACTCGGCCACCTTGTCCAGTGCCTCTTGCCCATCGCGTGCCGTCCCCACGACATCCACCCGTGGATGCCGGGAAAGGATTTCAGTCAGCACCTTGCGGATGTAGGCGGAGTCATCCACAACCAGGACACGGATGGGGGATTCATTCATGGCGAACACCTCGTTCGGGATGATCACTGACTTTGGTATACACAAACGCCCCGCCAACCTCGTGAATCGCAAACAGTGTGGTCACTCGTAGCAGCGACTCCGCAGCACCGACAAACAGATACCCCGGCGGTCGCAGCAAATCGTGGAAGGCTTCCACAACTTTACGGGTCGCTTCCCGAGAGAAGTAAATAAACACGTTGCGGGCAAAGATCATATCCACTGGCGGCAACGTGCGGACGCGATCCAGGTCCATCAGATTGAGCTGCATAAAGGTCACCCGTTCGCGCACCAACGACCGCAGACGCCATGTCCCATCGGGGAGCGGGTCGAAGTACTTCTCCCGGATTACTGGCGGCGTGGCGCGAAAGGCGCGCTCCCGGTAAACACCCTCGCGTGCACGTGCCAGTGCCTGGGCGTCCATGTCGCTGGCCAGGATCTCGATCGGGCCAAGCACGAAACTGCCTTGCTCGATCAGCGTGATCACCAGGGTGTACGGTTCTTCGCCAGCTGCACAGGCTGCGTGCCAGATGCGCACTGGACGTCCTTCTCGCTCCGCCTGCAGGCGAGGGATCAACACACCTGCCGCCGCCTGAATTTGCACGTACTCCCGCCAGAAATAGGATTCGTTGACCGCCAGCAGGGACTGCAGATGACTCCACTCTTCTTCCGCTTGCTCATCGTATTTTAGCAGGTAGTAATAATCCAGAAACGAATCCAGCCCCAGGTCGTTCAGCCGGGGAGAAAGCTTGTCCGAGAGTAATTCCCGCTGCCCATCCTCATAGAACAACCCCAGGCGTTCGTGGATCATCTCCCGCAACAAGTGGAAGACGGGCTCAGAGAGCACAAAACGCGTCCACGACACCATGCCACCTTATGCTTCCTGCTGGATCAGCCGTTGGGCTGTAGCACGCACTTGAAGTTCCGGGTCGCTCCGGGCGATCTCGAACAAGCGAGGCCAGGCAGCCTGGATACCCAGGTCCACCACTGCCGTCAGGGCACACTCGCGCACCAGCGGAGAGGGGTCATCCAGCGCCGCCAGCAACATCTCTGTGACTTCGGTACGGCGCAACCGTCGCATGGCCTGGACAAGCAACCGACGCTGCTCCGCCAGCAGGTCTGGGTTCTGCCAGGCCAGCCGCACGGCCTCGACTGCCCAGGCGGGGTGGGACTGGGTCAGCGCCTGGAACACCTCTTCCGCGGCTTCCGGCTCGTGCAACAGGAACTCCACCAGCACCGCCGGCGCCTGGGGCGATGAACTGTGACCTAACGCCTCCAGTGCGTCTTTCCTCCATGCAGGGTCTCGGACGCACGCGACCAGCGTCTGAACAGCCTCTTCGGTGTCGAAGGCGGCGATCGCCTGGATCACCCGCCGGCAATGCGCCGCGGGGACGCGAACCAGAGCCTCCCGCAGGGTAGCCAGCGCCCCAGGATGCTTCGTGGCCGCCAGCGCCTCGATCGCCGCCTGAGCCACTTCGTCTACGGGGTCATAAACCATCTCGGTGAGCAACGCCACCGCCCGATCCCCATCCAGTCGCCCCAGCGCGCGAGCGGTTTCCATGCGCACGGGCGGGAGCGGATCGCCCGCCAGACGTGCCAGGTCGTCCAGTGCCGCGGGGTCATCCAGCCGTCCCAGTGCTCGCACGGCATACACCCGCAGCCAGAGATCGCGCTCCGATTGCAACACGTACCGCAACCGCGGAAGTGCTTGCGCCGGCGGCAAATGGGCCAGTCCACGCACAGCAGCCACGCGGAGCGGGGTCAGTGGATCTTCCAGGCCGGCGAACAACACCTCTAGCGCGCGCTCCGTCCCCAGGAAGGGCGCTACTTCCAGCACCACCCGTCGCACCGGGGCTTCAGGGTCTGTCCACAGGTCAAGGACAGCGTCCGCCGTTGTCGGATCGCCGAAATACCCCAACGAGCGGACGGCAAGTTCCCGCACCGTCGGTCGGGGATCCGCCAGCAAAGGGAGCAACCATTTCGTGTGTTCCGGATGCCCCAACGAGTTCACCGCGGCCAGCGCCGCAAACCGCACTTGAGGCGAGGCATGGCCGAACAGTGCCAGCAAATCCTCAATCGCCTCACGCGCTCCCAGTTTGCCGAGTGCGTCGGCGGCCAGTGCCACCAGGTCATCGTCTTTGTTTTGCAGTAGCTCACGCAGCACAGGCACTGCGCGCTCGTCGCCCATCCGGCTGATCAGCTTCACCACCGTCTGACGCCCCTCAGCGTCCAGGCGGGGAAGTTCATCCAACAACGCCGGGACAGCTTCGCGGTACGCAGCCAGCGCTTCGCTCGCCGCCTGCCGGGCGGACGGAACACGCAGCCAACCGATCAACGCATGGGCCAGCTCAGAGAGCGGATACCCTTGCAACGGCGAAACCAGCGAAAAAACCCACCGCGCCCACAAAGCCAGCGACACCATGTGCCGCCCCAGGCGGGAGGGGCGTTCCGGGAACAGGCGACAGGATTCCAACAATCGCTCCCAGGCACGATCCCCCATGCCGCGCACCACGCGTTCCCCCACCACGTCCCCGGACTTCAACTCCGCCTGATAGCGACGATGAAGGGTGAAGAAAGCCTGAGCAACCGGCTCCACTTCCCCACGTTCAGTTTCCAGCCAGTCCAGCAAAGGCTGGATCACCGACAGGTCACCGCAATCTCCCAGCGCCTCGGCGGCTGCGCCGGCCAGCAGGACGTCATCGAGCAGTTCGATCAATGCCGGCACCGACTGGAGAGAAGGCATCGCCCGCAGCGCACCGATCGCCGGGAAGGCCAGGAAGAAGTCCCGCGAGCGGAGCACTTCGAGCAAGGCCGAGATGGCCGGGCGGTACGCCACCTTACCCAGCGCTTCGACCACGTGGTAGCGCACGTTGATATCCGGGTCGGTCAGCGCCGAAAGCAGTGCCGGCCCGGCCTGGGGCGCACGCAACTCACCCAACGCCTGCGCGGCGTACATGCGCGTCTCCGCTTGCGGATCATCCAGCAACGCGATCAGGCCAGGCAGCACCTGCACACCAAACAACGTGAGCAACTGCAAGGCAGCGTTCAACGCTGCTGGATCATCCTGATGTTCACGCACGATGGCCAGTAAACTTTTAGACAGCGTCGTCGGGTCGGCGTGGGCCAGTTGCTCAATCGCCTGACGACGTTCCCGCCAGTCCTTTGAGGTGAGCGCCTGGATATTTACTTCGGCCATCATGTCTCCTTCAAAGAACTTCGCTGCCCCCTTCCTGCAAACCCGACAGTCAGCAAGAAGCAGGTGCAAAGTCTTTCATCTGCGCCCGATACGGGCCAGCGCCTGGCTAATTAACTCACGAATGCGGTTCAGCTGTTCGTTCAACCGCTGCAAGCCATCCCGCTGTTTTTGCGTCAGATCATAGCGATGCTGCTCCATGTTGTGAATCGCCGTGATCTGATGGCGCACCTGACCGGTTTGTCGCACAATCTCATCCAGCGCGCCGCGTTGCTCCTGCATGGCGCGATCTACCTGTTCCGCCTGCTGACGCATGGACGCCACAGAGCCAACGATCTGCTGAATCGCCGACGCCTGTTCCTCCGTCGATTGCGCCACCTGGCGCATCATGGTCTCGACCCGTCCGGCCTCAACTGACATCTGCTGCACGCCGCTGCTCATCGTCTGCACCGAACGGTAAATCGACTTCGCCCGCTTGGACACGTTGTTCATCGCAGTAGCGATTTGCTCCAGGCCCACCTTTTGTTCCTCGGTCGCCCGGGTGACCTGACGTGCAAGCTCAGTGACGTTCTGCGTGGCCTGGGTGATATTGCGCGCCGCCTGGCTGGATTCTTTCATCGCCTGCGCCACTTCGCTCATCATCCGCCGCAGCACGTTGACCGACTTCAAAATCGCGTCGGCGGTGGTCGATTGCTCCTGCATGGACTTGTTGATCTGACGCGATTGCATGGCCACGTTGCGCACCGCCGTGGCCACGTTCCGCGTGGCCTGTTGCTGCTGCGTCACGCCAGCAGCGATGGTCGCCGTCATCGTGGAGATTTCCTCCACACCATTCAGGATGCGCTGCAACGCGGTTCCGGCGCGGTCAGCGCGCTCCGCGCCCTGCTCGGCGACCGCCAGGCTGGCCTCGGTGCTTTCTACTGCCTGCCGGGAGAGCATTTGCAATTGGCGCACGATGCCCGCGATCTCTGCTGCCGAGCGCGCCGAGCGATCCGCCAGGTTGCGGATCTCCTCGGCGACCACAGCAAAACCGCGCCCGGCCTCGCCCGCCCGCGCTGCCTCGATCGAAGCGTTCAACGAAAGCAGATTGGTTCGTTCCGCGATCAGGTTGATCGTGTCCACAATGCTGCCGATGGATTCGGCATGCTGGCCGGTCTCCTTCACCGCCTCCACCGAGCGCGCGCTGGCTTCACGGAGCTGATCAAAGGCCTGCATCGCCTGCGCAATCACCCGTGCGCCTTCCTCGCTCTGTTCCACGATATGTCGCACAGTCTCCTCGGCCTGACGTGCCTGTTCGGCGGTCTTGCCCACCGAACGGTCGAGCTCTTCAATCCCCACCGTGGCTTCGTTGATCGAGGCATCGATCTCCTGCACAGCGCTCCTGACCTCACTCACCCCACGGGTGAACTCCTCCATGGTCGTACTGATGTCCTCGACCTCGCTGGCGGCACCATCCGTGGTGCGACTGACCTGCTCGATCGAGGCGGCCATCTGGTTCACCGAACTCATGGTCTCTTCCGCTACCACGGACAGGTCTTCGGCGTTCGCCGCCACACCGCGCACGGATTGGGTCATCTCCTCCACCGTCGAGGACGTTTCGTTGATCGCTGAAACCAGATCTTCGTGGTCAGTCAGCACGCCCTGGATGCCCTCGTACACCTGGCGGATGGATACCGTGGCCTGTGCAGTAGATGCCGTCACACTTTCCACCAGCTCAACCACGCTGTTCACCGCACGGCTGATCTCTTCAGCGGCGGCCGCACTTTCATCCAGGCCACTGGCCAACACGGCCACCGCCTGGGCGATCTCATTCACCGAGGCATTGCTCTCATTCGTAGCGGAGACCAGCCCATCCAACGCCCCCAAAATCGTCTCCACCTGCCTGGCCGTATCTTTCAAGGATTTTTCCAGGTCTAGCGCCGCGCCAGCCACCTGGGCTAACACACCAGTGGTGTCTTCGACCGTCTGTTGGGCCTGTACCAGCCAGGTACCCACTTCGTTCGTCGCGCTCCGATCACGTCGATTCAACCAGCCCATGATCTACTCCTTCCGAGAAACGGTCTCGAGCACCTGTTGTTCTGCCGGCAACAACATCCGCTCGACATCCAGAATGAACACCAACCGATCTTGCGACAGCGTGATGCCGCTCAGATACTCACTCCCTGCGGCTGCCAGGTCTTCCGGTGGAAGAAAAATGTCCTCGCTCGAGATGTTCACGAATTCCCGTGCACTGTCCACCGCAAGGCCAATCACGCGCCCCCGCATCTGCACGACGATCAACCGCGCGCGTAAATCGTAGGGAACGCGCTCCAGCCCAAAACGCTGCCGCAGGTTGATCACCGGCACCACCTGACCACGGAGGTAGACCACGCCATCCACGAAGTCGGGTGCGTTGGGCACCGGCGTGACCTGCTCGATCAACGACACCTGCTGAACCTGGCTCGCGGGTAGCGCGTACCAGGTCTTGCCAATGCAAAACAGAATGTATCCTTCCTGGCTCATTCTGCCGCCTCTCGATCCTGTTGTCGCAACGGCAACCGAACAGTAAAGGTAGCGCCCTTGCCTTCTCCTGCGGAGAAGACGCTGACCTCCCCACCGTGCGCTTCCACCACTTCTTTCACAATCAACAAACCCAGGCCTGTCCCCCTGACCGCCCGCTGCTCTGTGCCCGGCACACGCTGATATTTCTGAAACAAATGGGGCAAATACTCTGCCGGGATCCCCACACCGTCATCCTGCACCTGAAACACCGCCCAATTGCCTTCCCGCCGCAACCGCAGCGTGATGTGCCCTTTCCGGAGGGTGTATTTCACCGCATTGCTCAGCAGGTTGTCCAACACCTGGACAATCCGGTCGAAGTCCACCTCGGCGATCAGCGGCTCATCCGGGAGATCGATTACCAGAGATTGCTCACGAATGCGCGTCTGAAACTGAGTCAACTGCAACGCCTGCCGTACCGCATCTTGCAAGACCACTTCCTGAAAGTTCAGGCGCAACATCCCTTCGCCGATCTTGGCAAAGTCCAGATAATCCGTGATCAAATTCATCAGACGTCTAGCAGCCTCCTCAGCCAGCGTCAACATGAACTGCTGATCCTTCGTTAACGGGCCCAACTCGCCCTTGAGCAACATCTGAGTGATCTGCAAAATCGCGCCCGCTGGATTGCGCAGGTCATGGGTGATCATGTTGTAGAAATCTGTGCGAACGTGCTCCAGCTGTCTTTGAGCGGCCAAACCTGCCCGCACGGACATGGCAGAATGCAGCTGATAAAAGAAATCCACGTAGTCGTCGCCCATCGCCAACGACTGCTTTTCGATATACCCATCCGCGCCCTCTTGCACCGCGGCGACCGCGGAACGCACGCCACCCGCGCCGGTAATCACCACCACGGTGCTCTCCTGGTCTTGCTGTCGTATCTCGCGCAAAACATCAATGCCGCTCATGTCCGGAAGGATCAGGTCGAGCAAAATCAGGTCGAAGGGGCCACGCTGCTTCCAGAGGTCAATACATTCCGTCCCACTGGAAGCGACCAGCACCTCGGCGCCTTGCTCGGAAAGCAGGCGGCTCAAGAACCGCTGGATGCTGCGGGAATCGTCCACCACCAGCACACGACACCCTTCAAGCGTCTGTTTTTCCATGCCCCACCTCACGCCTCTGGCGCACAAAGGCCAGCAAGCCATTGATGTCAAGAACGAGCACCACGCGGCCATCGCCGAGTTCGGTCACGCCTCCCACACCAGGTTGGGCAATCAAGGGATCGGTAATCGGACGAACCACAACTTCGTGGATGTCAAGCAGACGATCCACCTGTAACACCGCTTCACCAAAACGATCCAACACGCGCAACCCATAGCGAAGACCATCTTCCGGGGATGGTAGACCAAACAAGGTCGCCAGGGAGATCAACGGCAGGGATTTCCCCTGCAGTGAGATCAATTCAACCCCACGGTGGCGCACCACACGCTCTGGTTCGATCTCCAGAGCCTGGCGAATGTGCCCGATCGGAATGGCATACGTGCGCCCTGCGACCTCCACCAACAAAGCATCCGCAATGGTTACCGTGAGCGGCAGACGCAGGGTGAAGGTCGTCCCCTGACCAGGCGTGGTGTCCATGGTCAGTGTGCCACCGAGCTCGGCGACTGTCTGCGCCACCACGTCCATGCCCACACCGCGACCGGAGCCCAGATCGGCCTGATCGCGGGTGGAAAAGCCAGAGCGGGTCATAAACTCCAGCGCTTTTTCTACCGTGATGCTTCTCTCCGTCTTAAGCCAGCCCAGAGAAGCTGCCTTTTGCGCCACGGACTCCAGATCCACACCGCGCCCATCATCGCTCACTTCAACCACCACCAGATCGCCTTCGGCACGCCCGCGCAAGGTGATCACTCCTTCCTCGGGTTTGCCAGCGGCGCGGCGCTCAGCGGGGGGCTCGATACCATGCGTCACTGCGTTGCGCACCAGATGGAGCAACGGATCGAGCAACCGGTCGGCAACGTGCTTGTCGATCTCAGTGTCCTCGCCCTGAACGACCAGGCGCACCTGTTTCCCAGTAGCGCGTGCCACATCGCGCACTGCCAGCGGCATCCGACTGAAGACCTCCACCAGCGGCACCAGCCGCACGCGCATCACCGCCTGACGGAGATTGCGTAACTGGCGCGCCATACGGTGGATTTCCTCGCTCAGAGCCTCGCGCAGATCCAAGGGCAAGCGGCCATTCAGGCGATCGATCAACACCGCCAGGCGCGACCGGGAAACCACCAGATCGCCGACCAGCGCCATCAGGTCATCCAGGCGCTCCACGTTCACCCGGATCTGCGAGGAAGGCTCTTCGCGGCGAAGGGAAGGCATTCGCGAAGCTTCCGCCACTTGCGGTTTGGACACCGCTACTGGCTGCAACGATACCTCAGGGAACGCCGCCGCGTCCAGAGGCGAATCGCTGGCGACCAGGAATCCAAAGCGCACCACCCGACCGCGGATGATAGGTACGGCTTTGATCAACACGCCTGCTTTCTGCAACTTCTCACGGACGAGGTTCACATTGACGCCCCGCGCCGCCTTCTCCTCAGATGGCTCAAAGATAGCAACGAAGAAATAGCTCCCCTCGTCCAGCGCCAGTTTCACCTTGTGCCAGTCGGCCTCGGTCATCTGCTCTTCGAACTCAGCAGGCAAGGCCAGCAACGACTCGGCAGACGGGTCAGCAGCCCGCTTTTGGGCCAGGACCGGGGCTTCGGAAGGGGCAGACGCAGGCGCCGACTTACCTTGTGTGCTTGTGTTCCCCCGTGCCTGCTCCAGCCGCGCGACCAGATCAGAGACATCCGGCGTCGGCAGTGGGTCGTCTTGTACCGTCTCGATCACTGCCGCCAGCACATGACTTCCCTCCAAAAGCAGGTCAATCAGGTCAGCATCAATTTGCAAGCGGCCTTTCTGCACATCTCGTAGCGTGGATTCCAGGGCATGCCCCAACGTAGCCCCCGCCTCCAGGCCCACCATGCCACACAACCCTTTCAGCGTGTGGTAGGAGCGAAACAACGCCTCAACCAGCGCACTCTTTCGCTCAGCAGCGCGCAGGTCCACCTCCGCCCGCCGGGCAATTTGTTCCAGCTCCAGAAGGCTCTGATTGATCTGCTCCAGGTACTCCTGGGCTTCCTGGTAAAAATCGTTCAGGAATTCCTGGGTGATGAAATCACTCATCGTTTCAGCAAAGCGCGCACAGCCTGAAGCAACTGCCCCGGCGTAAAGGGCTTCTGGATATACGCAGCCACTTCGCCGGCTGCTGTCGCCTGGCGCGTAGCCTTATCCCCGCGTGTGGTGATCACCACAATAGGGATTTCTCGGTAGGCTTCATGCTGACGGACAAAATCAATGACCTCCAGGCCATGCATGTCAGGCATGTTGATGTCCAGCGTCATCAGATCATAATGATGCAACGCCAGACACTCGATCGCCTCCAGCCCGTTTCCAGCTTCGCCGAACTCAGCATCCAGCGACTTGAGCGCAGCCATAATCATCTTACGCATGGTGGGGGAATCATCCACAACCAGGATACGCAAGGCACACCTCACCTCTGTCCCACAACCTCTTGCGTAAAACTCTTTTCGTCAAACTGAGTATAGACGAAAATCCTCCCCCACGCAAGCAAGACAGAAAAAGATTTTCCTCTTTATCTCCGCAACAGGCGAGGACCATCTGGCGTATCCTGCACCTGCCAGCCAGCCTGCTGAATGCGCTCTCGTAACGCGTCTGCGCGCGCCCAGTCACGCGCTTTTCGTGCCGCCTCACGCTGCTCCAGCCAGCGCAGCACCCCGTCCGGCGGGCGAACTTCTGCCACAGCGACCTGTGCAGCCAGCCATTCCTGCGCCCGTGCAGAAAGCGGTGCCGATGGAAATTCCGCCATCAACGGTATCGTATCGCCAGGCGCGAACTCCTGCTCTTCATCCCCTGCCAGCCAGTGGATGCGCCCTTTGCCAACCACCTCACCCGTCCCCTCCGCCGGGCGCCACCAGAGCGCGGTGTGCTCATCCAGCCCCAGCACAGGGATGTCCGGCGGTAACATCGCGCGCAACCGTTCGAAACGCTCCAACCCCATGAAGCAGCGACGGGTATCCAGGTCAGCGCCGCCTTCCCGATTGTTCCAGTGCGGGATGACCACCCAGGGCAGCAAGGCCAGACCAGGAAGCCAGTGCAAGTCCTCCCCCACCTTGAAGATTTCGTACACCGGGAGCGTAAACTGAGAAGCAGCCAGCACCGACGCACTGGCCAGTACCAGCGTCGCCCCATGGCGCAGCCACCGTTCGCGGATGACCTCAAGGGCAAGCGTGTCTTCCAGATGCCGGACGGCGTACGTGGGGCTGCCCGGTCCCAGGAAGATCAGATCGGCATGCGCCAGAGGCTGGATGACCTGTGGGTCATCTGCCTGCTCCTGCCGCCGGGCGGGCACCAGGGTAATCTGTAGTTGACGATCCGGAAACCGCGCCAGCAGGAAATCGCCGATCTGCCTTGCTACGGTTTCACTGTTCGGCTGAAAACCCGCTGGGGTCTCCATGATGGCTACGCGAAGCTTGCTCCGGTCGGACAACGCCCGCACCCAACCCCGTCGCCCCGACGGCGCGATCTCTCCGGAACCAAACAACAGCACATCACCTGTCTGCGCCATCTCCTCACCTCATCTCCATTGTACCTCACCTCTCTCCCCCGACAGTCGTCACCAATCACCATCCGCTGTCCCGTCCAGCCCCTCAACCTCAATTGCCGTGTATAATCAGCATATGCTCAACGATTCCTTGTTTTCTGACCTGTGTGCGCTGCTGCTCGACATGGACGGCGTGCTCTGGCGCGACGAGCAGCCGATCGGCGACCTAGCAGCGGCCTTCCATCGCATCGAGCGCCTGGGGCTGCAGGTCATGCTGCTGACGAACAACGCCACGCGCTCGGTCTCTCAGTACGTGGAACGCCTTGCCCGCTTCGGCGTGTCCGTGCCGCCGGACGCCATCCTCACCGCCGGGCTGGCGACCGTGGCCTACCTGCAACGTCATTTCGCCCCTGGCACGGGCGTGTATGTGATCGGCGAGCCGCCGCTGGAAGAGACTATCCGACAGGCCGGCTTTGTGGTGCAGGACGGGCAGCAGGTCGAAGTGGTGGTCGTGGCTTTTGACCGCCACTGCACCTACGAGAAACTGCGCCGCGCCACGCTGGCCATCCGCGCTGGCGCGGCCTTCATCGGAACCAACCCCGACCGCACCTTTCCCACACCAGAAGGACTGGCCCCTGGC
>CAYSXA010000071.1:0-12964 GCA_964435005.1 uncultured Anaerolineaceae bacterium | reverse complement strand
CCACCATTCGTCTCATAACTCACCACCCCCTGCCCAGTTTTGGGTAATCACCAGGCCGCTTGCGTTGAAACAAAAGACAGGCTATTATTACACTGGGAAACACGGCGGCAAACTAAGCCATGAAAAATTTACCTCAAACCAAACCCCTGGGATGTCCCAACTGCGGACAGAAAATCGACCCTACCAGCCGCTATTGCCCCCACTGCGGCGTGGATGTTGCCATGGCAACCGCATTTGCGGAGTTGAACTTCGCGCGCGAACAGGCCGTCGAAGCGCTCGAAGCGGCCGAAGACCTGCCGCTGGAAGTGCTCGTCCCACGCCTGGGGGAAACGCTGGTCGAGAAAGGTCTGATCTCTCCCAAAGACCTGCAACGCGCCCTGGCATACCAGAAAAGCCGCAACCAGAGCGGGCACCCAATCTTGATCGGACAGGCCTTGATCGAACTTGGCCTGCTCGACCGCACCACCCTGGATCGGGCGATCACGGAGCAATTGCTGCAATATCAGGCAGCGTTGCAAAAAGCCAACCGCGAACTGGAAGCGCGTGTGCGCGAACGCACCGCTGCCTTGCGCAAAGCGTTACAAAAGCTCTCTGAACTCAACGAATTAAAATCCAATTTTATCGCCAACATCTCGCACGAGCTGCGTACGCCGATGACCCATATCAAGGGCTACACAGAATTGCTCATCACTGAGATGTTGGGACCGCTCACCAAAGAGCAAAAACAGGCACTACAGACTATCGCCAAAGCCTCTAACCGCCTGGAAATCCTGATCGAAGACCTGATCCGCTACTCTCTGATCACCCGCGGCGAGCTCTCGCTTCAGTTGGCGCGCGTACAGCCGGCGCACTTGATTCAAAGCGTATATACCCAACTAAAGGCGAAGGCCGCCGAGAAGCACATCCACTTCAAGCAAAGAGTGGCTCCTAACCTGCCCGAAGTCCGCGGCGATGTGGAGAAACTGGTCTGGGCGTTATACCACCTGGGGGATAATGCGATCAAGTTTACCCCAAACGGCGGACACGTCATCCTGAGCGCGCATGCCGAAGATCACCTGGTAGTGTTCACCGTAGCAGACACCGGCATCGGGATCCCTGCGGAGCGGCTGGACGAGATCTTTGAACCGTTTCACCAGCTGGACGGCTCTGCTACCCGCCGTTACGGCGGCACCGGGCTGGGACTGGCGTTGGTGAAGCGCATCCTCCAGGCTCATGGAGCATCCATCCAGGTGCAATCCAAAGTCGGAAAAGGCTCTCGCTTTTCCTTCGCCCTGCCCGCTCTGCCCTCAAAGAAGGAGACACCATGATCGGTTCGACCATTCTCATCATCGCATCCGACATGGCAACCCGCCGCTTCGTGGGGCTGAAACTGAAAGAAGCCGGCGCGAAAGTGCTCCTCGCCCCTACGGCCAAGGAGGGGTTGATCATCGCCTGGCGCGACCGCCCGGACGGCATCTTGATCGACCCCGATTTACCTGACCTGGACGGCCTGGACCTGGTCCGCAAACTGCGCCATGACCGCCGCACCGCCCACGTGCCGATCGTAGCGCTCTCCAGCCGGGCCCAGCCAGATGACATCCTGAACGGTCTGGAAGCTGGCTTCGATGAATACCTGGTCAAAAGTCCTGCCGCCGTCGAGCAAATCATCGAAGTTTTCGCCACCCGGCTGGCTGCTCAGGTGAACCAGAGTGCTCCCGCTGGATCCGTCATCCCCACCGGACGGTTGATCCTGTTCGCCAGTCCCAAGGGCGGGGTAGGCACCTCCTCACTATGCGCCAACGTCGCCGCCATGCTGGCCGAACAGCATCCCGAATGGCGCATCGTCGCCGCAGATCTGGTGCTCCCCATCGGCTCCCTGGCCTCGATCACCGGTGTCCCCGACAAAGAGGTCAACATAGTCCGCCTTACACTGATGGACGCCAACCGGCTGACCACAGCCTTTCTGCACGAAAACCTGCCCCACCCGGACGACTGGGGGTTCTCGCTGCTACCCGGATCCCCTACCCCAGATGCTTCTTCCCATTTGAACGCGAGCCGTTTACCCCCCTTGTTTTCCACGCTTCAGCTGGCCTACGACATCGTCCTGGTGGATATCGGCCGGTTGATCTCGCCACGTATCACCACCCCACTCTTCCAGGAAGCAAATCAGGTGGTCCTGGTAATGAACACAGACCCCACCACGGTCTCCATCACCCGGGTGTACCTCGATTACCTCTTCTCTCACGGTTTATCTCACGAGCGTGTGTTTCCGATTGTCAACCGGACGGTGGGCGTGCAAGGGTTGAACCGAAGAGAGCTGGAGCGCGAACTGGGACTGAAGTTGCCGGCGACCATCCCTTACATGCAGGAAAACTTCAGTCTGGCAAACAAACTGCATGTCCCGATCTCCTACAAGTTCCCCCACTATACGGCCACCGTGGCATTACGCGAGGCCACCACGGAAATCAGCCGCCGCGTTCAAAGCTAGATCGTGCATGAAAGCCCACCAGGAGGCCTAAAGCGATGAGAGACTTCTACGACGAGAAAGGAAAAATCTTCACCCCTCGCGTGACCAAAGAACCCGTCCGCGTGATCATCCAAACACTGACACATCGGATCCTGGGAGAAGTCCATGTACGTCCCGACTACCGGCTGCTGGACGAAATCAACCAATCCAATCAATTTATCGCCGTCACACACGCCGCTGTCCTGGACGCGCGCGGCGTGGAGATTTACTCCAGCGAATTCCTCAGTGTGAATCGGGATCAGATCGTCTGGATGCTACCGATGGAAGAAACTGAGGCGGAGGAAGCATGACCACCTCCAACACCTCAAACAAGACTCCATACTCCCAGTTGAAGAAACTGCGCGCCTATCTGATCGACCAGATCAGCCAGGCCCTGGAAGCCAAACAACCGCCGGAGAAGCAACGCCGGGCGCTGGTTGAGAGCGCCCTGGTACACGCCTATCAAGCCGCTCGCATCCAGCTCCCCGAAACCCTGCGCAAACAACTGTTTCACGAGATTATCAACGAACTGGCAGGGTACGGCCCGATACAACCGCTGTTGGAGGACCCGGAGGTCAGTGAGATCATGGTCAACGGGCCCAAGTCAGTGTACGTCGAGCGCAACGGCAAACTAACCCGCACGAACATCTCCTTTGAAGATGACGACCATGTCTTGCGCGTGATCAATCGCATCGTCCTCCCGCTGGGACGACGCATCGACTACGATACCCCCACGGTGGATGCTCGCCTGCCAGACGGCTCGCGCGTGAATGCCGTGATCCCGCCCGTGGCCATTGACGGCCCAGCAATCACCATCCGCAAATTCAAAAAGGACGCTTTAGGTGTGGAACAGCTAATCCAGTTCGGCTCGTTAACCGAGCACATGGCCGAGTTCCTGCGCGCCTGCGTGGTCGCACGGCTAAACATCATCATCTCCGGAGGCACGGGCTCTGGCAAGACCACGCTGCTCAACGTGCTCTCCGGTTTCATCCCGGCCGACGAACGCATTGTGACCATTGAAGACGCCGCCGAACTCCAATTGCGCCAGGGGCACGTCGTCCGGCTGGAGACCAAACCCCCCGACATCGAAGGACGCCATGCGGTCACCATCCGCGATCTGGTGCGCAACTCGCTCCGCATGCGCCCGGACCGCATCGTGGTGGGCGAGGTACGCGGCGGGGAAGCGCTCGACATGCTGCAGGCAATGAACACCGGGCACGACGGCAGCCTGACCACCGTGCACGCCAATTCACCAAGAGACGCGCTCTCCCGACTGGAAACCCTGGTGATGATGGCCGGCTTCGACCTGCCAGTGCGGGCCATCCGGGAACAGATCGCCTCTGCTGTGGATCTGATCGTGCAGCAAAGCCGCCTGCGCGACGGCTCGCGCAAAGTGACCAGCATCACCGAAGTGGCCGGCATGGAAGGCGACACGATCGTGCTGAGCGAAATTTTCCGCTTCGAGCAAACCGGGCTGTCCCCCGAAGGCAAGATTCTGGGCGAGATCAAACCCACCGGCTTGCGACCGCTCTTTATCCATCGGCTGGAACAGGCCGGGTTCAAGCTTGGGCCCGAAGTGTTTGGTGCAAACATGGCAGACATCCTGACCAGCCGATCGCGCCGACGCCGCTAGCGGAATCTGCTATAATCGACCTGAAAATCTCGGGAAAGGGCACACCATGGATAATCAGACCCGCATCACCTTGCGTGCGCGGAAAATTGGCGTTCTGCTGCGCGATGCTCGCCTGTCGGCCGGCAAAACGATCGCCGAGTGCGCCAAACTGATCGGCGTCTCCAGTGGCACCTATCGTGCCTACGAATTTGGCGAGAAAATCCCTTCGCTGCCTGAAATCGAGGTGCTGGCCTATGCCCTTAACGTCCCACTGGAGCACTTCTGGGGACGGGAGACGCGCTCCTCAGAAGACGAAGTTCAGGAGCGACAACTGAGCACCGCGCTGGTGGCGTTACGGCAACGCATCATCGGCGCCTTGCTCCGACAACACCGTGAATCTCAGGACGTGCCGAAAACCGAACTTGGCCGCGCGGTAGGTGTTTCTGCACGAACCATCCGTGCCTACGAATTGGGCGATAAGCCCATTCCCCTGCCACACCTGGAAATTTTCGCCGAGGTGCTGGACATCCCATTCAAGGAGTTCATGGATCGCGAAGGCCCGGTGGGGCAATGGCTCCGTGAGCAACAACTCGTGGAGGCTTTTCTCCGCCTGCCCCCAGAATTGCAGGATTTCGTCACCCACCCGGTCAATCGACCTTACCTGGAACTTGCGCAACGACTGAGCGAGATGAACGTGGACAAGTTACGCGCCGTGGCCGAAGGTCTACTGGACATCACCCTTTAGCCGCGCTATTGCTGCCACGACAGCCACCCGGCCAGCACAACCAACACAACCAATGCAACTAACACAACCAACACCATCCCTAGACCATCAACTCCACCAGGCCCGCCTCGCCTACCAGGCAGGCGAATACCTAATGGCTGCGGAGCAGTTTGCCCGCATCGCGGAGCAATATCAGGCACAGGGCGACCTGCTTCAGGCCGCCGAGATGCGCAACAACCAAAGCGTGGCCCTATTGCAGGGAAGCGACGCAAAAGGTGCCCTTCAGGCCGTTGAAGGAACCATCTCCCTGTTTGCCGAAGCTGGAGATCGCCGCCGTCAGGCGATGGCATTAGGCAACCGTGCTGCTGCGTTGGAGGCGTTAGGCCGTCTGGAGGAAGCGGCGGCGGACTATCGCCAGGCTGCCGACCTGTTCGCCGAGCTGGACGAACGCGAACTGCGCGCCACCACGCTGAACGCGCTCGGCGCTGTGCTGCTCAAACTGCAACGCCCCACCGACGCCGCGCTGGCTGCCCAGGCAGCGTTAGAAGCGCATCCTCACCCCACACTGAAGCAACGGCTTTTGCGCCGCCTGTCCCGCCTGGCTTTTCGATTGCCATTCGGAGGATAAAATGGCCCAAATCCTCGTCGTGGACGGCTCCCGCTTCATCCGCGCCATGATCCGCCGCGCGCTGGAAGAAAGCGGACACACCGTCACCGAGGCAAGCAGCGGACAGGAAGCCCTGGAGATCATTCGTTCCAAATCTTTCGATGTTATCACGATCGACCTGCTCATGCCTCAGATGCGCGGGCAGGAACTGATCGCCCACCTGCGCCGCCAGGCCCCCGCCTCCCGTGTGATCATGATCACCGCACTTCTGGTACTTCATAGCTCTACGATGCAGACATTCGTCAACCGGAGCGTTGCAGAGGAGGGTGAGCTGGTCAAAAGGCGGTTCCGCGGTGAGATCTCCAGCAGCGTTGCGCTGATGATCCCCAACCACGAGAGCAAAACCTTGCTCGATATGCTCCAGCAATATCCTCACGCACCGCCCTCATTGACCTCTTCCCCAAGTGAATTGTTGAGCGAGGTCGGGAACATCATCCTGAACGCAACCGTGGGGACCTTGAGCAACACCCCCGGCACCTCGCTACAATTCAACGCCTCTCAGGTTTTTCAACACCTAAACCGCTCTACCCTGGTCGAACATTTGCTCCCCACCATGCCGCGTCCCAATGGACTAGGGGGTACTGCTGATCAACCGTTTGCAAGTGTTACAAACGGAAATCAGCCTGTTGGTGTTCATGATACTGGTTACGCCAGATCAAGACGCGCAGCGGGCGATCGAACAACTGATCCATGAGTGAGTCGCTTCATCTGGTCCTGGCCCTGAATCCCGAACAACACCCGGTGTTCGAACAACTCACTCGAGGTGGGGAAAAGGTGACCGCACATCTGGTGGACTCCAGGCAAAAGTGGCAGCAGGCATTGAAGGACGAGGAATTTGCTGGCTTACTATGCGTTTACGACCTGAACTGGGCACAACCCGAAACACTGGCTCAGGAGCTGAAAGCCTCTCATCCACGCGCCTGGACCGGGCTGCTGGTTGCGAATGACACGACCTCATCACCGACCAGGGAACCGTTTGACGTCATCCTCCCCATCTGCAACCTCTGCATAGAGGAAATCGCCCACCGCATCCCCAAAGACAACCTCACTCCAACAACCGCCCCTCCACAAACAGCTCCTTTCGACCCGTCTGCCCTGGAAGAGCACGGGCTGAATTACACCTTACAGGAAATCCTGGACAGCCTGGACGAATTTCTTTCTTTAGACATCGCCAGTGTGTACTGGGTTGATCATCAAGCGGGCGTTCTGACCCTCCGTATGCTGCACAGCCAGGACGCTCCGCGATTTCGGCAGCTTGAAACTTTCCCCATCCCCTTGGGGAAAGGGATCGCCGGTCTGGTCGCTGAAAGCGGCCAGGCCCTGATGGTCAACCACGCGGAAAGTGACCCACGCAGCATCTACCCAGGCGATCCCCCAGCCACTGAACACCTGATCTCCATCCCTATCCTGTTGGATCAAAAAGTGGTGGGAGTGCTCAATCTGACACGGCTGCAAGATCCACCGTTCACCGAAGAGGATTTCCGGCTGGCCCGACTACTCGTCGCTCACATGAACCTGGCGGTGGAAAACGCCTACCTGCTGGAGCAGACCCGCCAACATGCCCAGGAACTCAAACGAGCCTACGCCCTGGTCGGGGCATTGAATCGCGTGGGGATCCGATTGACATCAGCCGAAGCGCCGGAAGAAGTGCTCCATACGTTGGGCAAAGAGCTGCGCGCGCTGAACATCTACACCATTCTGCTGCGTTACGATCCGCTGAAACAGCGTCTGCATCTGACGTACACTTCGCTATCGGGAAGCATCATCCGACAGGTCGAAGCGCTTCTGGGGAAACCAATCACTGCATTATACTTTGCCGAAAAACACTGGCCACACTCCCGGATAGTGCTCCACAAAGGACAGCCCGCTTTTGGGATGCCACACAGACGTGACCTGCAAACCCTGTTCCCTGAGCTGGATCCTTCGACTCTACAACGGTTCGCCACCCTCACCAGCCTGCAGGAATCCATCCGTCTGGCACAGGTGCCGTTGCGCGTCCATCAACGCACAGTCGGTGTGCTGCTCCTCTGGGGCCCCGACATCCTGGAAAACGACATCCCCGCGTTGCGTACTTTTGGCACCCAGGTTGCCATGGCACTGGAAAAGGCCGAAAAGCTGGCCCATGAGCGCCGCCGGGTGAAGCAACTGGACGCGCTCCGGGCTGCGCTGGCCGACATCAGTGGCCGGCTGGAACCCCAGGACGTGTTGCATACAATCCTGCAACGTGGCATCGCCCTACTTGATGCCGACGCCGGCGAGATCGCCCTGTTCCACCCGGAACGTCGGGATCTGGAGATCGTTGCCAGTCAGAATGTAGAAGACGGGCTGCTCGGCACTCGTATTCCCCTGGGACTGGGAGCCATTGGACAGGCTGCGCTCCACGGAGAGCCGATACTGATCAACGACTATCCCCACTGGCCTCAAGCCAACCCGCGCTACAAAGACAAAATCCGAGCGGTGATCACGACGCCGTTGCTGGCTGGCAGCACCATTACCGGGGCCATTTCCATCATCGTCACTACATCAGACCGCCAGTTCACCGACCAGGACTTGCACCTGCTGGCCTTATATGCCCACCAGGCGGCCATCGTCCTGGAAAACGCCCGCCTTTTCCAGGAAGTGAAAAACCTCTCCATGATAGACGAGTTGACCGGGTTGTTCAACCGCCGTCACCTGTTCAACATTGGTCGCCGAGAGTTCAGCCGCGCGCACCGCTTCAGCCGCCCGCTCACGGTGATTATGTTCGATCTGGATCACTTCAAACAGGTGAACGACACCTATGGTCACCGTATTGGCGATCAGGTGTTGCATGGAGTGGCGCAACGTTGCCTGGATAACCTCCGTGAAGTGGATGTGCTGGCCCGATACGGCGGAGAGGAGTTCACTGTGATCCTACCCGAAACCCACATCAAAGCCGGAGTAGTCGCCGCGGAACGGCTGCGCCACACCGTCGAGCACAAACCTTTTGCCACGCTGGCCGGTCGCATCTCGATCACCATCAGTCTGGGCGTGGCCGAACTCCAATCGAAGATGGGCTCTTTTGAAGACTTGCTGGAAGCCGCCGACCAGGCCCTCTACCAGGCCAAGCAAAGCGGACGCAATCGCGTTGTTGCGTTCAACACACCGATGGATAGCCTATGATACGTGAAGACCTGTCGTCCATCCGCAGTGCTACCCTGGCCGACCGAATGGCAATCACCCATCTGATGCACTTCAGCCCTTACGTGCACCTACACACAGACTGGCGTGCGCCGATCGAGTGGATTGGCCGCGAACCGTTCCTGGTGCTCATGCGCGACGGGCAGCCCCTCGGCGCGCTGGCCTGCCCGCCCGACCCGCCAGGGGTAGCCTGGCTGCGTCTGTTCGTCTGCCAGGGACACCTGCCACCGAAGAGCACCTGGAACGTGCTGTGGCCTGCAGCGCGCGCACGGTTGCCATCAGGCACCGCGGTGGCTGTGGTCGGCATGCATCCCTGGTTTCTGCGACTGCTGGAGCACAGCGGCTTCGAAGAGGCCACACGTGTGGTGATGCTCCAGTGGAAACCAGATCACACCCTGGCGCCACGCTCCCTGCCAGACGGCATGGTATTGCGCCCGATGACCCCCACCGACATGCCCGCCGTGGTCGCCATCGACCGCGCCGCCTTCGAGCCCCTCTGGCACTATTCAGACGGCACCCTGCGCGAAGCGCTGGCGCAGGCCGCGCTGGCCACAGTGGTCGAAGGCCCGGAAGGCGTGCTGGGGTTCCAGATCAGCACCGCCTCTCCCCTGGGAGCACACCTGGCGCGGCTGGCCGTGCACCCACGCGCGCAAGGTCAGGGCATCGGCACCGCGCTGGTGCAGGACCTGCTGCTGTACTTCCAGGAACACGGCGCATTCCAGGTGACGGTGAACACTCAGCAGAGCAACGTGGCTTCGCTACGGCTCTATCAACGCCTGGGGTTCCAACGCACAGAAAACATGTACCCCGTTTACCTGCACAAAGTGCCCTGAAGTCTTCGCGACGCCGCGGAAGGAGGAACGAAGATGATCGACCCGGAAACTGCCGTCATTTCCAACGCGCTGGTCCGCCAGGCACTGGTCGCCGCCGAAGAAGTGATGGGAAAGCACGGCCTGCAGGTGGTGCTGCGCAACGCCGGCCTGGAACAATTCATCGACAACCTGCCGCCAGACAACCTGGAACCGGCGATCAAGACCACGCAATACGCACGATTGAACGAAGCCATTGAGGAGTTCTACGGGCGTGGCGGGCGCGGCATGCTGCGCCGCATAGGCCGCGCCTCGTTCCAGTACGGCGTCCGCGAGCAGTCCGCGCTGATGGGACTGGCAGCCTCGGCGCTCAAACTGCTGCCCGAACATCAGCGCATCAAGACCGTGCTGAACAGCGTGGCTTCCGCGCTGAAGAAAGGCAACCCACAGGTGGAAGCCTGGGTGGAAGACAAGGACGGCGTGCTGGCCTACCTGGAAAGCACCTGCGCAATCTGCCTGGGCCGCCAGAGCGAGAAGCCGATCTGCCACCTGTACGTCGGATCCCTGGACGAAGCCGTCTTTTGGGCCACCGGCAGGCGGCGACGGATTATTGAAACCCATTGCCGCGCCAAAGGCGATCCCTACTGCCGCTTTGAAATCGGCGAAGTTCTGGAGTGAAACCATGAAACCAATCCATTTCTCTCTTACAACGGACGACCATGTGAAGCTGCACGGCGTAGCTTACGAGCCGGAAGGCACCTTGCGTGGCGTGGTCTGCCTGGTACACGGCCTGGGCGAACATACAGAGCGCTACCTGCACGTCGGGGAGACGTTCAGCCGCGCCGGATACGCCCTGGTCGGCTGCGACCTGCGCGGCCACGGACGCTCCGAAGGGCTGCGTGGACACACACCCTCTTACGAGCGCCTGCTGGATGACATCACCACGGTGCTGAACCACATCCAGATGAGCTACGGGGAACGCCCGCTGGCGATCTACGGGCACAGCCTGGGCGGGAATCTCTCGTTGAACTATCTGCTGCGCCGTTCCTTCCCCAACCTGCGCGGCGGGATCATCACAGGCCCCTGGCTGCGGCTGGCCTTTGAACCTCCCGCGATCAAGGTGGTGCTCGGTCGCCTGATGAACCGCCTGTTCCCCGCTTTCATCCAGCCCAGCGGTCTGGACACCAAAGCGCTCGCCCGCGATGAAGCCGTGGTAACAGCTTACGAGACCGACCCGCTGGTGCACGATCGCATCTCAGCGCGGCTGTTCATGGAGGCTTATCAGGCCGGATTGTGGGCGCTGGAACACGCTGCCGACCTGCGCCTCCCCGTGTTGCTGATGCACGGCACCGCCGACCGGCTGACCTCCGCCGAGGCCAGCCGCGAGTTCGCCGAACGCGCCGGCGACCGTGTCACGCTACGCTTGTGGAATGACTTCTACCACGAAATCCACAACGAGTCGGAGAAAGCCGAGGTACTGGCCACCATGGTGGCGTGGTTGCAAGAGCACCTCTAAGCAATGGTAAAATTTCCAGGCCATTCCACACCCCATAAGGAGCATAACACCCTATGAGCAAACGCCAAACCCGACGCGAACGCCAACGCAAACAGAAGCAGCGCCAGCGGATGATCACTATGCTGGTGATCGCTGGCGTGGCACTGATCGTCGCTGGCTTGCTGGTGCTTCCCAACCTGAAGCCAGTGGGCGAGGTGGTCCAACCGCCGGCGAGGGAACATCCGATGGCAAACGACAACGCCATGGGCGACCCGAACGCGCCGGTGGTGATCGAAGAATTCTCCGACTTCCAGTGCCCCTACTGCCGCCTGTTCTACGAGAACACCGAAGAAGCGCTGATCCAGGCCTACGTGGCGACCGGCAAAGTGTACTTCGTGTACCACTCAATGGGCGGCATGATTGGCCCCGAATCGCTGGCCGCGGCTGAAGCCGCTTACTGTGCCGGTGACCAGGGCAAGTTCTGGGAATATCACGACATCCTGTTCGCCAACCAGACCGGCGAGAACGTGGGCGCGTTCTCCACCAAGCGGCTGGTGGCCTTCGCCGACGCGTTGAACCTGGACGTCAAGGCGTTCAAAGATTGCCTGAATGGGCACAAATACCGCCAGCGCGCCACACAGGATCAGGTGGACGGACGGCAAAAGGGCATCCGCGCCACACCGAGTTTCCTGATCAACGGAAAATTGCTGGAAGGCGCGCAGCCGTTCGAGGTCTTCCAGCAAGCGATCGAAGAAGCGCTGACTGCCTCTGGCGGCTGATGCATCAGCGCGTTCACACAGGAAACGGCGCACCTTACAGGGTGCGCCGCTTTTTCTATACCCCCAACCAGCGCAGCAAGGCCACAATCAGTGGCGCGACCACCAGCGCCGGCAACAAACTGCCCACGCGAATTTTCTTGATCTCCAGCAGGCTGCTCACCGCCAGACCGATCAACAACACCCCGCCGGCTGCTGTCAGTTCGTTCATCATCGCCGGTGTGGTCAACGCCTGCGCCTGCGCGGCCAGCA
Organism: uncultured Anaerolineaceae bacterium; assembly: GCA_964435005.1. Lineage (GTDB taxonomy): Bacteria > Chloroflexota > Anaerolineae > Anaerolineales > DRMV01 > CAYSXA01. The sequence goes on along the minus strand of CAYSXA010000071.1, from coordinate 985 downwards.
GCGTCAATCCCCCCTGATACACCAGAATCACGAACACGGAGAACAACACCCCCACCCCCAGGGTGGAAGCGAAGGCCAGCGCAGCGAAGCCATCGAGCACCGATTTAATCGCCAGCAGGCTGTAATCGCCCGTCAGACCGTCCTGAATCGAGCCCAGAATGGTCATCGGCCCCACACAAAACACCAGCGAAGCAGTCAGGAACCCCCGGATGAAGCGCTGACTGGCCACGGCGGAGCGCCTCTCACCGCCGAAACGCGATTCCAGGCGCGCGCCAAGACCATGCAAAAAGTCCTCCAGCCGCCACCATTCCCCCAGCAGTCCGCCGATCAGGATGCTGCCCAGCACAATGAACGGGTTTTCCGTTTTCAGGAACATCTGCATCCCAATCGCGGCGGTGAACAGGCCGATGCCGGCGATCACCGTGCCACGCACACGATCGGGCAACCGTGCGCCGAGGAACAACCCCAGTGAGCCGCCAACCAGCACGGTTACGATGTTGATCAACGTGCCCATCCCCATCATGCTCACACCTCTCTGGCTCTGGTCGGTTGATCCGGTCGGGCCGCCTGATGTTCCGCCAGTTCAAGCACGTAAAGCAACGATGACAGGCGGTTCAGATACCGCAACAGATGCGGGTTTTCCACCGCCCCCGCGTGGAGCAACGCCGCCATGCGCCGTTCGGCGCGTCGCACCACAGTGCGCGCCAGGTCGAGAAAAGCGGCTGCCGGGACATCCCCCGGCACGATGAACTCGCGTGGCACGTCCACCCCTGCCGCGAGGGCGTCCGTTTGCGCCTCCAGCCAGGCCACGCGGTCGGCGTCAATGTGGCGAAAGCGAGCCGCGTTCTCCGGCGTGGCTGCCGTCTCAGCCATCAGATGATAGAGGTCGCGTTGGGCCTGCAACCACGGTCCTCTATTCCACTCTGCGGCTGCCGACGAGGAGGAGAGGGGAGGGCCGGGGGGGCAGCCGGGCGGGGGGCAACAG
>CAYSXA010000070.1:0-13171 GCA_964435005.1 uncultured Anaerolineaceae bacterium | reverse complement strand
CGCTCGAGGTGTACGATCCGGGGCGGCTGGCCTCGCGCATCCTGGGCATGGGCGACGTGATCGGCCTGATCGAACGCGCTGAGCAGGCGTTGGACGCCGAAGTCGCCCAGAAGCAGGCCGAGCGGATGCTTTCCGGCGAGTTCACGCTGGAGGACTTCCTGGAGCAGTTGCAGCAAATCCGTCGACTGGGGCCGCTGGGGCAAATCCTGGAGATGTTGCCCGGCCAGATGGGCCAGGCGGCGCGCATGGTCTCGCCGCAGGAAGCCGAGGCGCAACTGAAGAAGACCGAGGCGATCATCTACTCGATGACACCGCAAGAGCGCCGTAAGCCTGAGATTCTGAACGCCAGCCGTCGGCGGCGTATCGCTGCCGGTTCGGGCACCACGGTTCAGGACGTGAACCAGTTGGTGAAACAGTACCGCCAGATGAAGCGGTTGTTCAAGCAATTACGTAAATCGCGTGGCATTGACCTGTCGCGATTGTTCGGATGATGGGCAACCGATGGTGGCGCTTGTCCTTCGGCGCCCCCTCTCGCCATCGGAGGCCGCGAAAATTGAAATCTATATGAGCATGAAGGAGATAGACTAAGATGGTACGCATTCGTCTGCGCCGCGTAGGCGGGAAGAAGCAACCCAGTTATCGCATCGTGGCCGCCGATAAGGAAGCCCCCCGCGATGGGCGCTTCCTGGAAATCCTGGGGTTCTACAACCCCCGCACGGAACCGGAGACCATTCAACTCAAGGAAGATCGCATTTATCGGTGGCTGGCGAACGGCGCTCAACCCAGTGAACCGGTGGATCGCCTGTTCAAGAAGATGGGTACGTACGAGCGCTTCCAGCGCTATAAGGCCGGCGAGCCGGTGGAGAAGTTGCTGGAGGAGTACGCTCAGGTGGAAGCCTCGCGCAAGATTGACCCCAGGACCCGGCGCGAGCCCAAGCCGAAGAAGAAGGCCGAAGCCGCCGAGGCTGCTGAGGCCGAATAACCCCCGGATGCGGACAGGGGCTGCGCGTGTGTGCGTAGCCCCCTGTACTTTCTATTGGAGGGAAATATGCGTGATTTGATCCTCTACATCGCCCGGTCGCTGGTCGATGATCCCACTCAGGTGCGGGTGACCGAAGTGCCCGATCGGCGGGGCGTGAACCTGGAACTTACCGTGGCTAAAGAGGACATGGGACGGGTGATCGGGAAACAGGGCCGCGTGGCGAACGCCATGCGGATTCTGCTGCGCGTGGCTGCGGCGCAACGCGGCACACGTGCTTCGCTGGATGTGGTTGATCCGCAATGACCCGTCGACATACTCGCCGGTTTCGCCTTTCGGACGCAGGCTCGCCAGATTCAGGTGAGCCTGTTTTCCTCGCGGTAGGTCTGCTGAGGCGTCCGCACGGCGTACGCGGGGAGCTGGTCTTCGAGGTGTGGACGGACTTCCCGGAGCGGTTGCAACCCGGTGTTACCTTGTATGTCGGCCCGCGCTACCGCCCGATGGTCATCCGCAGCCGCCGTGATCATCCCAGTGGTCTGCTGCTGGCTTTCGATGGCGTCGCTGACCGCGATCAGGCCGGGGTGTATCGCAACCAGGTGGCCTACGTCCGGGCGGAAGACCTGCCCCCGCTGGAAGAAGATGACGACTGGTATATCCATCAGGTGTTGGGCGTACAGGTAGTCACTGATGAGGGGGAGACACTTGGCGTGCTGGTGGAGGTCTTCGAGACCGGCGCGAACGACGTACTGGTGGTGCAACGCCCGGACGGCTCTGAAGTGCTGTTGCCGGACATCGACGAAGTGGTGCTCGGCGTGGACTTCGAGCGCCAGGTGATGACCGTTCATCTGTTGCCGGGGTTGATTTAACCTGTCTTGACATCCTCTCTCGCCGTGTGGTATTCTCCGCATGCGCGGTGTTTAAGGAAGGTGGGTGCAGTGGCGAGCGATCCCCGGCGCTTTTGGGTGGGATTCAACCTGGTGAAAGGCATCGGCCCGGTGCGGCTGAAAGCCCTTCTGGATGCCTTCGGCGACCTGGAGCGCGCGTGGAACGCGCCCACGGGGAAGCTGCTGGCCGCCGGGTTAAGCCCTAAACTGGTGGGGCGTTTGCTCGATGTGCGTCACTCGGTTGACCTGGACGCCCTGTGGAGGCGCATTCAAGAGCAGGGCATTCGGGTGCTCACCTGGCTGGACACAGCCTATCCACGCCGGCTGCGTGATCTGGAGCACGCGCCGCCGGTCTTGTATCTGCGTGGCGAACTCGACCCGGCGGACGAGTGGGCGGTGGCCGTGGTGGGCACGCGCCGCGCAACAGCCTACGGGCGACAGGTGGCCGAGGAGGTCGCCCGCGCACTGGTGCAGCACGGCATTACCGTGGTCAGTGGCCTGGCGCGCGGGGTGGACGCGGTGGCGCACCGCGCGGCGCTGGACGCCGGTGGGCGCACGCTGGCCGTGCTTGGCTGTGGCGTGGACGTGATCTACCCGCCGGAACACCGTCGCCTGGCGAAGCGTATCCTGCAGCAAGGCGCGCTGATCAGCGATTACCCGCCGGGCACGCAGCCAGAGGCGATCAACTTCCCGCCGCGCAACCGGATTATCAGCGGCCTGTCGATGGCCGTGGTGGTCGTCGAGGCGAGCAAGGAGAGCGGTGCGCTGATCACCGCGCGCTTCGCCGCGGAGCAAGGACGCGAGGTGTTCGCCGTGCCGGGCAACATCTACGCGCCGCAGAGCAAGGGAACCAACCGGCTGATCCAGCAGGGTGCGCATGCGCTGCTCCGTCCACGCGACATCCTGGAGGTGCTGGACTGGGAGCAGGCCAGCGAGCAACAGGCCGCCCGACGACTGTTGCCCGTGGACGAAAACGAGGAAACCCTGTTGCGCCTGCTTCGACAAGGCGTTCGCCATGTGGACGACCTGACCGCGGCCACCGGCTGGCCGGCGGCACAGGTCTCGGCGACGCTCACCTTGATGGAACTGAAAGGGCTGGTGCGTCCGTTGGGCGGCATGCAGTACATGGCCGTCCAGGAAGCGCCGGCCAGGTACGAGGGAACCGATGACTGACCACTACTACGCAGTAATCATGGCCGGGGGCGGGGGCACGCGACTGTGGCCGCTTTCCCGCCGCCACCGTCCCAAGCAAATGGTGAAGCTGTTTGGCGATCGGTCGCTCTTTCAGATCGCCGTGGAGCGCCTGGATGGGTTGTTCCCGCCGGAGCGCATCTACGTGGTCACCGTGCAGGAGCAGGCCGAAGCCCTGCAGCGCGAATGTCCGCAGTTGTCGCCGGAGAACTTCCTGATCGAACCCATGCCACGTGGCACGGCATCTGTGGTAGGATATGCGGCTGTGGCGTTGCAGCAACGCGATCCGCAGGCGGTGATGGCCGTGCTCACTGCGGATCACGTGATCCAAAACGAAGATCACTTTCGCCGCGTGTTGCGCGTGGCGCATCAGGTGGCGCAGCGTGGCTTCCTGGTTACGTTGGGCATCCAGCCGACCTACCCGGCAACGGGATACGGCTACATCCAGCAAGGCGAGCGGATCGGCGAGTTCGACAGCGTGCCCGTCCACCGCGTCTTGCGTTTTAAAGAGAAGCCGCAGGAAGATCAGGCGCGCGCGATGCTCGCCGCCGGCGGCCACTTCTGGAACTCAGGTATGTTCATCTGGCGGGTGGAGCACATCCTGGCGGAGATCGCGCGCCAGATGCCCGACCTGGCGCACACGCTGGATCGCATCGCCGCGGATTGGCCCACCCCGCGTCGCATGGACACCGTGCAGGCGCTCTGGCCGCACCTGAAGCCGCAGACCGTGGACTACGGCATCATGGAAGGCGCGGAGCAGGTGGTCGTCGTCCCCGCCGTCGGCCTCGGTTGGAGCGATGTGGGTAGCTGGGATGCGTTGTTCGATCTCTTTCCCGCCGACGGTGACGGCAACGTCGTCCTGCACGACAACCACCTTGCCATTGACACCCGCAATGCGCTGGTGTTCGCCGAGAACAGCGATCGCCTGTTGGTCACCGTGGGCGTGGACGACCTTATCGTGGTGGACACCGGCGACGTGATCATGGTTTGCCGGAAAGATCAGGCGCAGAAGGTGCGCCAGGTGGTGAAGAATCTGAATCATCGTTTGGAGCGATATCGGTAACATTCCCCTGCTCACCCCCCCCCTGGCCAGGGTGGGTTGACGAAGGGGATGGGAGGTTATCTTGGAAGCCTATTGTGTGAAGTGCAAGACCAAGCGGGAGATGCAAGACCCACAACCGGTGTTTACTGCCACCGGCACGCCCGGCACACGCGGTAAGTGCCCGGTGTGCGGCACTACCTTGTTCCGTATGGGGCGCACTCCGGCGCACGAAGGGTTGACCCCGCCGCCGGTGACGAAGAAGCGTAAGCGTCGCCGCAAGGGTGAGAAGCCGCGTCGGGGCAAGCTGGTGATCGTGGAGTCGCCGGCCAAAGCGAAGACCATTGCCCGGTACCTGGGGAAAGGGTACACGGTGAAGGCGTCGGTGGGGCACGTGCGCGATCTGTTGCGTTCGCAACTCTCGGTGGATGTGGAGAACGATTTTCGACCGAAGTACCGCGTGCCTAACGAGAAGCGCCCTGTGGTCAAGGAGATCAAGAAGCTCGCGGAGACAGCGGAGGAAATCTACCTGGCGACCGACCCCGACCGCGAGGGCGAGGCGATCGCCTGGCACCTCACCGAGGCCGCCGAAATGGAGCCGGAGCGCGTGCGCCGCGTGGTGTTCCACGAAATCACCAGGCCGGCGGTGCAGGAGGCCTTCCAGCATCCGCGCAAGATTGATATGAACCTGGTGGACGCCCAGCAGGCGCGCCGGGTGCTCGACCGGCTGGTGGGGTACAGCCTCAGCCCGTTGTTGTGGCGCAAGATTCGCGGGCGATTGTCCGCCGGGCGGGTGCAGTCGGTCGCGCTGCGGCTGGTGGTGGAGCGCGAGCGCGAAATCCAGGCCTTTGTGCCAGAGGAATACTGGACAATCGAGGCAGAGTTTGCCACCGAGGACGAGAAGCATACCTACATCGCCCGGTTGGTGCAGCTCGACGGCGCAGAGCCGTCGCTGCCGGACGAGGCCGCCGTGCGCCCGCTGGCGGAGGACATGGAACGCGCTGCGTACCGTGTCAGCAAGGTGCAGCGCGGCACGCGACGGCGCAAGCCCTCGGCGCCGTTCACCACGAGTACGTTGCAGCAGGAGGCCTCGCGTCGGCTGGGGTTCACTGCCCGCCGCACGATGGCCGTGGCGCAGCAGCTGTACGAAGGCGTGGACATCGGCAACGGCGGTGCCGTCGGCCTGATCACGTACATGCGCACGGATTCGACCAATGTCTCCCAACTGGCGCAACAGGAGGCGCGGGAGTTCGTCCAGACGCAGTACGGCGCGGACTACCTGCCGGAAAAGCCGCCAAAGTACCGCACGCGCGCCCGCGCTGCGCAGGAAGCGCACGAGGCCATTCGCCCCACGTCGGTGATGCACACGCCGAAGTCACTCAAACCGTATCTCACGCGCGATCAGTATCGCCTGTACCAGTTGATCTGGAAGCGGTTTGTGGCTTCGCAGATGGCGCCCGCGGTGTACGATACGCTCAAGGTGGAGATTACCGGCACCACGGACGCGCACACGTATCTGCTGCGCGCGACCGGTTCCACCGTGCGCTTCCCCGGTTTCCTGGTGGTGTATGAAGAGGCGCCGTCGGAAGATCAAAAGGAAGATAAACAAGGTCAGCAGACGCAGCCGATCCCGGCGGGCCTGAAAGAGGGTCAGACGCAGCACCTGAGGCGGGTGATCCCGGAGCAGCACTTCACCCAGCCGCCGCCGCGCTACACCGAAGCCACGCTGGTGCGCACGCTGGAAGAGAACGGCGTAGGCCGTCCGTCCACCTATGCGCCGATCCTGACCACGCTGCAGCAGCGCGGCTACATGGTGCGAGATGGTAAGCGGTTGATTCCCACCGAGACCGGCATACTGGTGAATGACCTGCTCACGCAGTACTTCCCGGACATTGTGGACGTGAGTTTCACCGCCCGCATGGAGGAAGAACTGGATCGCATTGCGGCGGGCAAGGCGCCGTGGGTGCATGTGGTGCGCGAGTTCTACGAGCCGTTTGCCGAGCGACTGGCGTATGCCGATAAGGCAATACCCAAACTGGAAAACCAACTGGAGAAGGTGGGACGTGCCTGCCCGGAGTGCGGTGCGGACCTGGTCATCCGCTATGGACGCTACGGCAAGTTTGTCAGTTGCAGTGCTTTTCCGAAGTGTCGCTACACTGAACCGTGGCTGGAGAAAATCGGAGTGAAGTGCCCGAGGGACGGCGGTGACCTGGTGCAGCGCAGGACGCGCAAGGGGCGCACCTTCTACGGCTGCGCGAATTACCCGCAATGCGATTTCACCTCGTGGAAGCGTCCGTTGCCGCGCCCCTGTCCGCAGTGCGGCGGGTTGGTGGTGGTGAACAATCAGCGCACGGCGCGCTGCACGCAGTGTGAGACCACGTATCCGTTGGAAGACTTCCAGCAAGAGGGAACGGTCGTCGAAGCAGCGGATTGAGGGCACAAATCTTGCACGGAGAACGGTAGCCGAAGGTCACGGCCTTCGGCTACCGTCGGATTTGTGCCGGGAAAAGCGGTTGCATCGCTGGCGCATTTGTTCTACAATAGAACTAAATTCCCGGCAGCAGTCCAGATCAGCCAAGCGAGGAGAAGGACAATGGATATCATCCGCAAGATACTGGGACAGCCCAAAGTGGCCGGTACCGTAGGGTTCCTCATCGGTGCGATCTTCGGCCTGGTGGTGCTCGGCTGGTGGCTTTGGCCGGTGCAATGGACGGATGCCACTCCGCAACACCTGCGCGCCGATTTGAAAGAAGATTACCTGCGCATGGTCATCGATTCGTACGAATTGCGGCTGGACGGTGAGAAGGCGTTGGCTCGCTGGCAGGAACTCGGTGAAGATGGCCCCGCGTTGCTTGCTGCGGTTGAAGCCGATCCTGGTGGTCAAAGCCCTGTGGCGATCTCCCAGTTCAAGGAATTGGTTTCTACGGCGGGTGCGACGCAGCCCGCCTCTCAGCCTACTGGTGGGGCACGCTCCTGGTTACCGATCCTGTGTGGAGTGACTCTGCTCCTGGCGGCGGCTCTGGTGGGGGTGTATTTGTTGCGTCAGCGAGGGATGAGCCTCCCACTTACGCCGGCGCGCCAGGCCGAACTGGCTTCCAGGGAGGCGCAGCGCACGGATTTCGCCGCTGAGGGCGAAGAAGAGCCCATGGCGCACTTTATGGCGACCTACATCCACGGGGATGATCTGTTCGACGACTCCTTCAGCATCGAGTCGCTGTCGGGCGATTTCCTCGGCGAATGCGGTGTAGGGATCTCGGACACGATTGGTGTGGGAGAGCCAAAGCACGTGAGCGCGTTTGAGGTCTGGCTGTTTGACAAAAATGATATTCAGACGGTGACCAAAGTGTTGATGAGCGCGCATGCTTTCAACGACCCGGCGACGGTGCAGAAGCTACAGGCCAAGGGTGAACCCGTGTTGGCCGAGCCGGGGAAGACGATCACGCTGGAGACCGCGACCTTGCGATTGGTCGCCAAGGTGGTGGAGATGAGCTATAACGAGGGCCCGTTGCCCTCGGAGAGCAATTTCGCCAAACTGACGCTGGAGCTGGCTGTCTGGCAAAAGCCCGGTGCGACTGGTGAGCAACCATTGGACATCGATGAGTCGAGCTTTCCGCCCTTTGAGGCATGAGCCTGACTGCGGATGGCGCCAAAGGGACAGGCGGGGAAAACTCCCCGCCTGTTTTGATTTACATTAATTTCGATAGCTCCCCTTCAAGAAGGTTTTGCTCCCTCCCCCTGCTGGGGAGAGGGAGGCAACTAGGGAGTGGAAGAGGGCGTGGCGGTGGCCGTCGGCGCGCGGGTGGCGGTGGGCGAAGGGGTGATGGGCGTGGCCGTCGGCCAGCGGGTCGGTGAGGGGGGTGGGGTGAGCGTCGGAGCGCGGGTGCGCGTTGGGGTCGGAGTGTTGCTGGGCGTCGGCGTCAGGGTTGCCGATGGCGTCGGAGTATGGGTGGGCGGGTTGCCTTCGACGATGAATTCGCCAGCCGTCTTGGCTTCGGTGCCGACGAAGATGATCACCCGATAGGTGCCCGGAAGCCATTCCTCTGCTGGCGGATTCCACTCCGTGAAGCCGTAGCCCCCCGTGCCGCCATCCCAGGGTTTGGTTTCGTAATGCGCCAGTTCGTCGCCGCGGTACCAGAGCGCCGTCCATTGTACGCCAGGGATCATGCCATCGTAGGTGAACACGGCGTACAGGTGGCCGACCGGGTTCTGGAAGACCTCGGCGGGCTGGATGGGTTCGCCAAGCGCGTCCAGCCGTTGGGTGAACTGGAGGGGGCTGAACACGGCAAAGGGATCGGGGGTGACCGAACTGGTGAACTGCGCCTCGATGGCTAACGGCACGTGAGGGGTGGGGGTGATCGTCGGCGTATACGTGTATTGCGGCGTGGGGGTGATTGTTGGCGTCAGCGTGGCGCTGGGGATTGGGCTGGGCGTGGGAGAGAGCGTGGCTGTTGGCGAGGCAAGGGGCGTGGCCGTGGGTGGATAGAACCGATAGATGGCGGGTTCCCCAAAACGGGGGAGCAGGAAGGCCACACCGATCGAAGCCAGCGCCAGGAAGATCATGCGCCACCCGCGCACGAGTTGTTCGTGCTTCAGGCGGAAGAAGCGCAGGGTCGCGGCACGGCGGAGAGCGCGGATGCCGTTCAACAGGAACAGGGCAGCGAAGAATGCCGCCAATGCGGTAGCCGTCTGGATAAAGGTGCGAATGTCGAGGTTCACCGAATCCGTCCTGGATGTGGGGCTCAAGGCGGCGGAGGAGATGCAGTTGCCACCTGGGCCGGCAAGCAGGCGGAATTATAGCACGTCAGGCGCGGCGAACAGGATTGCGGAGCACGCCCAGGCCCGCGACTTCCACTTCCACCGTGTCGCCGTCGCGCAGCGGGCCGACGCCAGCCGGCGTGCCGGTGAGCAACACGTCTCCCGGTTCCAGCGTCATGACGGAGGAGGCGAAGGCCACCAGCTCGCGTATGCCGAATACCATATCGCGAGTGGATGCCATTTGACGCAGTTCCCCGTTCACCTTGCAGGTGATCATCGCGTCGCTGGGGTCGAATTCGGTGTCGATCCAGGGGCCCAGCGGGCAAAACGTATCGAACCCTTTGCCGCGCGTCCACTGTCCGTCGCTGAACTGCAGGTCGCGGGCGGTGACGTCGTTGGCCACCGTGTAACCCAGGATGTATTCGTCAGCTCCTTCGGCGGCGATCCAGCGTCCCCGCCGACCAATCACGACGGCGAGTTCCGCTTCGTGTTCCACCTGTTCGGATTGCGGTGGCAGCAGGATGGCTTCGCCCGGACCAATCACTGCGGATGGCGGTTTGAGGAAGATCAGCGGCACCTGGGGGACTTCCGCGTTGTGCTCTTTGGCGTGGGCTGCGTAGTTCCGCCCGACGCAGATGATCTTGCTCGGCTGCGCCGGGGCCAACAGCTGCACTTCTTCCAGTGGGATGCGGGCTTCCTGTCGCAGGTACGCTCCAAAGGGTGAACCTTCCAGCAACCCGACCCGATCTTCATACACCCAGCCGTATTGTGGGGCGCGGTCACCTTGCTGAAAACGGATCAGTTTCATGAGTAACCTCCGTGGGAGTGGTTTGGGTGAGGGCCTCCGCCATTCCCAGCGTGAGCACAGCCACGACCAGCGCTGTGTAGGGGGTGTTCCCTTCCAGATGAGCGCTGAGCACCCGATCGGCCAGGAGCGCGCATGGGGAAGAGGCACGCGGGCTGATCACTGCCGGTATCGCCCCGCGCTTGCGGGCGAGCTGGAGCACCTGCTGCATGGTGGCGTCCTGTGCAGTGCTTTCCAGCGCGAGGACGATGTCTTCCGTTTGGATCGCTTCTGGCCCGGCGACCAGAGCCTCTGGCGACACGGTCAGCACGGGCACTTTGTGGTCGATCAACGCCATTTGAAGTTGATTGGCAGGTGCGCTCAACACGGAGCGGTGTACCAGGATGACCCGGTGCCCCGTGGTCAGCAAATCCAGCCACTCTTGGACTTGGGTGGGCGGGATGCGGCGCGCGCCCTGGATGATCGCTTGCGCCAGTGTGGTCAGGGTGGTGTGGAAAGGTGAGGCGGCAGAGGACGGTATCGCGCCAAAGAGCTGACGGACGTGTTCCTGAACGTCGGCCTGCAGCTCGGGAAAGCCGCGATATCCCAGGTGCTGGGCGAACCGCACGACGGTGCCCACATCAACGTCCGTGGCGTGGGCCAGTTGGGCAGCGGTCATGAAAGCGGCCTCTACAAAGCGATCCATCAGATACCGGGCGAGCTTGTTGAAGCTCTTGGATCGAAAAGGCCGGGCTGCATGGATACGCTGTAAATAGGCTGGCATCGAGGTGTCCATGAGCACGATTATATACTCGAATGGAAGTTCTGCGCAAATGGGAGTGCCGGTCGGCTGGCTGGAAGGCGATTTCCATTTCGGCCTGTTCTCAGGTACAATCAGTCCACCTTTGGTATTGGAGGCAACGTGCGCAAGGCCTGGCTGGTGTACAACCCGAGTGCTGGTCGCTTTCCGGCGCGGATGCTGGTGGAGCGTGCTGCGCACGTGCTCCGGCAAGGCGAGTGGGATGTGGAAATCCAGATCTCTTTGAACGGCCCTCACCTGACGGAGGTCTGTCGTCGGGCGTCGGAGGCAGGTTGTGATACCGTGTTCGTCGCCGGGGGGGACGGTTCCGTGGGCTTCGCGGTGGCGGGTTTGCTGGACACGGCAACGGCGTTAGGCGTGTTGCCAGCGGGCACGGCGAACGTCTGGGCGCAGGAACTGGGCTTACCGGTGCTGTCCTGGACTTCGCCGCGCGCGCTGGAGCATGCAGCCCGCCGTTTGCTGACGGCGGACGTCTGCACCGTGGACGTCGGGTTGTGCAACGAGCAGCCGTTCTTGTTGTGGGCTGGCGGTGGCCTGGACGGCTACGTGGTGCACCAGATCGAGCCGCGCCCGCGTTGGGAGAAGCACCTGGGCGTGGTAGGCTATGCGGCCTCAGTGGTCAAGGCGGCGGTGGGCTGGCAAGGAGCGCATCTGCGCGTGCACGCGGATGGGGAGCACGTCGAGGGCGATTTCCTGCTCGCGGTGGTGAGTAACATCCGTTCGTATGCGGGGGGCATCGCCACGCTCTCGCCGGACGCGCGGCTGGACGATGGTTTCATGGACTTGTGGCTGTTCTCCGGTGTGGGGCTGCGCGATACCGTGCGCCAGGCCGCCGACCTGTTGTTGGGACAACATTTGCATTCTGAACGCGTGCGCCGTTTGAGCATCCGTGAGGTGGTGTTCGAAGCTGATGCGCCGCTCTACTTCCAGTTAGACGGCGAACCGGCTGTGGTCGCCCATCGTGTGGCGATCCGGGTGTTGCCGCGCGCCCTGCGTGTGCTCATGCCGAAGCACGTAGCTGCGACGTTGGTCTCCGAGGCACCGCTGCCCGACAAGGAGGAAGCATGAATCGTGTCTGGAGCTATTTGCGCGATCATCCGCTCGGCTGGCTGTTGCTGGCGTTTCCGTTGACGTTCCTGGCCGAGGCAATGCACTGGAGTTCGAGCCTGCTCTTGTTGCTTTCGGCGCTCTCGTTGGTGCCGTTGGCGGGGTATATTGGCGAAGCGACCGAAGCGCTGACTGCTTACACTGGTCCGCGCGTGGGGGGATTGATCAATGCCACGCTGGGCAACGCGGCTGAGTTGATCATCACGATTGTGGCAATCCGCGCTGGGTTGCTTGAACTGGTCAAGGCCTCGATTACAGGCTCGATTCTGGGGAATTTGCTGCTGGTGCTTGGGATGGCGATGGTTTTGGGCGGGCTCCGTCATGGTGTACAGCGTTTCGACCGGCAGCAGGCGAGCAACAATGCCATTCTGCTTGCGCTTGCGGTGATAGCGATCCTGGTGCCGAGTGTGATGAGCCCCTCGGTTGGTGGGCCGGAAAGCCCGCGTGTGGAGGCGCTCTCGCTGGGTGTGGCCGTGGTGATGATTCTGCTCTACGTGCTGGGTGTGGTGTACTCGCTGCGGCGACCTGGGGTGACCGAGGCGGCGCTGGCGCCGCAGGTGGAGATCGGCTGGTCGGTGCGCACCTCGCTGGTCGTGCTGGCGCTGGCGACCGTTGGCGTCTCGGTGATGAGCGAGATCCTGGTGGGTGCCGTGGAGCCCGTGGTCGCCCAGTGGGGGATCTCCGAGTTCTTCCTCGGCGTGGTGTTGATCCCGATCGTCGGCAATGTGGCCGAGCACCTGGTGGCGGTGGAAGTTGCCCTGGACAACCACATGGATCTGTCCGTGGAGATCGCTGTGGCGTCCAGCCTGCAGATTGCGTTGTTCGTCGCGCCGGTGCTGGTGTTCGTCAGCCTGCTGGTGGGCAACCCGCTCCAGTTGATCTTCAACACGGCGGAGCTGCTGGCGATGGGCGCGGCTGCTGTGGTGGTGTACATGGTCTCGATGGACGGCGAATCCCACTGGCTGGAAGGAGCGGCGTTGCTTGCGGTGTATCTGATCTTCGGTTGGGCGTTCTTCTTGCTGTGAAATGAGTTCCTGGCGCTGGCTATTGCAGCCACTTCCCTGGATTGCGGCGCTGCTGATTGCGGCGCTGCTGTTGCTGGGCGGCTGGACGGCGATGCAGTACGCTGTGCCCACCCCCACCCCTATGGTTGCTCCGCCGACGGCGGTGATGATCGTGTTGCCTGCGCCGACGCTCACCCGCACACCGACGCCTGTTCCCCCCACACCGACTCCCACGGTGCCGCCGGAGGTTCCCCCGTCGCCAGAGCCCGGGGTGTTTCAGGTCGGCGCGCTGGTGCAGATCAGCAACACGGGTGGCGTGGGGCTGCGGTTGCGGGCGGCGCCGGGGTTGGATACTGAGGTGCGCTACGTGGGGTTGGAGAGCGAGGTCTTTCGCATCCAGGACGGGCCGGTGGAAGCAGACGGCTTCACCTGGTGGTATCTGGTCGCTTTGTATGACCCGGATCGCCAGGGATGGGGTGCGGCGAATTACCTCACTCTGGTGCAAAATCCGTAGGCGCTGCGATTGCTTCTGCTCGGGACTGTTGCGGTTGGTGCAGGGGGTTCGAAAAGTCAGACGGAAGGGCATGGCGGGGTAAGCCATGGGGGAA
>CAYSXA010000069.1:0-13231 GCA_964435005.1 uncultured Anaerolineaceae bacterium | reverse complement strand
GGCCAACAGGTCGCCTTGCACCACGCGGGGCGGCGCCCCGGCGGTGCGGCGCACGTGCGCTTGCAGGTGAGTGGCGCGGCTTCCGGCGGGAAAGCGGGCGTCCAGCACGTCGTCCACGCGGGCGTCCGGGGAGACGTGCTCGTGGCAGTCCGCCGGTTGCGCGTCCGGGGGACGAGAGCACCCGCACTCCGGGCAGGTCGGCTCGTCGTGCGGGTGCAGAAAGTCCTCCGGGCGCGCCAGCACGCGCAGGGCGCAGGCGCATTGCCAGAACAGGGGGGTGTACCAGCGTTTGCCTTTCTGGTAGATGCGCATGGCACATCTCCTAGAAGGGGACGCCGTAGCGTTCCGGCTGCGCCTCCTCCGCCGCGTCCAGCGCCAGTTGGCGCAGGCGTTCGGCGGCGGGATCGGCGAAGCGGGCGTGCGACAGGTCTTCCACCCGCGCGGGCGGGCGCTCCACCGCCTCGGCCCCGCAGCCGTAGCAGCAGGGTGAGGTGATGGGGTGGATGAAATCCACCGCCTCCCCCGCACAGGCGCACGCCCAGAACAGGGGCGTGACCAGCGCCCCGTCCTGGGCGACAGGGATGACCAGGGCCTCGATCAGCGTCATGACACACCTCCGTTGTTCAGTATTCCTCCGGCAGCAACACGGTGGTTGCCGCACGGTCGGCCTCGGTGATCACCCAGACGCGGATGGCGTCCTCGCCTTCGCCCACGGTGTAGGCGGAGAAGACACGTCCGCCGCCGCGCACGGCACGGCGATTGGTCGCCTGGTCTTCGGGGTCCATCTCACTCCAATCGCCGCGCGCATGGCGGCAGACGAGTTCGAGCGCCTGGGCCTGACCGATTTTGTCCAGCACCCCAGGGGTAAACAGCAGTTTCCCCAGGGGAAATTGCTTGATGCCGCGCTTCTCCTGAAGCGCCCGGATGTATTCCAGGGCGCTTTCCCGACCGTTGATGTTCAACAGGCTGGTAACGGCCAGGACATCGAAGAAGTTGACATACGGCAGTTTGCGGAGTTCTCTCAGAACGATTTTCGGAATCACGCTGCACCTCCGTTGGAAAGATTTGCCCCCGCAAGGGGGGGAAGGTCGCCCCGGACGGAATCGAACCGTCCCGAACCCCCAGGGGGGCGAAGGGAAAGAGGCGGGATGATCTCCCGCCTCCGGGTGTTCAGCGCCGTCGCCGTCGCCGCTGCACCTGCTGCGCGGGGACCGCCTCGCCCCAGAAGGCGAGTTGCAGCGGCTCCGCCGCCACAGGTGCGGGCTCCGGCATGGGTTGGACGGCTTCCGGCTGGCTCACGGCAGGGGCGAACACCCCGACCATCTCGCCCAGGCTGCCCGGCGCAACGCCTTCCAGCGCCCGGCGGATAGCCTCGGCGCGGATGTCGGCCTCATCCATCTGGATGAGCGCGCCGACGGCGTTGTCGCCGTACAGTTGGGCGGCGCTTTTCATCTTCTCCCCGATCACGTCCAGAATGTGATGTTCCAGCGTCCCCTCGTAGGCCAGGAAAGTGACCCGAACAGGGGAACGCTGCCCCAGCCGCCACACGCGCCGCATGGCCTGCCAGGCGGTGTACAGGCTGAGGCTCATCTCGTAGAAGACGATCTCGGAGAAGGCGATCAGGTCCAACCCGGTCTCCACCAGGGAGGGGTTGACCAGCAGCGCCGTCATGCGGGGCGCTTCCCGCTCGATCCAGGCCTCCCGTTGAGCCGGAGGCATGTCCCCGGCGGAAAGCAGGTTCACCCGCGCCTGGGGGACGTGTTCGTGAAGCAGCCGCCTCAGGCGCGGGCGGATGTCCCGCGTCCCGGTCTGCTCCACGTAGATCAGGGTCTTGCGCCCGCGCTGCGTGTTCTCGGCCACGATCTCGATCAGGGCTTCTTCTTTCGGCAGCACGTCATCGAGCGCGGGCAGATACACGTTCGTCCCGCCGAGTTCCACCATCTCCTCGCGGAAGGCGGCGGAAGGGCGGAAACGCAGCGCGGTGAACCAGCGCGAGATGTCGCGCGCGGTGCGACGGTACGGCTGGATGTTCTGGAAGGCTGCGTCGATGTCGGCCAGTTGCCCGTCCAGGTCACCGTCCGTCGGCACCAGGCGGATTTCTTCGAACAGAGGGGGCAGTTCCACGCCCAGGTCGGCGATGTGGCCGAAGATGGTGATCGGCAACAGGTAGCGGATCACGCCCGGATGGATGCCGGGGAGTTCGCTGCGCCGTACCGACCATTTCTCCCGCCCGCTGGTCAGGCCGGTCTCGGTGGAAGTCCGCACGTGGCGGGTCTCCACGGTCTTCCAGCGGCCTATGTCATCCACCCACGCCTGCCAGGAAGCGTAGGTGTAGCGGGCGCGGATGGCGGGCACACGGCGATAGAGCAGGTAGAACAGGCTGCTGGCCGTGCCGCCGAAGACGGTTCCCGTGAGCGCCAGGCTGTAGGGGATGGCGCTCAGCAGGCGTCCGTCCATCGCCCCGATGTCCGTGCTGCCCCCTTTCGCCTTGTGCACCTCGTCCATCAGGTACAGGCGAAAGAAGCCCCGGTACTGGTGCTGCACCAGGGCGCTGAGGCCGGTGCGCCGCCAGCGGGAAAACGTCAGCAGCGCCTGGCCGCAGTCGGGGCAGTAGCGTTCCTTGAGGGCCACCACGGGCGCGGAGCCTTTGGTCCGCCAGCCGCAGGTCGGGCATTGCGCCCAGCGGATCAGCGGCGGCTTTTCCCCTCTGCGGCGGTACTCTGCCATTTTCATGGCGTCCCGCTCGCTATCGGGGTCCGGCTGCCAGCGCCGGGTGACTTCGTTCATGGCCGGGAGGACGCCAGGGCCGTATTTGGCGCTCTCGAAGGAGACCACCGCCGCGGCCTTGCGCCCCAGCAGCCCCGCGCGGTAGTCCGCCGCGAAGTCCGCCAGGGTGTAGTCGTCCCGGTCCCACAGCGTCGCTTCCAGGCCGCCGGGCTGCACGCGCACCTGCTCGTGCGCCCGCAGGGAGCGGAGCGCCTTCAGCACGGCGGCGCGGCGCTCCGGCGGGCAGGCGATGAACGCCGTGCGCCGGTTGCCGCTGTCCGACCGCGCTTCCGGCACCACCTGGAAGCGTTTGACCCACAGCACGCTGCCGCCGGCCGCTTCGATGGCGGGAAGGGCTTTCGTCTCCCACCACGAAGTCCCCTGCCGCACGGGACGGGTGATCACCCGTGCGGTGATGGGGTGTTCCGGGTCGCCGCCGGTGTCCAGTGTGCGCCGCCACTTGTGCAGCATGTGGCCGGGGGCCACCACCAGCAGCGGCCACTCGTCCAGCACCTCGGCGGCGGCGATGGCGGTGAGCGTCTTGCCGAAGCCCATCATCGCGTTGATCAGGGCGTGGCGACGCTTCCGCATCACGCGGGCGGCGGCGATAGCGACGTGCTTCTGGGTTTCCAGCAGTCCGGGCTCCACCCCCGGCAGGGCAGGGAAGGCCGTCGCGGTGCGCGAAACGGTCTCCCACTCCTGCGGGGTGGGGTCGAGGTCGTAGAGGGGCGCGTTTCGTTTCAGGATGGCCTCGCCCAACGGCTGGGCGTGCTCCTCGATGAAACGCCCCACTTCCTCCGGGTCGTCAATCAACCGCAGGCCGTGCGCGTCCAGCACGGAGAGCACCACCTGGTAGTCCTCGTGGTACTCGTACCGCGTGGATTGGCCGGTCTCCGTCCGCTTGCTGCTTTGGGAAACCAGGCGCTCGGTCTTGCGGCTCATGCCTTTGACCAGCGTCCCCTCCACGTCCACGGCGCCGATTTCCCCGCTGGCGATCTCCATCGCCAGGTGGCCGATCCGTTCCGGCATGGCCGTCTGGATGGGCGCACCCAGCGGGGGCGCGGTGATCATCCGCTGCCAGTCCACGCCCTGCGTGGGGTCGTGGCGGTGGGCGATTGCCAGCAACTCGGTGGTACTTTGCGGCACGTAGGCAAAGCGCCCGGAGCGCGGCGCGGGAGGGAGGATTTCCGGGGTTCCCGTGGTGGGCAGGGGCCGCAGTTCGGGAAGCGGTATGCTCGCCAGGCCGGTGATGGCCTCCACCTGCTCTTTGTGCGGCGGGTGGTATTTCCGCCGCCGCAGGGCGAACACCACCACCTGCTGGAACCGCTCGTATTCCCCGTCGGGGAAACGGGCGACGTGCAGGCGTTCGTAGTACCCTGCCAGGTGGCGCGCCAGCACCTCATCCGCCAGCATTTGCTGGGGGATGAGGATGACCTGGTGGCCGCCCAGCACCACGCGCGGCGTGGTGCGGGTGACGAACAACCGCTCGTGCCGTACCCGCTTCCCGTCCTCGAAGTAATCCGACCAGTCGTAGGGCGGATTGTTGAGGACCAGGGAGACGGTGCAGTCTGCCCAGGACACGGTGTAGAAGGACGTGGGCAGCACCACGTCCAGCACCGGCTCGGCTGCCTGCGCCCGTTGGGGGGAGAGTTCGACGCCCCAGGTCTCTCCCTCGCCGCCCAGGGCGTCCACCAGTTGGCGCAGCGCCGCGCCCGTGCCGCAGCACGGGTCGGCCGCCCGCCAAAAGGCGGACGGGGCGCGGAAGTAGGTTGCGATGTGCTCCACCACCACCGACGGGGTGGGGTAGTAGAGCAGTTTTTCTTGAGACGCGAGTCTCGCCATGATGCTTCACCTCCGTTGGAAAGAAAAGAGAGAGGGCGGGGTGGCCCTCTCTCGCGTTGCTCCGTTGTGTTGTGTGGTTACGCTCGTGCGACGGCTTCGATGAGCGGCTTCCAGGCGTCCGGGTCGGGGCTGATCCAGGCGCCCGTCCAGCGCAACGCCCCGGCGCTCCGCAGGGTTCGCACCAGTCCGGCGGACGCTCCGTGGACCGCCAGGTCGCGCCCCCATTCGGGCTGGACCGGCCAGGGGAGCATCCGGTCCAGGTGCCGGGCGAAGCGCCGGTGGCCTTCCTCGAAAGGCGCGTCCTGGTGGTACAGGAAGAAGGATTCCTTCCCGTACTCCGGCTGCACCTGGGGGGAGGCCACGGCCAGGACGTTGGCCCGGATGTGCCGCTCCTCCAGGTTCAGGCGCAGCGTGAACGGCTTGCGCCCGAAGCCGCGCACCCGGTAGGCGGCCCAATCCACGCCTTCCAGGGTGAGCGTCCGTTTACCGATCAGCGCGGCCATGAGCGCCTTCACCGTCTGCTTGAACGGTTCGACGATCACGGCCATCGCCAGCCGTTCCGTCTCCTCGTCCCACACCACATGCGCGCACAGGACGCTCACGTGGTCGGTGTTCAGGCGGATGGTTCGGATGGGGTCGCTCATGCCGCACCTCCTGGATGGGCGTCTTCGCCCGCCTTGCCTTGCTTGAGAGCAAGAGCAAGGCATGTTTTCCCGCGCATCTCTTTTCGTCCCAGGAGCGGTTGGGCAACGCCGAAGTAGGCGACCACCCAGGCGGGTGTCGGGGCCATGCACCAGCCCACCTTGCCCTTGTAACCGCCCTTTCCCCTGACCGATTGGGGTGGGCGATCCAAATGACGGCATTTCCAGCATGGGATTGCCATGCTTCGCTGCTGGGCGCTCATGCCGCCACCTCCGCCTTGATGGTCGTGGGGATTTCGACGGGAACAGGCAGTTTCTCGGACGCGGCGTGGATGGCGTGGCGGGTCAGGTACTGCTCGATACGCTCCAGATACGCCTTCGTATCTTGCCTGGACATGGCTTCACCTCCGTTGGTTGTAGGAATCAAAAAGGCGGGACGCCGAAGCGTCCCGCCAGTTCCCTCCGTTGTGGAATGTATCCCCGGAACGGGGAAGGCCACCCAGGACGGAATCGAACCGTCCCTGGCAAAAGGCCAGCCACCTGGTGGATGGAAGGAAGGTCGGAGGTAAGGTAGCCTCCGACCTCAGTCTCCCTCCCGTCGTCCAGACGCCCGCGCCCAGCGCCTGGGGGACGGGAGGGGAGGGTGTCATCGGCTGGCCTGAAGTACCAGCCGCCAGGCTCCCGCCCCCGGCGCGTGGGGGGATCACGGGTGTTAGGGTGAGGAGGAAGACCAGTCACCTGGGACGGAATCGAACCGTCCTGAAGCGCCAGCCAGGTGGGGAAACCGCCGGGCGGGGCTTGCACCCGCCAGTGGGCTTGTCCCTCGGCGGTGGCGGTTCAGCGGGTCAGGCGAACCAGCGATTGGGCGACCAGTTTGACGGACAGGCGCCCAATCGTGATCTCTCCAAGTCGTTCCACATCCACGCCGTCCAGTTGTGCCAGCGTCTCTGCTGCGCCCGCTTTGAGGGCGAACTCCCGCAGGCTTTCGCCGTAGCCGAACGCGACCAGGCGGCCAGAGACGATGAGGTGCTCGCCTTTCTTGAGGGCGCCGGGTTTCACGTCCGCGCCGAACTGGACGGTGGCGTAGTGGGCTTTACGCCGTGGGCGTCCCCGGTTTCCTCCATCCGGGCTGATGATCGGGGTGTGCTGGTCGTACACGGCCAGGCGGGCGTTGAGGGTGTCGCCTGCCGCCCAGGTCTTGACCACCAGCCCTTCCAGCGTGGCCGTGTCCTCTGCCGCATCGTCCGCCTGCTCCACGGTCTCGATCTGAGTGGCGGCGACGGTGGTGGACACACGCTTGCACACGGCGTGGAGGAACTCGGCGGGCAGTTGTTTTGCCAGGTCGCGCTTCCCGGCTTTTTCCAGGAAACGCGCCACGGTTTCTTCCCACGGGGTATCTACCACGTATCCCTGGGCGCGGATGAACACGCCCGCCTCGATCGCCTGCCCGTCTTGCAGCAGGCGGCGAATGGGCACGCGCACGGTCAGACGGCGGTCGGTTTGCAGGAAGGCCGAACCGTTCCAGGTCCACAAGCGCGTCACACGCCCGGATACGTGTGCCTCGTTGAGATGGAATTTCTCTGCGGTTTGCACCGCGACGGTTGTCGTGGACATTGTGCCTCCTCCGGGTTTGGAATCACGTTGCAAGGTTTCCTCGTGGATCGTTTTTTCTCGTTGTCTCGGTTGTTAAGGTGCTCTTGCCCGGGGCATCGGCGGGCATCCGGTAGTGGGCGAGGTAGGGAGAGGTAGGGAAGCCCTCTCCCTTCGAGCACCGGCGAACAGATCAGGTCAGGCGGCCACGGCCAGAGCTTCCAGGTACTGCTGCGCCTTGAGCTGTAGTTCACGGCCCCGCTGGGTGTTGGGCTGCATTTCCTGAGCGTACCACTCCAGCGCCTTGCGGCTGACCTCGGACAGGGTCTTCCCCTGGTTCTTGCCGAAGGGGATGACGTAGTTGCCGGGGTCGCCGTTGGCCTGGGGCTGCGGCTCGGCGGCGGGCTGGTGGCCGTTGCCGTTACTGCGCCCGTTGCCGTTCGGCGCGGGACGCTGGGCGGACTGGCGCGGCTGGCGGTTGCGGCTCGGCTGGTCGCCGATGCTGGCGATCAATTCCTGCACGTGCTGGTTCAGGAAGCGATAAGGGCCGACGAACACCAGCGGCGCTTGCTTGCGACCATACTGGTAGTCTTTGGCCTCCTCCGCCGGAACCCACACGTCCTGGGTGAAGTACAGTTCGCGGCCCACGCCGTGCGCGGCGCAGGCGCGCTTGAAGGCTTGCGCGTCGGCAGCGGTGGCGGCCATCGTGTTGTCCGCCTCCTTGCCGCGCTGGGTGGTCACCAGTTCGGCTTCCCCGACCGCCGAGCGGCGCTTGCCGTTCAGGATGACCGTGCAGACCGCCACGATCTTGTTGCCCGCGAGGTGCACCTGGCGCTCGTCCGACCAGTTGGGGTCAAGGCGATCCAACCGGTCCATGTAAGCGCGGGGGTCGGCGTAGGGCATCAGTTTCACCCGCTCACCGTCCCGGCTCTTTGCGCCAGGCTTCCACTCGATTTCGCGCGGATCGATGAAGTACAGGGAAACGTCTTCGTGCTGGATCATGGGTTCACCTCCGTGAACGCGCCCCGTGTGCAGCCGGGGCGCGATTTGCCTGGGTTTGCCAATCACGCCGCCTGCTGCACCAGGCGGTTCACGGAGCACCGGCCTGATCTGTTCGATTGGTAAGGTGCTCCAGTCCACCGGGCGGGAGTTGCACCCGCCTGTTGCTCCTCGGTGGGAAGCACGGCAAGGGGGCCCGGTCATCCCCCCTGCCGCGCCGCCGCCCATCGGCCTACCCGCCGAAGACCTGAAGTGCCCAGGCGGGTGGTTCGCGGTTTTCCACCCGCGCCTGTACGATGGCGCGAGCGGCTTCCCGAACCTTTCGGGCAGGGGTGTTGATCTGCGCTTTGAGAAGCGCACGGCGGCTGCGACGTTTGCGTGCGTCCATGTCTCACTCCTGGATGGGTTCTCAGAGAGGTGTGGATGGCCTCTCCTTCCCGCGAAGGCCGGAATGCCCGGCCCCCGAAGGAAGGGAGAACCCATCCAGGACGAACAGGACGCAGGGGGATGCCAGAGGCCCCTTGCCGAAACGCCCCGGCGGGGGTCGAACCCGCTGGCCGCCCGTCTGCGGCGGGGCGTCCCGGCTGGCCTCAGCCGGTTGGTAAGGTGCTTCCTCATCCGGCAGGAAGGGAGAGGCAGGGGGCCTCTCCGGGCCGCAGTCACAGAAAGCGGGGATCGGCTTCGGGGTCAGGCCAGCGCGGACGCCAGCCGTCGTCACAGTAGAAGGAGAACAGGGCGCGGTCGTTGCCCATCAGGTGATCGCAGCCTGTGTGCTGCACCTCCACCTGGTGAGGGGTCGTCCACACCCCCACCGTCTTCGCCCCGCAGAAGGGGCAATAGACGATCTCCCGGTCAGGCGGCTCGAAGCGCGCCTTGACTTGCCTGGAAGCCACGGTTCACCTCCTGCCAGGCCAGCGCCGCGCCGCTGGCCTGAATGGGATGGCAGGTCAGCGGCCAGCGCGGTGGCCGGAAGAAACTGAGCGAGACTGCGGCTCCTGCCGGATGAGGGAATCGGGTTGTCAAGGTGCCGAAAAACCGTTCGCACAAGGGGTGTTGTGCGTCTTCAATCCGCCGTTTGGGTCGCAAAACTGCCCGTTTTCGGCCTGCTAAGGTCGAAAAAAGCGGTCGCACAATCATGGGGACGGCAACACCGCGCGGCCATAAGACACCACCTGGATGTCAATCACCGGCGCACCGGTGCGGGTCACCTGCAGTTCGAAGTGCGCCGTCGCCACGCACTGGATGGTGCGAGCGTCCTGCTGCCAGAACACCACCGACGGTGTGTATCGCTGCAGTCCGGCGTCCTGCACCACGCCCTGGAAGGCCGCCTGGCCCACGCTCCGCGCCGCGCCGGTCAGCTGGACGCGCAGGACACCGTTCGCGCCGTAGGCGCGCCAGTCCATGCCCGCCTGGGCTGCGCTCTCGCAGGCCGTGTCCGCCGCGGTTTGCAGGTGATCGCGGATGTAGACCAGGCGGGGGATGTCCACGCTGAGCATCATCAGCGGGACGACGATGGTGGCGAACACCACG
Organism: uncultured Anaerolineaceae bacterium; assembly: GCA_964435005.1. Taxonomy (GTDB): domain Bacteria; phylum Chloroflexota; class Anaerolineae; order Anaerolineales; family DRMV01; genus CAYSXA01. The sequence goes on along the minus strand of CAYSXA010000069.1, from coordinate 3,863 downwards.
GCGGCCCACTCCATCGCCGAACCGCGCTCGCTGCGGCGGGCGTTCAAAATCGCTCGATCCACAGTTCGCCTACCTCCCCGTGCTTTTCCTGCTGGAACAGGCTTTGCAAGTCCGTCGCCACCCCGTGCAATTTCAACACCATGCAATCGCGCACATGCTGGGCGCGTGCCTGGGGGGAAGTCGCGCACAACGCTACCAGCCCTCCGTTCAGGGCTGCAACCCCACGCCACTTGTTCGTATGTTCCTTGCGGCTGCGCTCCACCTCGACGTACAGCCGCTCCGCGTCGCGCACCAGCAACACATCCGGGGCTGCCGGGCCGTCCACCGGCGGCATGACCTGCACGGCGTAACCGCGCCGCCGGGCGTTCATGGCAAACGAGAGCACGGCCAGGGTGTGCGGCTCCTGGGCGGTTTCCTGGCCTTCGCCTGCGGCGTGCAGACGCACCAGCCGCTCCCACTCGCTCTCACGCACCGGCCAGTCCAGCAGGGCGCACAACCGCCGACCGTCTTCGGTCAGGCGGGCCACGACCAGCGTGGTCTCGCTGGCGGTCAGTTTCGACATCTCGATCAGATGCTTCTGCGCCAGTTCTGCGAACGCCCGGCGCAGGCTGCCACTGCCGCCGCTTACGTCTTCCGATTGACCGACCAGGGTCAGGATTTCCAGGCGGATGTTCAGGCCGCGGGAGATCAGATAGAGCATCTTGGACTGCCGCCGCCATTTCGTGCGGGGGATGACCGAACGGTAGCGGGAGGGCACGCGTGGGACGGCCCAGGAGCGCAAGGCGTCCAGCAAACGCCCGGCGTCCAGCCACCCGTCCTCTTCCGGCGCTGATGTATCCTTCGCTGGTGGCGCGGTGGCCACCGGAGCCGGTTTCGCTTTCGACTTTGGGGCAGCCAGGGAATGTGCGACGGCGGCCTCTCTGGGCAGCGCCCGGCTGCCCTGCCGACGCAGCCGCTCCACTTCCGCTTGCAGGGCGGCCAGTTCGGTCTTCAATCGTCCGATCTGTATGTGCAGGTCGGCGTTCTCGCGCTCCAGTTCCAGGGCTCTGGCGGTCTCGTTCAGCCAGCCGCGCGGGTTGCAGGCGGCCAACGGGCGCGCGTGCTGCCGCTGGCGCAGCACGTCGCGCACCACGGTTTGCCACTCCGTCGGGGTCAGCGCCAGGTTGGGGCGCGTCCGGCGGAGTTCCTCCAGGTGCTCACCTGCAATGCCGTTCAGCAGCAGCACCAACGCCTCCTGTAATTGCCGGTAGTTGGCCTCTGCCTGCGCCCGCAGTTCACGCTCCGCCTCCGCGATCTGGCGCAGCAGGGCTAGGGCATGGTCGTCACGGGGCAGGCGAAAGGCGTGGTCGTCCATGTTCCATACACCTGGTTCAAGGCTTGCCGCGCCGTGTTGACGGCGGACACGGCGGTAGCGCGGTCTTCCACGCCGCGGGCGTAGGCGATCACCGCCTGGCCTGCGGCTTCGACGGCGTGATGCTGGTCTTCCAGTACGGTCAGGTCGGAGAGGCGTGAGAGGGCGCTTTCCACGATCACCTGCGCCCGCACCGGGTCGGGGTCGGATTGGAGCAGGGCTTCAATGTCGGAAAGCCCCCGGCTCATCCGCGTCCAGGCGCTGCGGTAAGCGCGGTTCTCTTGCAGAATGGGCCATTCGGTCGGGGTGAGCGCCCGTCCGCTCACCGTCACCGTGCGTCCCAACAGGCCCAGCATGACGATCGCCAGCAGCGCCAGCGCGATCCACCCCGCCAGGCGCCCGTCCTTCCACGCGCTGAAGTCCAGTTCGATCTCAGCCATAGACCTCCCCGTGGGGGTCGCACCCACATCCCGGCTGGTGGGAGGGGAAAACGCTGTGCCCTTCGTTCCAACTGCTGGCGCTCACCGTCGCGTTCGAGCCGTGGATCGTCACGCTGTCACTGAGGGACGTGCCGTTTGCGTCGCTCCACGTACCCGTCCACAGGTTCTCCGGCGCGTAGGGGCCGTGCTCTTGCGGGATGTGCTCCAGGCGCACGGTGACGTACCGCTGCCGTCCGCACCAGCAGCATATCTCCCAGCGGTACTCCACTTGCGACGGCCAGCCCGTGCTGGAGACCGACGCCGTGGTGGTGTGCCAGCAGTGGTTGCAGTCCTCTGTAGTCGTTGCCGAAACGTCCATCAGCGTCTCCCAGGTTGGGGTTTGTGGTGGTGGGGAGCGTCCCAGGAGTGAACGGCTCCTCACAGCCAGCGGCTCATCGGAACAGCACGGCCAAGTCGAGCAACAAGCGGTTCAACCGGTCGGCGATCCAATGCACCACAAACAAGGTGACGGCTACACGCAGGAGCGTGTAGGCCATCCAGAGTTGGAGGGATTGCAGACGGGACATGACGCACGCACCCACAAGAGTGTAGGTCGCCGTCACGTCGCCCAGCAGTGGCGACGGTAGGCGGCCCCCAGGGATGCCGCCTACCGGCCATGCTCACCATCCCTCCTTGCGGAACGAGGCTTCCGCGCCGCCCTGGAACTGAGCAGGCCCGCCGTTGCCGAACAGGAAGACAGTCAGGGGCCGCCATAGGTTAGGCACGGAGAAGCGCACTCGCACAGACACCGTGCCGCCGGGGGCGGTGATCCCGGATGCCTGCACCTGAAAGGAGCCGTAGGGGATTTGCTTCGTGATCGCCCGTGCCGTGCTCACCGCCGCGCCGAGCGGGTTGGTCTGGTGCACACTGGCAGCCCGCGCCCCGCTCTGCGCGGCGTGGCTGGCCGTAGCCTGGGCCACGTAGAGCATGGTCAGGTTGACCATGGCGATGGTCACCAGCGCCAGGATGGGGATCACGAAGGCGGCTTCTTCCAGGGTGGCGCGGGTATCCGCGAGAAAACGACGCAGGGTGTTCATCTCAGAACGTCAACTTGCTCACGATGCCGTTCCAGTATTGCGCCAGGTTCTGGCCGAAGAGGGTCAGGCCCACCAGCACGATGAGCAACACAAACGCGGCGAGCACCATCCGCGACTCCAGGATGTCGCCCGTCTCGTCCAGCAGCAAGCGCCACATCATTTGAAGTTCTGAGCCAGGTTGTTGAAGAACGAATTGAGGTTGTTGCCCAACACCTTCAGGCCGACAAGGGCGACCAGCAGCACGAAGACCAGCAACATGCCGCGCGATTCGAGGATGTCGCCGCGGGCGTCCTCCAGGAACAGCCGGGCTTTGATCAGGGCAAGGGTCATGGATCTGGTCATGGGTCACCTCCATCATGACGTTTTCCCTGACCGGCCCCTGGGAGCGGCCAGGGGGGGAAATAAAAAAAGGCGCACCTCTCCCGTTTGGGAGAAAGTACGCTACGCTCTTATTGTACACAAAAGCGGGGGGCTGTCAAGGCGCTTGACAAGAGATTTGGGCTGATATATAGTGTTAGCGAGGTTGAGGTGAGGTTTGGGGAGATGAGCAGGGTGTCCTGCGGATAATATCTTTTGTAACCCCTGGATGAATTTGGGCTACTGGTAACCATTGGTGCTAGTTCTCAAAGCGAGAACTGAGCGATGCTCATCTTGAACGGGTCTGCATCTGGATCGAGTTGATGAAACAGGTCTAGCAGCACATTGAACATTGCAGAGACATAAGCCAGGCGAGCCCGAATGTATTCGGCCAGGCGGTGTCGGATATGTTTCAAGTCGCAAACAATGGTGACCATGGATAAAGCGGTTTCCACGCACATCCGCTCATTCCAGGTGCCCTTCTTGCACAACATGAGGTTCTCGGGCACGCCATTCTTGCTGCGAAATCCCCAGTCAGCCAAGACAATGGTTTGACCAATGTAGGGTTCGACTAGCGGATGAAAAAATAGTGTATCATTTCTTCTGTAAAAACAGTGAGCCAGGTGGTATCCTTGAGAG
>CAYSXA010000068.1:0-13299 GCA_964435005.1 uncultured Anaerolineaceae bacterium | reverse complement strand
TCTTTTCTCCCTCAACCGCAACGCCTCCCACGGCGACCTACCCGCCCCCCTCCGTCGACAGCGACAGACGAGTCCGTGGGAGACACCGTGACCTTTGCCGTGGAAGTGCGCAACAGCGGCCCCAGCGACGCCACGGGCGTCACCGTGAACGATTCGTTGCCCGCTGGGCTGACTTACGTCAATTCGGCGGCCACGCAAGGGTTGTTCTCCCCTTCTACCAACATCTGGGACATCGGCACACTGGCGGCCTCCAGTGTGGTGACGTTGTGGATCACCAGCACGGTGGACGCCGGCTGGCAGGGTCAGGTGATTACCAACACGGCTTCCCTTACCGGCGGCACCACCTACGATCCGAACCTGACCAACAATCAGGATAGCGTCCCGATCACGGTCACCATGCCGATCACAGCCGATTTGATGATCGTGAAAACCGCCAGTCAGGATGTGGTGCAGCCGGGAGGCACAGTGGTCTTCACCGTCACCCTGGTGAACAACGGCCCGGAACAGGCTACGGCCATCGGCGTGCAGGATGTGCTTCCGTCGGGGATGCAGATCGTATCGGCTCAGACCGATCGAGGCTCTTTCTCTGTGCTGGAGCAATACTGGTATCTGGATTACCTGAATTACCTGGACGTGGCGCATCTGTGGATGACTGCCACGATCAGTAACACGGTCAGTGGCACGCTGACCAACACAGTTTCCATTGTAAGTAGCGAACAGAACGATCCCTTCGTGGACAACAACACAAGCTGGGCCGCGGTGGTTGTTACTTCCACGCCGCCGCCCACGAACACCCCCACACCAACGCCGACCAACACACCTACGCCGACACCGACTAACACACCTACGCCGACACCGACCAACACGCCTACACCGACGTCGACCAGCACACCTACGCCAACGTCGACCAACACGCCCACGTCAACACCGACCAACACGCCGGTGCCGCCTTCGCCGACGCCGACGAATACGCCGGTACCGCCCTCCTCTACGCCGACGTCCACGAACACGCCCACGGCGACGGCCACGCCGCCCTGTCCGGATCCCTACGAACCGAACGATTCGTTGCGCAAGGCGGCCAATATCTCCTCCACTCCGAACGTGTCGGCCTGTTTTTCCTCCTACGAGGATCAGGATGTCTTCAGCCTTGTTCTGGAGCAGCTGCCTGGAGAACAGTACGTCTGGCACATTGATCTGAGCCAGATGCCGGCGGGGACGTATGCCTCGGTCTATCGGACGGATCAGCTGCTGGCCCAGAGTAACCCCGAAACCGGGGGGACCTTGCTGGAGGTGCCGGTGAATCGGGCGGGAGAGTACCTGCTGGTCCTCTCCCCGCCGCGCACGCTGAACGCGCCCACGGCCTATCGCTTCACGCATCGGCTGCAACAGTTTACGTCCACCCCCACGCCGGAACCCAACCAGTGCACGGGGGCGGATGAGCCGAACGATTCCCCTGCCCAGGCCACTTCCATCACCCAGGACGGCACGGTGGCTTCCTGCTTCGGCAGTGATGTGGACCGCGATTTCTTCCGCCGGTCGATCACCGCTGCGGATGATGGGCGGGTCTGGCATCTGGACCTCAGCCAGTTGCCGAAGGGGACGCGGGTGGATGCCTTCGATCCCGACGGCGCGCCGGTCGGGCATCTGGTGGTGGCCCCCACCGCGACCACGATGGACGTGTCGCTGTACGGGACCGGTGACTATGTGATCCGCCTGATTCCTTCTTCCACGGTCTCGGGGCAGCAGACGTATCGCTTTACCCAGTCGATCACCGATATCCCCCCCGGTGCGGGCTGGCTGTGTGCCCCACCGGACGATGTGCTGGAGCCGAACAACCGGCTGGCGCAGGCCACCAACCTGCCGTTGAACACACCGGCCCAGGCCTGCTTTGACCGGACGGACGACCGGGACTTCTACGTGGCGACCGTGTCCCAGTCCGATGTGGGGCAGGGGTTGCAATTCGAGGTCAGCAACCTGCCGGTCGAGGCCACGCTGATCCTGTTCAATGCCCAGGGGCAAATTATCAATTTGCGGACCGTGGATCGGCAGGGGGTGAATCGCATCGCCGTGCCCATTCAGGCGGCGGGGAAGGTGTATCTGGAGGTGTTGCCGGTGGCGCTCTTCCAGATGAATGCGCCGGCCCTGAGCGGGAATCCGTTCACCTATCAGGTGCTGGCTCGGGTGGTGCCGCCCACGCCCACGCCGACCATCACCCCCACGCCAACCAACACCCCCACGCCGACCAACACGCCCACGCCGACGAATACCGCTACCCCCACGCCCACGCCAACCGGGAATCCCCCGCAAACGGTCGGTGCGTCCGGGTTGCCTGGGGTGCCGTTGCCTTACAATGCGGAGTTCTCCTTCGACCTGGAGTTCACCGATCCGCAGGGATGTGCGGACATTGCCTGGGTGGAAGCCTATTTCGACTCGCCGCAACGGCCCAACACGCTGGCGCATTTCCGCATCCAGACGCAGCGCACCAGCCGCCCGTTTAGCGGCGAGCCGTATACCCAGCTGCTGCTCCCCTCCGGTAAGTGGCTGACCATCCCCTGGAGCAGCAAGCTACCGGCCTATGGGGAGAACAGCGATATGCTGATCTGGGGGCAGGCTGCGCGCGCCTTCGACACGGCCAACGACATGATCACGCGCTGGGAGTGCATCACCGGGGCCCAGGAAACGTTGCGCGTGCACGTGTACCTGCGCCTGAAATCCCCCATGGCGGGCACGCTCACGCTGCACGCCCGGGCGATTGACCTCACCGGCCGCGTGGGTGCGTACCAGTCGGTGGGACAGATCACGGTGCTGCCTGCCACGCCCACGGCCCTGCCTGGCGATCATAACTGGCGCTTCAGCGGCTTTGTGTACGCCACCACGGCCAGCAACCCGAACACGCCGCTGAGCAGCGCCTGGCTCACACTGTATGCCTGTACCCGACCCAACACGGTGCTGGCCACCGCCACCCCGGCGGCGGATGGCAGTTTCACCCTGGCGGTGGGGGAAAGTGTGCTCAAGCCCCACGATACAGTGTGCCTGAGTGTGAAGGGGCCGCGCAGCTTCCGCTTCCTGGGACAGAACGCGACCACGCTGTATCCGAACGACCTGTCGCGAACCGTCAGCAATTACGGGGATGATGGTGTCTCGCAGCCCGAAGTGGTCATTTCGGCGCCGGGGTACGGGAATTACTGTACCTTACTGCCTTCAGGCGCCTATGACTGCAGCCGGACGATCGTTGCCTTCGATGGCCTGAAAGTGTGGTTCCTGGCCTCATCGGGTGGAACTGCCGAACCGACGGACACACCCACGCCGGTGTTGCCGCCTACGGCCACGGTCACCCCCAGCGCCACGCCTACGCCCACGCCTACCCCGCGCGCCACACCGCAGGGGCAGAACGTGCAACAGGTAGGGAACGTGTGCGTCTGGGCGGATAGCTTCAACACCTCCACGGGCACCACGACCGCCACCGGTCACGTCTACCTGGGCCGCAAAAACGCCAGCAACCAGTGCGGCGACCGGCTGTATCTGGTGGAGCCCTTTACGCTGGCCGACAACACCCTGCTCGCGGGCACGGTGTCCTGGAAGAGCAGCGGCGACCTGACCATTCAGGGCATCCTGAAGATGCACCCGCTGGGCGTGCCCATCCTGGCCGGCGATCAGCTCAACGTGAATCGGGATGACGGCAAGGTCTCGCTGGCCGGCAAGGTGCAGAAGGTGGTCAGTGACCTGATGCCCAAGAACTTCACGCTGGATCTGCTCAGCGTGACGGCCAGCGTGCTCTGGGACTACGTGGACATCGCCGCCACGGTCAAGCTGCAAAACCTGCCTGAAAACCCGAACGCCAGTTTCACCCTGCACGGTCAGGTGAAGCCGGATTTCACCCTGAACCTGCTGGTGGATTCGCCCGAACTCACCCTGAAGCTGGCGGGCGGCACCCTGAAGGCCACCAACCTCTCGCTGACCGACCGCGGCGTGCTGAAGATCGGCAGCGCCACGTTGACCTTCCCTGGCATCCAGCCGGTTGCGTTGAGCAATCTGACCATCGGGCCCAACGGCCTGGAATTCGAGAAGATCAGCGGTGGGCATACGTTCTACATCCCGCCGTTGAACTTGGGTAACTTCTTCATCCTGGAAGGGGAAAACCCCAAGGAGAACCAGCCGCTTACGGCGGTGCTCAAGATCGAGGTGCTGGGGAAGACCTACCCGGCCCACGCCGTGCCGAAGGATGTGCAGATCACGGCGTTGAACGCCAAGTACAAGGTCGAGATCGCCGGGCGAGTGCGCATCCCCTCGCTGGGCATCAAGAACAGCAACGTGAAGGCGGGGAACATGCGCCTCACCCTGCAGGATGGCAAGCTGGTGGGGAGCATCGGCGTGCTCTCGCTGACCGTGGCCGGCCAGAACATGACGTTGAAGGACCTAAACTTCGACTTGGTGAACTTCGGCACGGCGGCGGTGCGGGGCGCCGGGGCATCGCACAACGCGGCGCCGGTGGGCTTCAAGTATCAACTGATCGCCAACCGCTCTTCGTGGGAAATCCCCGCTTCCTGGCAGCTCCAGGGGATGAAGAGCAAGGTCTATCTGGGCAAGGTGACCATCACCGACCAGAGCCCTTACCTGATCGTGGGCACCGCCGGGGCGGAGTTCAGCATCAACCGCACCTTCTGGGTGGGCGGCGCCCCCGGAAGTCAGGTGGGGGTGGCCTTCAAGGTGGACAAGGGGAAACTGGAGTTCAGTAATACCTTCCAGAAGTTCTCCATGTCCCTGTTCGCCGAGGTGAACTTCCTGCTCGGCGGCCAGAAGAGCACGGTGGGCAACGCCGGCACGCGGGTGAAGTTCACCGTGCAGGATGGCAAAGTCTCTGCCGATATCGTGGGCGCGCACCTGGGCATCGCCGGGGTGAACCTGGTGGTGGATACGCTGAAATATCAGGACAGCGTGTTCACGGCGGCCAAAGCCACGCTCACCTTCCCCAAATCCTGGGGCGGTGGCAGCATGGTGGAGGTCACCAACCTGAAGATCAGCAACGGTGGCGTCCAGTGGGACAACATCAACGCGGCGATCAACATCAAGAGCCTCGACCTCGGCCCAGTGCTGCGGCTGAGCAACATGACGCTGTCCCTGAAGGTGAACGCCAAGAACGAGTACGAGTTCGAGATCAAAGGGACGGCGAACATCTTCACCGTCAACAAGACCAAAGCCCGGGCGGCGGGGGTGGCGCTCAGCCCGCAGGAGATGCAGGGCGTCTCGGCCTCCTTCACCGTGCACGTGGACAAGGACGGGAAGGTCACGGGGACGGTCTCCGGCTTCTCGCTCCAGTTCATCGGGCTGGAGGTTACGGTCAGTGAGGCGCGCTGGACGGACGACACGCTGATCATCCACCAGGCGACGGCCAAGCTGCCGCCAGCGCTGGGCAACGCCACCTTCTCCCTCTATGGGATGACCATTGGCGGGAAGGACGGTTTCAAGGTCAAGGGCGGCAAGTTCTCCGTGCCCAACTTCACCATCGCCGGTGTGGGTGTGGAGAAGGTGTATGCCGAGTTCAAAGAGGAAAAGACCGGCTTCTACACCATCGCCGCTGGCGGCAAACTGAACTTCAAGATGTTCAGCGTGGAAGCCCGCTTCCGTATGGAAGTGATTCAGAACACGCCGTACCTGCGGCAGGTCTATCTGAGCTTCCGCGCCGCGCCGCCCGCCCTGCCCCTGGGCAACACCGGCCTGTTCATCACGGAGATCACCGGGCAGTTCGACCTCACGGATCAGAAGCTGGAGATTTCCTTCAAGATGAGCGTGGCCACTGGGTTGACCGTGGGCAGCACCCCCGTGATCGAGCTCAGCGCCTCGGTCAAGATGGTGATCAAACCGCGCTTCAAGCTGGAAATCGGCGCCGGGGTGAAGCTGGTCGGCTGGCAGCTGGCCAAGGCTTACATGGTGATCTCGCCGCGCGGCGCCAGCCTGGACATGGAGCTCCAGCTGGGGATCATCCGCACCACGGGCTATGTGGCCTTCGGCCTGGACGCGGACGATGAGTTCACTTTCGCTGCCGGGATGCAGGTGTACGTTGGAGTGAAGAAGAACGCCATTCTGGGCTTCCTGCCCTGGTGGGGAGATGTCTGGATCGGGCCGTTTGGCTTCGACGTGGGGAAGTTCCGGCACAATGGCCGCAAGGTCTGGGGCGCTCAGGGGTATGCCAAGATCGCCGTCTTCCAGCCGTGGGTGTTCGTGCAGTTCTCACCCTTGCGCCTGGATGCGGGTCTGGGGTCGTCCTCCTACAGCGTGATCCGCCCCAGCCTGGCTCCGGGGCTGGCGAGCACCACGGCGCTATCCGGACGGGACTATCTGCTGGTGGATGTGGCTCCCTCGCGTCAGGTGGCGATCATCGAGCAGGTGGATCCCGCCAATTGGGATGATCCCTGGCCGTTGCAGGTCACCCTGCCCGGCAGCGCGCTGCAAACGCTTACCCCGGTGACCAGCACCCTCTCCGGCGGCGCGATGACGCGCATGTACGTGCTGGAGCGCCCGCCGGCGGGTCAATGGGTGTTGCAGCCGCAGCTGGGTAACACGCTGCACGTCATCGGGACCGACCCCGAGCCGACCGTCTCCCTGCAGGTCACGCAACTGCAGGCAGCCAGTAATGACCAGATGCGAGCGGTGACCACGATGCAGGGCAGCCCGTCCCGCCTGCGGGGCTACGACAGCCCGGAGAACGAACGGGCGCTGGCCGCGCTGCGGGCGCAACGGCCGCTGTACCTGAACAACGCCAGCCGCCTGCAGATCACCTGGAGCGCCACCGATCCGACGCAACAGGCGGGAGAGATCTGGGTGGACCTGTACGCCGAGGACAGCGCCGGCCGCCGCTGGCCGATCACCACCACGCAGCGCCTGAGCGGTTCCTACCTCTGGGAGCCGGACATGCTGCCCAGCGGGGTGTACACCTTCACGGTGGCCGTCAACGATGGGCACAACAACGATGTGGTCAGTCAGGTGGTGTTCCATTACACGGACACCACAGCGCCCGCGCCGCCGCAGGCCACGGCGAGCACGCTGGCCGATGGCAGCATTCAGGTCTCCTGGGACCCGGCCTCGCTGCCGCCGGACGCGGAGGGGGTGGTCCTGCAACTGGATGGCGGGGAACCGTTCACCGTCACCCTGCCGGCACAACAGTTCGTGTTCGGTGGGCTGGATCCGGGCACGGCGCATCAGGTCAGTGTGCGGGCTTACGACCGCAGTGATCACATCGGTCAACCGATCACCCTGAGCGTGACCTCCGACTACCTGCGTGTGAGCGGTGCCTATCCGGCGGCCGGCCAGCAGGCGGACAACGTCTCCCAGGTCCGGGTGGCCTTCAACCAACCGGTCACGGTGACCAGTGTGATCCTGCAGGATGCCAGCGGTCAGACCGTGGCCGGGCAAGTCACGCCGCTGACCTATAACCTCAGCCCGGTGAGCGGAGCGGAGCCGGTCTGGGGCGCGGTGCTCGATCTGCCGCAGCTCCTGGACAAGGGCACGTACACGGTGACGGTGACGGTGGTGCCTGATCTATCCGCGGCGCGCACCCTGCAGGCCATGCCGGGGTTCCATCTGAAGGCCGCGCCGCTGGCTTCTCAGGCGCAGACCTTCACGTGGACGTTCGAGGCGAATCGGGTGCCGTTTGAGGTCTACTTACCGTTGATTTCGATGCCCTGATGGGGAATCTGCCTCTCACCGAAAACGGGCGGCAACGGCGATGGCATCACCGTCCCGTTGCCGCCCTGGGCGGAGAGCAGCGCTCACTCTCTACCAATGGATAGAATGTCGTTTCTGTTACGGATGTGGCTGGTCTCAGATGCAGAGGGGGAGCGCTGGCGTGCCTTGCTGGAAGACCCTGTTACGGGGCAGCGCATCGGCTTTCCTGACATGCAGGCTCTGGCGGCCTTTCTGGTGACTCTGCCGCAGAGTGCCGGCGAAGACGCGCCCCGGTCGCATTTGTTGTTGTGCTCTCGGCAACGGCCAGGTGTCTCCGATCAGCCCACGCCGGGCACGGGGAGCGTGTAGCCGCCGTCTACCAGGATGGTTTGCCCGCGGATCATGGCCGCTGCCGGGCTGCACAGGAAGGCGACCACCTGCGCCACGTCCTCTGGCGTGACCAGCCGACCGGCGGGCGTGGCGGCGATGGCCTGCTCGATCAACCCCTCTTTCTTGAGCGAATCGAAGTGCTTCAGCGCGTCGGTGAGCACGATGCCGGGGGAAACCGCGTTCACCACGATGTTGTGGGCGGCGAGTTCCACAGCCAGGTAGCGCGTGAGCGCTTCCAACGCTGCTTTACTCGCGCCCACCACCACGTAGTCCGGCAGCACGCGGAAGGAACCGGGGCTGGAGATGCTCACGATCGCTCCCCCGCCGCGTTTTTCCATCAGCGGTACGGCGCGCTGCGCCGCGAACAGCAGCGACCGTGCGTTGATGTTCATCGACCAGTCCCAGCCTTTGGGTTTCTGTTTCAACGCCGGGCGGTTGTAGCCGGAAGCAGCGTTGTGGATCAGGATGTCCAGCGCGCCGAACTCATTCTCTACTGCGTCGAACAGCGCCTGGATGTCTTCTATATCGCCCACGTTGGCCTTGACCACCAATGCGCGGCGGCCCAGCGCCCGCACTTCTTCGGCGGTCTGCTCAGCGGGCGCACGGTTGCGGAAGAAGTTGATCACCACGTCTGCGCCCAGGCGGGCGAAGTGCAGCGCAATGGCGCGTCCGATGCCACGCCCGGAACCTGTGACCAGGGCGATCTTATCCTGGAAATTGGGGGATGTCATTCGGCCTCCTGTTGCAGCTGGATGGGTTTGAAAAAGCGTGATTCGATCTCCGCCAGCCGATCTGGCCCCAGGCGACGCACCTCGGCGATCAGATCGGCCAGATCGCGCCGCAGTTGCTCCACCGGAATGCTCGCGACCATGTCCGGCCAGGGATTGAGCCAGCGTTGGCAACGGCGGTACACCTTGAGCGCGCCGCGGTAGTTGCCGCGTTTCGCGTGCAGACAGACCACCGCCGCTTGCAAAATGCCACGGTAAAGTTCGCGAATTGGGCTGTGTTCGGCCAGCCAGGCCTCCTCCAGCGCCTCGTGAGCTTCCCAGTAGCGCCCGGCGTTGTATAGCTCGATGCCGTGGAGGGCCTGGGGGTGGATGGGGCGGGGTGGTTGCATTGGTTGGTTGCGGGTGGAATCGCGGTTTGTGAAGTCTATTTGGTTGGGACTAAAACGGCAACGTGGTGACGATGGCAGGGATATCGTTTACCTCGACCTGCGTGCCCGGGGTGTGATGCGGGCGGCGCACCACGGCCAGCGCCAGCGGCCCTAATTGTGGTGATTGCGCTGTGGAGGTTACTTTCCCTATTGGTGTACCAGCCACGCGAACCGTGGCGCCTGCCGTCAGCATCTGATCAGCGCGCAGGCCCACCATGCGGCGGGCGATTTTATCGTAATTGATCTGACGCGCCAGTACCTCCTGGCCCGGATAGCACCCTTTGTCTGTGGAGACCAGATGCGCCAGACTGATCTCCAGCGGGGTGTATTCTTCGGTGATCTCGCGGTCTACCCTGGGAAGGCCGTGCTTCACACGCAGCACCTCGGCCTGTTCGGCGGAGATCGGTGCGGGCAGGCGCTGACGGAGGGCATCCCAGCGGTCGGCGGGCGCGAGCAGGCGGATACGCGTTGGTTGTGGGTCGGCTACCCAAAAGGCGATCAGCCCATCGGCATTTTGGCTGAAGGTTCCTGGTTGCGGGACGGGACAGCCCATCATGGCGAGCGCCTCAGAGTCCCAAAGATCGCACGCAACCCATGCCTGGCTCTGGTCGTCCACCCGAACGCGGTCGCGGAAGAAGATGCGCCTGCGCAGGTAAGTGAACGTGGCCCCGGCACGCCCCGGCATCGTTACGGCGAGCAGGTCGTCGCCGGTGTCCAACAGGTGAAGCACATCCAGCACGCGTGCGGTGGGGGAAGTGAGCACCGTGGCGAGGCAGCCGCCGGACCGCAACGGGCGCAGGTCGTTGCTGCTCTGGCGATGCAGCCAGTCCAGCCGATCTTCACCGCTGATGCCTATCACGCCGGTTTGAGGAAGGGGAAGATAGCGAAACAGGGCCTGCTCCTTTCTGTGAGGCGAATTGTACCAGAAAGGGAAAGGCGCGGCGTTTTATCCTTTTGACCGGTTGACCAGCGTGACTCCGAGCAGGATCAGCATGCCGCCAAGCAGCATAGCGGGCAGTAAGGCTTCGTTCAGCAGCCAGGCGGCGATCAGCGTAGAGACCAGCGGCTCTAGATAGAGGAACGCGCCCACCTGTGCCGCTGGGAGGGCCTGCAGGGCGTCGTACCAGAAGATGTACGCCAGTCCAGAGCAGGCGATCCCCAGAAAGGCAATCGCGCCCCAGCCGGACGGGCTGAGCGTGGCGATACTGCTCAAGGATTGGGTCATGAAAAATTGCAGTGAAGTGAATCCCCAGCCGAAGAGCATCACGAAAAACATCATCCGGGCAGCGGGGTGGGATTGTAGTCCGCGCCGGGAGAGCACGGAGAACACCGCCCAGTTCAGGGTGCTGATCATGATCAACAGGTTGCCCGGTTCGCCGAGGTTGCCGTGCAGAGCCTGGGACAGGTCACCGCGCGTAACGATCAGCAAAACGCCGAGCATTGCCGTAAAGATGCCGCCCCAGCCGATCAGACGTAATCGCTCGCCCAATGCCAGCCGTCCCAGCAGTGCCATGTTCACTGGCGTGGCGGCCACAATCCAGGCGGTGGTGCTGGCGAGTGCGGTCACCAGGCCGTTGGATTGAAGCCACTGGTGGAAGGCAATGCCCAGGAAGCCGAGCAGAGCGAAATATCCCACCTCCTCTCGCTGCGGCCAGGCAAATTGTCGCCGTTTACCCACCGCCGCTCCAAGGACAAGCAGGCCGATCCCAAAGCGCAGCCAGACCGCAGTAACCGGCGCGAGTTCGCGCAGGGCGATCTTGGTGGCGATGAATGATGCCCCCCAAAACGAGACGGCCAGCGTAACGCCGATTATGGCGCGAAGTGAGGAGGAGTTGTTCTCGGAGTCCATCGGTTCCTCATCAGGTGACGGTCACCTGAGAGGTGACCGTCACCTGATCTGGCGAGCAGGTTATCCGCTTTGGCAATATTTTGTTCACTAGAGATGCCGCCATCGCTAGAAATGCGGCAGCAGCGGGCGGAACCAGGGGTTGCCAGCCAGCAGTGCCAGCAGCGTCAGGCTGTAGAAGATCAGCGCGCGGCGACGGCGGAGGGCGTCGTCGTCAGCCTTTTTCATCTGTGCGCGGGCCACGTGCGCCAATACCACCGCGATCAGACCGTACAGGGAGTGTTCCAGCCCAAAAAAGCGGGCGGCGGGCTGGCTCATGATGGCAGCAAGGTTAGTCCAAATGGAACGTGTGAGTGAACTGAACACGAAGTACAGCAGCAAACCCAAGAGCAACTGGGTGTCCAGGGCGATGGTCAGGAACAGGCTTAATCGCCGATCCGCCGCTTCCCAGGGACGGCGTTTCGCGGTGCGGAAAAGCACGGCAACCAGCAACGCCAGCACGATCCAGCGATTCAGGTTGTGGAGGAACAGCACGACAGACATTGAGGCCTCCTTCAGTCGGCGGGGCTTTCATAGCGCGTCAGCGTGGCGCGCTCAATGGATTGGGGCTTTAGCCCGATGGCTACCACCACCAGCCCTGCGATGAACACGGTCAGCACGCGGAACGCGCCGGTGTAGCCCGTCACGCCGCCGCCCATGCTGGCAGCCAGCGCGCCGATCGCGGTGCCGCTGAGCAACTGGCCGACCTTGGTCAGGATGGAGATCAGCGCCTGTGCGGCGGCGCGGTCGGAGGGTGGGGCTTCGTTGATCATGATGTAGCGCAGCGGTGCGCCGAGCAGTGCGGACAGGCCAAAGCCGATCAGCGCCCCGGCCAGGTAAAACGTGCCCACGGTCAGCGGGATGAAGCTGATCACCAGCCCGCCGAGCGTGAGCAGCGAGGTGCCGATCAGCACCACGAAGCGCGAACCGAACCGGTCGAGCATTTGCCCGGCCAGCGGCGCGCCGATCGCCAGTGTGAGCACGATGGGCACCAGCATGAAACTGGCGCGCGATTCGGTCACGTGGAACGCGGCGACCAGCAGCGCGGGGATGAACACCATTACGCCTTCCACCACGCCCGCGCCGAAGGAGAGAAAGTTGGCGCGTTGCAGTTGCGGCGTGCGGAACAACGAGGGGCGGATGAGCGGGTTGCTCGATTGTTGTTCGATTCGTGCGAAGATGGGGAGCAAGACCAGCGCCGCCAGCAGGAACGGCCAGACCTGGGGCGATCGCAGGCTGGCGCTCAGGTGCTCGGCGTCGATGTGGTTCACACCGTACGCCAGGCCGGTGAGGATGACTGCCAGCGACACCATACCCGCGATGTCGAACGGCGGTCGCTCGGCGGCAGGCTGTGAGGGCAGCGTGCGCCAGGCGCCGATCAAGACGAACACGGCCAGCGGCAGCGGGGCCAGGAACAACCATTGCCAGCCGAACATCAACAGCACACCGCCCAGGATGGGGCCGATGATGAACGCCAGGCCGAACACCGCGCCGATCATCCCCAACGCGCTACCGCGCTTTTCGGGCGGGAAAGTATCCCCGATCACTGCCGAAGCGACCGGGAAGATGCCGCCGGCGCCGAAGCCCTGCACTCCGCGCCCGATGAGTACCACGCTCAACGAGGGCGCGGTTGCCACGAGCACCGAACCGACCATGAACAGCAACACGTCCAGCACGTAGATCGGGCGGCGACCGAAGGTATCGGAGAGTTTCGCCATCAGCGGCGTACCGATCAGGTTGAGCAACAGGTATGTGGTGAACACCCACGAGACCGCGCGGTCGTCCACACCGAAGTAATCTCGGATGCTGGGCAGCGCCGGCCCGACGATGGCGATGTCCATCGCGGCCATTAACACGCCCAGGAAGAGCAGCGCCAGCAGGCGATTGCGTGCACGGGAGTCTTGCATGAAAACCTCCTGGTTCAATTTAGTATAGCCAGGATAATAATCAATAACGATTAAATTGTCAAGAGGTCTTAATAAAAAGTGATTCTGCTGCAGGAAAAGAGGTCGGGGTTCACCCCGACCTCTTTTTTGTGGATATTTTGCCGTGTGCCAGAGCTATTTGTTCGTGGGTAGCGTCTGGTTATAGCTGTCCAGGTTGGCGATTAGAGTCTTAAGGCGTCAACCTTGATCATGCCGCCTTCCTCCATATCCCCCGCGCGTCGCGCGCGCCCACGCCGCTCACCCCCTGTCCGCGCCCTCTT
>CAYSXA010000067.1:0-13559 GCA_964435005.1 uncultured Anaerolineaceae bacterium | reverse complement strand
CGATCCCGCGCGAGGGTTCCGACGTGGCGATCATCGCCGTGGGGACGGTGGTGGGCGAAGGGGTGAGTGAGGGCGTTGGCGTGGGAACGGTGGTTGGTGTGGCGGAGGGAGGCGTCGTGGCCCTTGCTGGCGTGGCCGTGGAGGTGTTGCAGGCGCTCAATAGCAACAGCAACGCCAGAAGAAAAGGCAGAGGCAGAACGTTTCGCATGGAGGAGATTATATCAGGGTGGCTCCTGGGGGCCAGAGTATGGCTTGCTCAACCCTGGCCCTTATGCTAGACTCACATATAGAACTTGCGCGATCGGCAAGCTGTAGATGATGCACACGCTGGTCAGAGCCTGAATGGGATTCCTCTCGCGCTGCAGTGAACCCGAATGAACGTTTCCTGCAACGAGAGGATCATCGTTGAGGTAACGCGGACGAGATGACGGAAGATCGAATGTTGCAAAATGCCATTGCGGCGCTCGAAGAAGGGGATCTGGCACGAGCGCGAGAGGTCCTTGCCCGGCTGTTGCGCACCACACAGGACAACCCGGATTACTGGCTCTGGATGAGCGCGGCGACGGAAAGCCGTAAGGAGCGCGTGTTCTGTCTGCGTCAGGTGTTGCGGCTGGACCCGGGGAATGTAGCAGCCAGGCGTGGGCTGGTATTGCTGGGGGAACTCACGCCGGAGTCAGTCACTCCCGTCCCGCCAGAACGTGGACGTTCCTGGGATGTGGAACTCGTCCTGGAGGGCGAAGAAGAGAAGGCTGTTGAGGAAACCCCGGCTCGCCATCGGCGCAGGTCGGGGTGGCTGGTGCTGGTCGCTGCGGTGGTGGTGATCGGGTTGATCGGCATCGGGTTGTTTGCCCGCACGCGCAGGCGCGTTCCGTTCGATTACATTCCGGTCACGGTGCCGCCGCGCAGTATGTCAACTTTGCCGCCCACCGCCACCCTGCTCCCGACGAATACACCGGTAGTGCGCACTCCTGTCCCGGTTTCCACGGGAGCGCCTCCCCTGGCGTCCTTGCTCGAAGTCACTTACACCCCCACGCCGTTGCTAGTAGACACCCCGCATCCTTTGATCGAGGCGTATTTTGCCGCCATGCGTGCCCTGCGGCGTGGACAGTGGAATGAAGTGATCATCTTCATGCAGCAGGTGATTCAGGCGGAAACGGATCCGACAAAAACGGCGGATGCTTACTTTTACATTGGGGAAGCACACCGTCACCTGGGGGAATACGATAAGGCGATAGAAGCCTATCAGCAGGCGTTAGAGGTGTATCCGGACCTGGCGGCTGCTTATCTGGGCCTGGCGTATGCCCGCCGCGCCGCAGACCCTGAAGCCGATGTGAGAGAAGACCTGAATTCAGCCATTGAGGCAGACCCTGATTTCGTGCTGGCCTACCTGGAACGCGCGGCGTGGCGGATGGAACAGGGGGATCTGACCGGTGCGCAGCAAGACCTGGATCAGGTGACCACCCTGCAGCCGGATCATCCCTTACTGCACCTCTATCGCGCCCGACTGGCGATCCTCCAGGAAGATTATGACCTTGCGCTGACAGAAGCCCGTAAGGCGAATGAACTGGACCTCACCTTGTTGCCCGCGTACGCGGTGCTCGGTGAGGCCTATTTGCTGAACGGACAACCAGAGGCCGCGATTGCGCCGCTACAAACGTACCTGCAGTATGCCCCGGAAGACACCCAGGCGCAGCTCTGGCTGGCGCAGGCATACATGGACAACCAGCAGTACGACCAGGCGTTGCAGTCTCTGGATGAGGTTTTGGAGCAGCAACCGAAGAACGCGGACGCATGGCATTTGCGCGGCTTGATTCACCTGGCCGCGGAGCAGGTGGAGACGGCTGTGGAAGCTCTGGAACGCGCGCAGCAGTATGCTCCAAAATCCTTTGTCATCGTGGTGGATCTGGCACGAGCTTACCTGGCAATGGAGAAGCCGCGGCAGGCGTATATTGTGCTGCGTGATTCCGAGTCGCTGGCGCAGACCGATGAGGAACGCGCGGCATTGTATTACTGGCGTGCGCTCTCACTGGAGGCGTTCGAGCCCAAATCCGCTGTATACGACTGGGAGCGGCTGCTGGCGTACCCGGAAACGGCTGTGCCGTCGGACTGGCTCGAGGCCGCGAATGCCCATTTGCTTGCGTTGACACCTACGCCTGCCCCCACGCCTACACCGTAGAGGATGAATGCGCATGGCAAAGCGCTGGTCTGAAAGTGCCCGCTTGCGGGCTTACCAAGGGGGACTTCATCTTATCGCGCTGGGGTTGACGGTGTACTGGCTATACCGCCTGCCGCCTCAATGGTCTGATGCCCTTCCTTCGCTGGTGTCGATGGTTTTCATTGCGCTGGTGACGCTGTTCCCCACGCGATTGCGGGCGGTGCAGGTCTTTCCCTTTCAGTTGATCACGCTGGGGCTGGCGTTGATTCGAGGGCCCACGGTGGCTGTCCTGACAGCCATGTGTGGTTTGTTGTTCGGTGTATATGTTTTGCCGGACGTCACGCGGCGTCTGGGGGGATCTGAGTCGCGTCGGCAGCAGGTTATGTTCAATGTGAGCTGGCATGTGATCCCCTTGCTGATTGCAGGGTTGCCATTTTCCTGGCAATCTGAAGCGCCTCTGGCGCTGACCGGCTGGCGTGCGCAGGGGGCGTTCATCGGCCTGGCTGTCGTGATGTATCTGTTATTGCAGTTTGTCTTTGTCGCTTTACAGCGGGAGCACGTCTTCCAGGCGATGACTTGGCCGGATGTATATCGCTCGGTGATGGTACACCTGTTGCCCTTGCCGTTTGTCTGGGGCATGGTGAGCACGTATGACCAACTGGGTCTGGGGGCACTGGCGTTGATCGGTGGTCTGACGGCTGTGCTCCATGTGCTAGGTTGGGGGATGGGAACGGCTCGGGTGGAAACCGATCTCCGCCAGCAGGAAATCCGCTTGATCGAGAGTGTTGGCCGTACCCTGCGCGATACGCTGGATCTGGAGACATTGCTCACAACCATACAACGGCAAGTCACCCAGCGGATGGGGGTGGAAAACTTCTACGTGGCCCTGCTGGATGCTGAGGATCAGCACATCTGGTACCCCCTGGCGGTGAAGAACGGAAAGCGCCAGGAATGGCCCCGGCGCCCTTTGGAAGATCGCCTCACCGATCGCGTGATTGTCCACGGGCAGCCGATTTTGCTGTCCGGGGATGTCGGGGAGCAGTTGAAGCGGATTGGGTTGCCTGCTGGCGAAGATCCGCCTTCCGCCTGGTTGGGGGTGCCATTGATCACACAAGGCCGGACGATCGGTTGCCTGGCTGCCTTTTCTATGACGCCGGGCGTGACGTTTGATCGGTATAGCCTGCAGGTGTTAGAGGCCCTCTCTGGCCAGGTGAGTGTCGCGATTCAAAACGCCTTGCTCTACCAGCAGGCCCAACAACGCGCTGCGCAACTGGAGGCGTTGACAGAAGCCAGTGCGACGCTTACGGCCACGTTGAATCCGGCCGAGGTGCTGGTGCGCGTGTGTGAAGCGGCCACCCTGCTGGCCGATGCCAGGCGGGTGGCGTTGTTTCAGATTGACGCCGATCAGCAAATGGCGTACCTGGCACAATCGTTGAACCTCTCTCCACGGCTGCAACGGGAGTTAACCTCGGTGATGCTCGACGGCTCGGTGTTTGGCCGCAATCTGAGCGAGAGGCAGCCAGTGCTGGTGCCGGATGTCGAGAGAACGGCCTGGCATCCCTCTCTGCGCGAGGTGCTGAAGCAAGAAGGAATCCATGCGGCGGCGTTTTTCCCATTGGGAGGTTCCCGGGGGCGGTTTGGCACCCTGGCTGTATGGTTTGAGCGCTCTCGTCTGTTTGGCCAGGATTTTGTCCATTTGATGCAGTCGTTCGCGGCCCAGGCTGCGCTGGCGATCGCCAACGCGCGCTTATATGCTCACACCGACACGGCGCTCAGCCGTCGCGTGGAGCAATTGAGCATCCTGGAGGCGATTGGGCGTGAACTGGCCGCGGCCATCCGTTCGGAGCAGGTGTTTGAGATGGCGCTGCGCTATGCGGCAGAGTTTACGCGCTCAGAGTGGGGCGTGCTCAGCCTGTGGGACGAAGAAGAGCGCGTTTTGAAGATCCATACGGTGCTGAACTACCCCGGTGGGTTGGAGGCGGGGCAGGAGGCGTTCCCACTGGCGGTGGAAGCCTTGCGCCGTCAACAGGTGATCCAGTCCGAACGGGTGCGAAAAGACCGGCGCTTTGTGGATTACACTGAAGGGCGGGCACAATCCCATATCAGCATTCCCTTGATGCACGAGGGGCAGGTGTTGGGGGTGATCAGTCTGGAAAGTTCGCGCATCGCCGCGTACGATGAAAACGAAATCCTTTTCCTGCAGCAACTGGCCAATCAGGCGGCGGTGGCGTTGATCAACGCCCGTTTGTATCGCCAGAGTCAGGCCCATTTGCAGGAACTGGCGCTGCTTTACCAGACCGGCGTGCGGCTGAGTTCCACAGTGGACATTCAGACGGTGTTGGAGATCCTGACGCAATCGATTTCGGAGCTTGAACCGCACGCTCAGGCGGCAGCATATCTCTGGCGGCAGGGGGCGTACCGCCGTTGGGCTGTCCGGGCGGATACACATCCCCTGTTTGCCTATCCGGAGAAAATCCACCTGGCGGACCTGGGATCGCTTGCGTCCGCGTTGACCCAAACGGGCCCTTTGTACCTGGCGAAAGAAGAGCCCCTCCGGGCGAAGCTGCAGGTACCCGAAGATGTAGTGGTCACGCTTTTCCCGCTTCAGGTGGCCCGTGAGCGGCTGGGTATGGTCGTGGTGGTGCTGGTCAATGGGCAACGACTGAAGCCGTCCAGCGAGCAGATGATTCGGGCGATTACCACGCAAGGCTCGCTGGCGCTACAAAATGCTGTCTTGTTCGGCAACGTACGTCAGATGCGTGATCGCCTGATGGCTGTGTTGAATTCCGTCGGCGATGGCGTGATGATGATCCAGTCCGATGGCGGCATTGCGCTGGCGAACGCACCGGTGAGTGACCTCGTTGGCCTGCCGTTGCGGCAGCTGCTGGGGCGGCGCCTGCAGGAATTGCCCCCGGAAGCCCTGGCCCCTCTGGGTTTTACCCCATCCGCCGCGGCGCGTCTGGTGGCCAAGCTGAACAGCTCTTACGCTCCGACCATGCCCCCCGAGACGTATCGTTTTAACCGG
This sequence comes from uncultured Anaerolineaceae bacterium, assembly GCA_964435005.1. Classification (GTDB taxonomy): domain Bacteria; phylum Chloroflexota; class Anaerolineae; order Anaerolineales; family DRMV01; genus CAYSXA01. The sequence continues at coordinate 8,379 of CAYSXA010000067.1, read as the reverse complement.
GGTGGGCAAGAGCTGGTGATGCAACGCATCACCGCGCCGGTGATGGACGAGAAGGGGACAGTTATCGGTTGGGTGATCGTGTTCCATGATGTGACCGAGCAGTATCATCTGAACCAGGCTCGCGACATGATCGCCGATACGCTGGTGCACGATCTGCGATCCCCTTTGAGCGCGATCATCAGTGCTCTGGATCTGATCCAGGTGGAAGTGGAGCAAACAGGGGCGGAGCTGGCTCAGCAATCGGTGCGGATTGCCCAACGATCGGCGCAACGGTTGGTACATCTGGTGCAATCCTTGCTGGAGATCTCGCGCATGGAAGCCGGCATGATCGAGCTGTCCTTGCAGATGTACCCCGATCTGGCGAAGCTGGTGTGCGATGTCGCGGAAGATTATCTGCCACAGGCCACCGAGCATGGCTTGCGGCTGTGCTGGGATGTTCCCGAAACCCTGCCCCCGATCCGGATGGATGAGGGCAAAATCACCCGGGTGCTGATCAACCTGATTGATAACGCGCTGAAGTTCACGCCCGAAGGAGGGATGGTACAGATCACCGCAGCCATGGAGGACGAAACCCATGTGCGCATCACCGTACGGGATACCGGACCGGGCATCCCGCCTGAATTCTTGCAGAGTATCTTTGAGCGATTTGTTCAGGTCCCCGGGCGACGCGGACGCCGGCGGGGGATCGGCCTGGGGTTGACGTTCAGCCGTTTGGTGGTAGAAGCGCATGGAGGCCGCATTCGAGTGCGCAACCATCCGGAGGGCGGGGCAGAGTTTTCGCTGGTTTTGCCCCTTTCTGGCCCCGAAACCGGGGAGAACTCTTAACTTTTTATAAAAGTTCCCCGTCGGGGCTTTACAGAGGTTGATGATATGACTATAATGAGGCCGGTAGTTCTGGAAAACTGTCTAGCGAGGTGTCAGCCATGCCCGTGTACACATATCGGTGCGAGAGTTGCGGGATCCAGTTTGATCGGCAGCAGAGTTTTAACGATTCCCCCATCACCACCTGCCCTGAGTGCCGGCAGAAGGCGGTGCGGAGGGTGTATAAACCGGTGGGGATTGTGTTCAAAGGTTCCGGTTTTTACGCCACCGATCACCGCTCGCCGTCTGGCAACGGGCACTCGGCGAACAACAAGAAAGAAAGCAAAAGCGAAGCGTCAGGCGAAAGCAAGTGAGGTAAATGGGGGCTTCTGCTGTTGTGTGACCGTTTTGGAATTGGGATTCGGACGCCGTGACGGTGTCCGTTTTTCATTTTTATAAGGAGGCGTCGTGACCGTTTACCGGGTTCATGGCCAGGACGTGCATGCCGTGGAACAGGGGAAACCCACGCGCCAGAAGGCGATTCTGATCCATGGTTGGTCGAGCTCTTCCTTTGCTCTTTCCCCTTTGATCGGTCCACTCAGTCAGCGGTTCCATTGCATCGCGATTGATCTGCCCGGCTACGGGCAGTCGCCGCCGTTTCCTCACCGGACGACCATTCCTGCGTATGTTGAACTGATCGCCGACCTGATTGACCAGGTCTCCGATGGGCCGGTGGTGCTGGTGGGACATTCCATGGGGGGAATGATCAGCCTGACGCTGGCGCTGAAGTACCCCATGTTGGTAGAGCGCATGGTGTTGATTGGCCCCACGATCACAGGTCGCCTCTCGGCCATGATCAATCTGTTCATTTCGCCGATCACCCTGATGGAGCGTTTTGGCCTGGGGAGCCTGATTGTCTCGGCGGTGGAACGTCTCTTCGTGGGGGTTACCGACCGTCTGATGCGCCCGGTGTCTTTTTCGGAGCGTACTGGGATTACCGAACGGGATTACCTGCGCCTGCGTGCAGACGCTCGCCGCCCAGGTCAGGGTCGGGTGCGGGCGGAGTGCTATTTTGCCATGCGCGAGAACGACCTGACTGGCAAGCTGAGGCAGATCGAGGTGCCTGCCCTGGTGCTCTGGGGCGCAGAAGATAACACCGTCCCCTTGCGTGATGCCAGCATTCTGGCCGATGAGTATCCCCTGGCCGACCTGCGCATCCTGCCCAAGGCGGGACACTGGCCGCATTTTGAGACGCCGGAGGTCACTCGCCGGCTGGTATCGGCCTATCTTGGCCTGCCCACGCTGGGCGAGAACCTGTTGCCCATCAGCGACGAAGACCTGTTGCGCGTGGAGGAAATCGCCAAGTTCCTGGCGCACTCAGATGTGGGCAATGGGCTGAACATGGCACAGCGCACGCGGCTGGCGGCGCAATGCGTGCCGCTGGAGTTCCCGCCTTATACGAATATCGTGCGCGAAGATGAGGCGGGCAATGAGATGTACATTATCTACAAGGGCACGGTGGAGGTGTGGAGCGATCCGGAGGACCCCGGCGAAGCGCCGCGGCAACCGCAGCGCGTGGCTACCTTGCGCCCCGGGCAGATCACAGGGGAACTGGCTATGCTCGATCAGGGGCTACGCAGCGCCGATCTGATTTCTGGGCCGGACGGGGCAGTGGTGTTGGCGCTGGAGCGCGATCGCCTGCTGGCGTTGTGCGAAGACGATGCGGTGCTCGGTACCCGGCTGATGTGGAATATCGCCACCGCGATGGCGCAGCGGGTGCGATTCATCCTCTGGCAATTGCAACGCGCTCATCAACGTGCCCGTGAGATGATGCGCAAGGCCGAGGAGGCTGCGCGGACGCCAGCCTCGGTGGCAGGAGACAACGATCCGCGCTGACAGGTGACATCTTTTCGCGAGGTTAGGTGTGTGGGAGATCACACACTCTGCGATCGCGTTTGGGCAATCTGTGTTGTTGGGAACGCTGTTGCTCGTTACCCATGATCGCTCTCCATTAACTTGAGGAACGCCTCAACCACGGCTGGATCAAAGGCGATACCGGCCTGTTCTCTCAGGTAAGCCTTCACGCGTTCCAGTGGCCAGGCTTTGCGGTATGGACGGTCTGAGGTCAGTGCATCCCATACGTCTACTACGGCAAAGATGCGTGCCTCCATGGGAATATCCTCTCCTGCCAGACCACGTGGGTAGCCACTTCCATCCCATCGTTCGTGGTGGGCGTAGGGGATGGTCAATGCGGGCCTCAAATATTCAATCGCGGCAAGGAACTGGTGCGCGTACACCGGGTGTTGCCGCATGATCTCCCACTCTTCCTCGGTCAGGTTTCCCGGCTTGAGCAGGATACTGTCCGGCACGCCTATCTTGCCGATGTCGTGCAGCAACGCTCCCCGACGGATGTGCTCCAGGGCTTCGCCCTCGAAACCGAATTGCCGGGCCAGACGCAGGGTCATTTGCGTGACCCGCTGGGTGTGGTCTTCGGTCTCCTTGTCGCGCAGGTCGAGGGCCTGCACCCACCCTTCCAGCGTCTTCTCGTAAGCCTCCTCCAGCGCCTGGCGTGCGCGACGCATTTCCTGGAACAGCGCGGCGGCGTTCACCCCAATGGCAACCTGAGAGGCCAGCATCTCCAGGAACTCGATCCATTCATTGTCGGGTTTGAAGCCTCGTCGGTGGAACAGTTCAAGAACGCCCACCACCTCATCCTGTACAATCATGGGGGTGCCGAAGTATGTAACGAACCCTTCCTCGGCTAACAAGGGAGCCCGAACAAATTCTCCCAGATGGGCATTCAAGTCGTCCACGTAGATTAGCCGCTTTTCTGCAGCGGCACGCCCGGCATGGCCCTGCCCTAACCCCAGGCGTGTGTGCTGGAGGGCGGTCGTTCGAAAGCCTTGCCCGGCGGCGAACATCAGTACCTGCTCCTCCCTGTTCCACAACAGCACCGACGCGGCATCGACCTGCAGTCGCTGCTGCAGTTCGGTCAGCGCCACTTCCAGAACCTGATCCAGGTCTAATGTCGCCGTGATCGTCAGGTCGATCACACGTAAACTGGACAGCCGTTCCAGGCGGCGCTGAGCGTGTTCATAGGATCGCGCATTGACCAACGCAATGGCTGCTTGGCGGGCCAGCGAGACCATCACTTCGCGTTCTGCTGCACTATAGTGGTGGCTGTTGGGATAGTAACAGGCCACCGCTGCGATGGCTTTTCCCTCATACACTAACGGCCACAGTGCCACACTTTGGATGCCCTCTGCCAGTGCAAGGGAGCGCAGTGGTTCATCGGCAGGCATGGTGGATATATCTTCGATCAGGATTGGTTCTGTAGTAGATAGCAGACGGAATCCGGGCATATCCTGGATCCTGGCAAGGACTTTAGCAATAAATCGTTTTGACACTCCCTGAGACCAGACGCAGACAGCTGATTCTTCCGTGGTGCGCACGTAAACGGCTGTTCCGGGGGCTTCACTCAGGCGCATTGCGCTGATGCCTATCGCGGTCAGTACTTCCGTTGCGGTGTACGGGCGCGCCAGTTCCTCGCTGACGGCCGCCAATTCAGCGAATCGGCGGGCTCGCTCGGCAACTTGCTGCTCGTGCGCTGCCTGTTCGGTGATGTCCTTCCAGATAGATACAAAGTGGGTCACATTACCTTGAAGATCGACGACAGGCGCAATTGTTTGATCTACGTAAATCAGGCTCCCATCCCTGCGTCGGTTGGCAAATCGCGCGCGATAGACTTCGCCGCTCAAAATGGTTTTCCAAAGGCGTTCGTATTCTTCTTCTGAGTGCAACCCAGATTTGAAGATGCGGGGATGGGCGCCCAACAGCTCTTCTTCGGAATATCCGCTGATGGCTATCATGGCTGGATTGACGTACTTGATCACCCCTTCCCGATCGGTGATCAGCACGCCATCTGTGGTTTGTTGGATTGCACTAAACAGACGCTGTCGCTCTGCCTCTGTCTCTACACGTGCGCTGATGTCCCGCAGGATGGCGGTGAAGAACGTGCCCTCATCTGTGGTAAAGCGGGAAATCGATGTCTCTGCCGGGAACTCGCTGCCGTCCTTGCGCCGTCCCACAATTTCCAGCCTTTGCCCTTCTCCCATGGTTCGTGAGAGGGCATCGGACTGTGCGAAGTGGTTGACGTCCTCGGTGTGAAGCAGGGTAAAACGAGCTGGAAGTAACACACTCAAGGGCTGACCGATGACCTCATCTGCTCGATAGCCAAAGATTTGCTCTGCTCCCGGGGTGAAAGTAACAATCCGCTGGTTTTGATCCACGATCACAATGCCATCTGGGGCGGAATCCAACACCGCTTGCAATCGTGCCTGACTGGCCTGTTCGCTGCGCTGGGAACGGAAAAACTCCAAGGCGGCTGCCAGTTGACCGGCCAGGGTGCTTAACAGACGTCCGTCCTCTGCCGAGAAGGCATTCAGCCGACGGCTTTCTGCGTTCAGTACGCCGATGATTTTGCCTCCAATCATCAGGGGGACGCACAATTCAGACTGCATGCCTTCGTTAGCGGGAAGGTAGTGAGGAGACTGACTGACATCACCTGACCGGATGGATTTGCCCGTCAGCGCCACCTGCCCAGTGATCCCCTGTCCCAACGGGACGACCAGATTGGGGTTGTCGGGATTTGCCCCTACATACGGCCACAGAGGTCGTAACACTCCAGTGTTCTCATCCAGCAACAGCGCACCGAAATGCTCCGGGAAGAAGGCTTCGCCGATCCACTTTACTGCGCAGGAGATTAACGCTTCCTCGGTATCTACTTCACGTACTGCAGCGGCTAGTTTATGCAACACCTCTAGCTCTTTCACCTGGCGGCGACTGGCTTCGTACAGCCGGGCGTTCTCCATGGCCACGGCGGCCTGGGCGGCGAACGCTTCGGCTACCGGAATGTGCTCCGGCCGGAAGTAGCCCGGTGTGCGGCTGTCCATGGCGATCATCCCGATCAGGCGCTCTCCAACGAACAGGGGCACGCCCATCCAGGCCCGGATGTGCGCTGCGGCTTGCACCCCTTCGCTGAAGGCCGGATAACGGACTTGTACGTCGTCTTCGATGTGCGTGGCACGCGCTTTGACTACCCACCGGCTGGGGATGTCCTCACGAACGTCGAAACGCAGCCCGACGATCTCCTCGGTCTGCTCAAAGCCGTGTCCGGCGATGATTTCCAGTGTGTGTGTGTGTCACGAAGTTGCAGTACAGAAGCGCTGTCGTAGGGGATCACTTTCTGCAACTCTCGCAAAATGCGCTCCAACACCACAGGCAGTTCCAGCGATTGATTTAGCGCCAACGCGGCCTGCCACAGGCGTTCCATCGTCTGGCGGCTGGTGCGCTCTTCTTGTTGTTTTTGGATGCGGTCCAGCGTCAACGCTGCCAGACGCCCATAGGTCTCTACCTGCTGAGCCTCGCAGGGCAGGAAGTGATTGGGTTGCGGATGGGCCACGAACAACACGCCGAAAGGCGCTTCTTGAGGCTGAACACGCACAGCCAGGACAGATTGAATCGAGTAGGGCGCAGCCAGAGCGCGCACGAAGTCGGGTGCATTGCGAATGTCTTCAATCACCAGGTAAGGTTGCTCTGCAATGTTCCAGAAGTTGTTCAATTCATCGGAAACTTTCGCAGAGAAAGCGCGTACCTGGTCTGCATCCAGGCCAAAGGCGGGCAGGATACCTTGTAATCGGTTTGTCTCCGGATCAAACCGGGCCAGCAGCACATACGGCACGTTGAAGACCTGTGCCACAGCCTCGCTGATTAACGCAGCCACCTCGGTTTGAACACTGGCTGTGGATAAATTGAGTGCCAGATGGTACAGCTGGTTTAGATTCTCCATGCGCAGCGTGCGCTCAAGCGCCAGCGCGGTTTGAGTCGCCAAAGCGTTCAACAGCCGTACCTCAGTAGGGGAGAATTGGCGGCGGCGTGTGCTGTGGACACACAGCGTCCCCAGGGTGCGTCCTCGCCCCAGCAACGGAGCGGTCAAACTGCTGACAACGCCGTGGGCGGCAAGCTCCACCGGACACGGAAACGGCTTGCCGCTGAGCACATCCTCCTGTTGCACCGGTACGCCCGTTCGGAAAACGTGCCCCTCCCGCGAAGTGGCGATTTCCACCCGGTACTGACCGTACAACTTGGGGTCCCAACCCAGCCCGCCTCGGAGCACCAGATACTTCTCAGCAGGATCCGGCTGCATGATGGAGACCAGATCAGCGTCCAGCGCTTGCTGGACAATGCGTGCGGTCAGGTCGAGCACCGCCTGACGATCTTGCGCCAGGATCAGCTGTTGACCGAAGCGTAGCTGGATCTCCAGCTCCTCTTCCCGACGTGTGTTCAGCTGCTCGTAGAGGGTGTTCATGTGCAGAGCGGCAGCCAGCTGGTCGGCAAACAATTCAAGTACAGGCAAATCTGCTTTGCTGAGGGTCTCTCCCCAAAGCGACAGCGTGCCAATCAGAGACCCGTCGACCACTAGCGGCAGGTAGATCAAGAGGGCGTCCTCTGCCAGCCCTACCAGCCGCATCGCGGCTTTCAATACGCCAGAAGGGACATTAGCCAGCACGCGGTGGGTGCTGGCTAACGGATTTTCGATGATTTGTGGGCGTTTGGTGGTGAACAGGGCTTTGGACGGTGGGAAGTTGTCACTGGATAGAACCAGGTCTTTCATGCGGATCCCCACCAGCCTTTCCGCTGCGGTAATCAGGTAGGGAGGGGTCGAGATATATTCAATGTGAAAGGTGTTATCTTCCCCGTTCCCCAGTGCAACAAGGCAGACCACCCCCAGCTTTCGGAGCTCATGGCCCAGGATGTTGTACAGTTTTTCCAGGTTGGGTGCTGTTTGCAACTGCGCCGCGACCCGACCAAGCGCGGTTACCAGGCTGTGCGTGCGGGAGCTGAGAGGCCCTTGTCTTTCTTGCACGCGCAATAACGTTCCGAACCAGGCTCCCAGGCCTCCCAGAAAGAGCAACAGGAAGGCTCGCGTTACAATTACTAAAGGAGGAACTGTGCTGCTGGGAGAGGTTACCCACAGGGAAAGGTAAGCCAGGACAATCACAACGGGCAGCACCAGGTTGAATGGCGGCTGCATGGCCAGTGAAGTCGTCACCGTCAGAATGATGTACCACAGGAAGAAAAAGCTCCCTGGTCCGCCACTGGCGCGCATCAGAAACCAGCCGGCAACCAGCACGAACAGGATGCGGGCCAGACGGACAAACGTGTGCCTGCGGAGAGGGCCGATCATTCCGGCCACTCCGGCAAAGGCGGTCATGGCCACCAGTATCCACTGCCAGGGTTCCCCTTTTTGAGTGGATAGCAGCGCTACGCCGTGCAGGCTTAACCCGATGAGGGAAAGCGCTTCCAGGCGGTGCAGATTGCGCTTGTATACAAAAAGCTTTTCTGAAGCTGGAGGAGATGTCATAATGACCTCTTCAAGCTGAGAAGTTCATCGTCTGCCATAGACGCCTCACCCCCTTAGGCTGCATTTCCACTACATAATGCTCGTGGGTCGAGCAGACAATATTAGACCTCTTGCAAAAGTCATGATTGGGCGTGAAGTTCCAGATTGTAGATGGC
>CAYSXA010000066.1:0-13591 GCA_964435005.1 uncultured Anaerolineaceae bacterium | reverse complement strand
GGCTGGTGCAGGCGCTGGACGAGGCCGGCCTACGCTGTCGTCTGTTCTCCCGTGCGGCGGACATGAAATGGTCCAAGATGTTGACCAACCTGCTGGCGAACGCCTCCTCCGCCATCCTGGACATGCCTCCGGCGGAGATTTTCGCCCACCCCGGCCTGTTTCGCCTGGAAATGGCACAGCTGCGCGAGGCATTGGCCGTGATGCGTGCGCAGGGCGTCCGCGCAGTAGACCTACCCGGCACACCCGTGCGGGCGCTGGCTTTTGCCGCACGCTGGCTGCCACCCCTCATCGCCCAGCCGATTTTGCAGCGCGCTGTCGGCGCGGGGCGCGGCGGGAAGATGCCTTCATTTCACATCGACCTGCACAGCAGGCGAGGCAAGAGCGAGGTCACTTACCTGAACGGCGCAGTCGCCCGCTTCGGCGAGCGGCTGGGCATACCGACGCCAGTCAACGCAGGGTTGACTCGCATCCTGGAGGCGCTGACGCGTGGCGAGGTCCCGCTGGACGCCTACGCGAAACAGCCACGGAAATTGATCTCAGCCATCACTGCATAGCAGAGGCGCCCCGCGGGGCGCCTCCACCCTACATACTCAACGGCATCGCGCCGCGGGAGATGTTATCCAGGAACTCCTGCCGCGTCGCCAGATTAGTGCGAAAAGCTCCCAGCATGGTCGAGGTGGTCATGCGCGCATCGTGCTTTTTCACCCCGCGCATCATGGAGCACAAATGTACCGCCTCCAGCACCACGGCCACCCCTTGCGGTCGCAATAACTCGCTCAAAAAATCCGCGATCTGGCGAGTCATCCGCTCCTGCACCTGCAACCGACGGGCAAACATATCCACAATACGGGGGATCTTCGAAAGTCCAATCACCCGCCCGCGGGGGATGTAGGCCACGTGCGCCCGCCCCAGAAAAGGCAACATATGATGTTCGCACAGGCTGTAGAACTCAATATCCCGCACGATCACCATTTCGTCATAGGTCACCTCGAATAACGCATCGTTGACCATCGCGATGGGGTCCACGCGATAGCCAGCCAGCAGCTCCTCATACATGCGCGCCACGCGCTCTGGCGTGCGCTGCAACCCTTCGCGGTCCGGGTCCTCTCCCACCGCCTCCAACACTTCGTGTACCGCGCGACGAATGCGATCCTGCTGGATGTCAGGGGAATCGAACAGCTCGGCCGCGTCGCGGATCCGATCCTCGTTCTCCATGCCGTTACTCCTTACGTAGTTGGTCTGCTCAGGGATAGTACCAACGAGGCAATCGCACGTCAAGGAAACCAAAACATCCTCTGGACAACAACGCGCCTCCATGATATATTTTGTTCAGAACATTCTAAACTTTCTGGACAATCCAATGACAAACCCAGAGGAACATTTCATCCAGGGAATGAGCCGCATCAGCGCGTTTTGGGGCTTCCCCAAAGCCATGGGCGCGATTTACGGTGTACTGTACCTTTCCCCGGAACCGCTCAGCCAGGACGATTTGATCGAGCGCGCCAGGGTGAGCAAAGGCACGGTGAGCACCAGCCTGCGGCGGTTGATCCAGCTGGGCATGGTGCATCGCGTGACGCAAGTCGGCCAGCGCAAGGACTACTACGCCGCTGAAACGGATTTCTGGCAAATCGTGCGCGGCATCCTGCACCGCCGAGAGCAGAGCGAGTTCGACCGCGCACTGCGCACGGTGGACGAGAGCCTGGCCATGCTCCCGGAAAGCGACCTGCCGCCGGAGCGGATTGCCTTCCTCCGGCAACGCCTGGAAGCCATGCAGCGCTTCTTCCACACGCTGGACAATCTGGTAGCGCTGCTGGTCTCGCTGGACGAGTTACGGCTGAACGGCCTGCGGCGCTGGTTAGACCGATCTACGAACGAAGAGTAACATGGCTACACGAAAAGCAACAGCCGTAGTTGCCGCGCTCCTCGCTCTGGGTGATGTGCTCTGGGTGGCATCTGCCGTGGTCGTCTGGCAAGAATACCTGTGGCCGCTGCCCGGCCTGTATCTGCTGGAATGGCTGGCACTCGGCGGCCTTACCTTGTGGGCTGTGGTGTCCACGAACCCCAAACGCCTCGCCAGTCAACGGGCGCTGCCCTGGTTCGCTGCCGGCGCGATGCTGGCTTTCAATATCCTGGGCGTGTTCTCCATCGGCCTGCCACTCCTCCCCGCCACGCTGGGCTTTCTACTCGCCGGAGCACTCTCCTCTCAACGTCCACCTGCGCGCTGGCTGCTCGTCATACCGCTCACGGCCATCGTCCAGACAACACTTATGTTGATCCCCCTGGGGCTCTTCCGCTGATCTCCAGGCCACTCCCCCCAAGGAGGAATCCCCATGACCACCGATGCCATCACCGGCGCGCTTAGCTACACGGGCAAATACATCGCCCGCCGATTGCTCGCACAGGGGCGTGAGATCATCTCGTTGACCCATCATCCCGACCGCCCGAACCCCTTCGGTGAACGCGTGAGTCCTGTGCCGTACCATTTCGATCAACCGGATGCGCTCACAGAAACCCTGCGCGGCGTAGACACGCTGTACAACACCTACTGGGTGCGCTTCAACTACGGCCAGATCACTTACGACCTGGCCGTGCGGAACACGCGCACGTTGTTCCAGGCGGCGAAGGCCGCCGGCGTGCGGCGCATCGTGCACATCAGTATCACGAACGCCGACTCCGATTCTCTCCTACCCTACTTCCGGGGCAAAGGGCAACTTGAAAATGACTTACGAACTTTGGGCGTCTCCTACGCCATCTTGCGCCCCGCCGTGATTTTCGGCAAAGAGGACATCCTGATCAACAACATCGCCTATCTGGTGCAGCGGCTGCCGGTCTTCGGCGTGCCGGGAGACGGCCAGTACCGCCTGCAACCCATTTACGTGGAAGACCTGGCCGCCCTCGCCGTACAGGCTGCACAGCAGGATGATTCGCTGGAATGGGACACCGTAGGGCCAGAAACCTACACCTACGAGGAGCTGGTGCAAACCATCGCGCAGGCACTGGGCCACCGCGTGCGGCTGTTCCACCTGCCGCCGCGCCTAGTGTACCTGGCCGCCCGGCTGCTCAGCCTAAAGCTGGGCGACGTACTGCTCACCTGGGACGAAGTACGCGGCCTGATGGCGAACACCCTGGTCAGCGACCAGCCGCCGCGCGGTACCACGCCGCTCAGTCGCTGGCTGGTCGAGCACGCCGGGGAGCTGGGGCGCACCTATCACTCCGAAGTACAGCGGCACTACACATAAAAGTCAAACCGCCTGCCCTGTGCTTGCGACCACTGTTCATTACGGCGCACGTTCTATCGCACTCCGACGCTCACCACGAAACACGGGTATTGCATCTTTCGCCATTTCCTTATACAATCTTAGTAACCTGCATGATTGCGAGGAGTGGACCTCATGAACGTGATCGACGCTTTGAGAGGGGTAGAATTGTTCGACGGCCTGACGGCCGATGAACTGAAGGCGGTTGCCGCCCTGTGTGAAGAACGGCGGCTGAATCGCGGCGACGTGTTGATCCAGCAAGGGCAACCTGGCCTGGAATTGTACATCGTCACGGAAGGGTTCGTGGAGGTCGTGCGTCAGAGCGATGGCGAAGATCAACGCGTCGTGGTTCAACTCGGCCCCGGTCAAATTGTGGGAGAAATGGCACTGGTCGATCAGGGACCCCGCTCCGCGACTGTGCGCGCGCTGAACACCCCTACTGTGGTGCAGGTCATTCCCAAAGAGGCCTTTGATGCCCTTTGCGAACAGAACACCGCTATCGGTTACAAAGTGATGCGCAACATGGCCGCTGACCTGTCGTTTCGGATTCGGCATCGGAACTTGAGTGAATGAAGGGAGCGGTCCAATGGCTATTTACAAAGTGAGTTATGTGGTCACAGGGAAGAACCACCCTGGCGCCATTGTAAACCTGAATCACCGCCCGGAAATCGGCGAAAGAGTGATGCTGGGCGAAGAAGAGTTCATCGTGGTGGAAGTGCTCGACCTGATGCCCCCGCGCGGCGACTTTCATTTCATCCATGCCACCTGTCGCCCGCTCAAACCTGGTGAACAATCCTAGCCCAGCCCATACGCCCACCAATCAAAACGACCGGCGGGATGATCATCCCGCCGGTCGTTATCTCAGTCAAGAGCCGACACCCCGTCAACCGATTTCGGGGTCGATCAAGCCATACGTACCGTCTCGCCGGCGATATAATACGTTGATCCGATTGGTCTCCATGTTGAAGAAGATGAAGAAGGCATCGTGCCCCAACAGCTTCATTTGCTCAATGGCCTCTCGCTCATCCATGGGGTAAAGCACAAAACGTTTTCGCCGGGCGATCACTGGTTCTTCCTCTTCCGCCTCCGCCTCCAGAGCAGCGAGTTCTTCTTCCACTATCCGCTGCGTCAGGCTTTCGCTGTTGCCGCGGCCACGATACCTCTTCCCCTTGTACCGCGCGATCTGGCGCTGCATCTTGTCCACGGCGGAATCGATCGCCGCAAACAAATCGCTCGCCCGTTCCTCCGCGCGCAACATCAGCCGCTTCCCATAGACGGTAATCTGCGCGACATGGCGATCCTCCGCACTACGAGCGGACTCGTCGTGGCGCAATTCCACCACTGCTTCCTCAATATTCGTCAGATAGCGGCCAAACTTGGAGACCTTCTTGGTCACATACTCGCGCGCACGGTCCGTGACCTGCATGTTTCGACCTACGACCTTCACTTCGATTGTCATGGATCAGATCCTCCTTCAGTTGAAATAACCCTGGCTACACCTTGTCGCTCAACAAGGCACGCGCCACGGTGATCGCGATCACTGCTACGGCCCCAGTCTGACGGAGCGCCCGCGCAGCTGCATCCATCGTAGCCCCGGTGGTCGCCACATCATCAACCAGCAGCACGCGCTTTTGGGCGACATCGGGGGCAGCACGAAACGCCTGGCGCACGTTCGCGCGTCGCTGTTCGCGATTGAGTCCCACCTGCGAACGGGTGGCCACCACTCGCGACAGAGCCCCCGGGCGGAAAGGCTTCCCAATCTGCCAGGCGAGCGGCCGGGCAATCAGAGACGCCTGATTATACCCACGCTCCCGTAACCGGAGCGCACTGAGGGGAATCGGCACCACCCAGTCGACTTCCCGATTCATGCTTCGATACAACTGGGCAAGACGCATGGAAAGGACTTCCGCCGCCCCCAGATCTCTACGGTACTTCAAACGGTGCAATGCGTTCCGAACCGGTCCCCCGAAAGTCGCCCAGGAACGCAGCACATCAAACGCAGGCGGCTCCTGTTCACAGGCTTCACATCGTCCGGGGCGGCTCACCGCGTTCCCACACACCACACAACAGGGCGTAGGGATCGGTTGAACCGCCCGCTCACAAGCCTCACACCACCGTACGCCAGTGCGGCCACAGCCCACACATTGAGGCGGAAAAAGCCAATCGACCGCCCGCCAGAAATAATGGTAGGCCCGATACGCCCAGGGGTTCTGTGGCACGCCGAAGATCAGAACAACAGGCCGCCCAGCGCGGAGTCCATCAGGATCAACGCGGCCGGCCCCAACAAGATGATCAGAATGGAGGGGAAAATGCACCCCGCCATCGGGAAAAGCATTTTGATCGGCGCCTTGTGCGCTTCCTGTTCCGCTGCCTGGCGCCGCCGGATGCGCATCTGCTCTGACTGGATGCGCAAAACGTTCGCCATGCTCACACCAAGTTGCTCCGCCTGGATAATCGCGGCGACGAAGCTGGTCATCTCAGGAATGTCGATCCGCTCAGCCATGTCTCGCAAGGCTTCTCGCCGCAGTTTGCCAAGCTGCACTTCTTGCAACACGCGACCGAAGGCCAGCGAAAGCTCGTTATCCCACTTCTCGTTGACTTTCTTCATCGCGGCCTCGAATCCCAGGCCAGCTTCCACACAGATGGTCAAAAGATCCAACGCATCCGGCATCGCCCGGCGAATTTCCAGTTGACGCCGCTGGATCTTGCTGGTCAACCACAATTGCGGCAGGAAATAGCCCAGGAACGGCAACCCCACCACCATGAGAAATTTGATCAGCCCGGTAAACACTCCCCCCCTGCGCACGACCAGCAACGCCACCAGGGTGAACAACCCGGCCATCACAAAACGAAGCGCCCAGAAAGTGCCCGGAGTCAAGCCTGCCGGGCGTCCAGCTTTTTCCAGTTGCGCATCCAGGTTCTGTTGAATGTTCTGAGGTGCCAGCCGGCTGGCAAAATCCCCAATACGCTGCAACAGCGGGATGATCACCCGCTCTGTAAAGGGAATCTGAAGCTCAAGGTCTTCCAGGCTGGAGATCTCTCCTTCCATGGCGGCGAATTCCGCCAGGCGCTGCGCCAGGAGATCTTCCGTCTCGCTCCCACGGCGAAGCCCAAGCGCGATCAACACGATCGCGACAACCACGACGAAAAGCACCAGCCCACCAATGACCATGGGAGACATAACGGCCTCCTAAACTTCGATATCCATGATGCGCGTCATGATGTAATAGCCACCCCCCACCATCAAGACCACCGTGCCCATTGCGGCAAACCCACAAACCCGAAATTTGGGTTTGAAGAAGTAGCCCACGTATTCAGGATTGACGGCATAGAGCACCAGCGAAAGCGCAAACGGTAACAATGCCAGCACACGTCCCGAATACAGCACCTGCGTCACCAGCGTCTGAATCTCACCCTTAATCCGAATGCGCTCGCGGATGGTGTGCGCGATCGTTTCCAGGATCTCGGCCAGGTTACCACCCACCTCACGCTGAACGTTGATCGCGGTGATGATCAGGTCCAGGTCATCACTGGGGATCCGGCGATACAGGTTGTCCAGGGCGCGCTCCATGGGAATGCCCAGCTGCATCTCTTGCACCACCCGCCGGAACTCGCTCGCGATCGGGTCCGGCATCTCCTTGGCCACCGATTCCAGCGCCTGCATCGTGGAGAAGCCCGCCCGGAGGCCGTTCACCACCAGGTTCAGCATATCGGGCAACTGATCGTTGAAGCGGCGCAGACGCAGGTTCTGTTGTCGTTTAATATAGAAACGAGGGAGGAACAAGCCGGCAATCATCCCGCCAATGGCGAACAATAGATTGCGATGGAACAACAGATAGGAGATCACCATCAGGCCAAGGGCGGAGATCACAATCAGCGCCAGGTATTCGCCAGGGCGCAGCTTCAGATCCGCACGCGCCAGCTCACGCGAGATGCGTTCTCCCCATGAGGAACGCTCCATGCGCCGATTGAGCCAATCGGTCATCGGCGCGGCGCGCTGACCTTCCTCTGCAGCGGTGGCCGCTTCTTCCTCCCCCAGATACTCGCCCAGCCGCTCTTCGACCAGCGAGCGCTCCCCGCGCAGGGAGATCACCAGCCCAACGATCAGCAAGAAAACAGCGACGCCGGCACCGATCAGCAACAATGTTACCGGATTCATACAACTCCTCCGTCAGTAGCGCCGACGCTCTCCAACACCGAAGATCGACGGTGGTAGATGGATCCCGGCTGCTTCAATGCGATCCATGAACTTTGGCCGCAACCCCGTGGGGCGCAGCTGACCAATCACCTTGCCCTCGCGAATGCCTGTCTGTTCGAAGACGAAGATGTCCGTCATGGTGATCACATCGCCCTCCATGCCACTGACCTCGGTAATGTTCACAATCTTTCGCGAGCCATCCCGCAGGCGCTCCTGATGCACCACAAGGTCTACAGCAGAAGCGATCTGTTCACGGATGGCTCGAACCGGCAGATCCATGCCGGCCATCAGGGTCATGGTTTCCAGACGGGCCAACGTGTCTCGCGGGCTGTTCGAGTGCAACGTGGTCATGGAGCCATCGTGGCCGGTGTTCATCGCCTGGAGCAGGTCCAGTGCCGCCTCATCGCGCACCTCACCGACCACAATGCGGTCTGGCCGCATACGCAGGGCGTTAATCACCAGTTGACGAATGGTCACTTCGCCCCGGCCCTCGATGTTCGGCGGGCGGGACTCCAGGGTGACCACATGTTCCTGGCGCAACTGCAGCTCCGCAGCATTCTCAATGGTGATAATGCGCTCGTCTGCCGGGATAAAACCGGAAAGAATGTTCAACAGCGTGGTCTTGCCAGAACCCGTACCACCGGAGATCACGATATTCAGTCGGGCTTCCACGCACGCCTTCAAGAACAACAGCGCTTCTTTGGTGACTGAGCCGAACTCGATCAGTTGCTCTATCGTGATCGGATTCCTGGCGAACTTACGGATGGTGAGTACGGGGCCTACCAGGGAAATTGGCGGGATCACTGCGTTCACACGAGACCCATCCGGCAGGCGTGCATCCACATAGGGGCTAGACTCATCAATCCGACGGCCCAGCGGAGCGACGATGCGGTCGATGATCCGCATCACATGCTCATCGCTCTCAAACGAGACCGGCACGCGATGGATCTTACCACCACGCTCCACGTAGATGTTCTTGGCCCCGTTCACCATGATTTCTGTAATCGAGTCGTCCTGAAGGAGCGGTTCCAGAGGGCCAAAGCCCAGGATCTCTGCGGCAATCTGCTCGAACAAACGATGCCGTTCCGCGCGCGAGAGCACGATGTTTTCTTCAGATAAAATCTGTTCAAACAGCTCGCGGATGGTTTCACGGACTTCCGCCATCTGGCGGATATCTGTAGAGGGATCCAGCTCGGCCAGTAACCGGTTTTGAACCCTGCTTTTCAGATCCTGGTAGGTGTCTTTCTGTACACCAGCCCCGGGTGGCGCAGTCCGTCGAGACTGAAGCGTGGATAGGCGCGAGGATGGCTCCTTCCCCTTTTGTGGAGGTTCTTTGCCCTTCCCACTTTCAATACGCTTTAACAAAGACATCGCTTATCCTCCTTCTACCTCTAAACCGCGCCACTCCGTTGACGGATCTCTTCTTCTTCAATCTGGCTTAAGCGCTGCCGCACAACTTCCTTCAGTTTAAGCATCCCTCGAACAAAAGGAAATTTCTTCCCTTGCGTCACCAGGGGGATCCCTCGATTGACTGCCGTGGCCACATTCGAGTCCTCAGGCAATACCACTTCCACAGGCTGTTTCAGGCTCTCGCCCAATTTTTCAGGGGTAATCCCCACCTTGCTGTTGTAACGATTAAGGGTGAAAATCAACCGTTCGCGAGGCACGCCCAGTTGATCCAACAATCCCAACATCAAGCGCGCATTTTTGATCGAAGGAATGTCCTGCGTGGTCACCAGCAAAATCACGTCCGCCTGATCCAAAGCTGCCAGCGTGATCTCATAGAGGTCCGAGGCGGTATCCACAATCACATAGGTATACAACCGTTTCAGATACTGGATCACCTGGCCAATCTGTTCCCCGGTTACCCCTTCCGCCTCCTCCGGACGCAGAGGCGCACAGAGCACCTTGACCTCTGGCCGATCGTAAGTCAGCAGCACTTCTTCCACCACTTCCGCATCCAGTTCGCTGGCCCGGGGAGCCAGGTCCACGATGCTGTTTCGCGGATGCTTGTTCAAAAACACCGCTACATCACCGAACTGGAGGTCGGCATCTACCAGCAGCGCCGGGTTTTCCTCGCCATGGAGTAACATGGCCAGGTTGGACGCGATGGCCGTGGTTCCCACTCCACCTTTGGGGCTGTACACGGTAATCACCCGACCCAAAGGCGCCAGACCGCCGGTGAAAGGAGCGACGCCTGCGCTGCCCTGTCCTGTCGGATAGGCAATGGCTGTTTTGCTCCGCTCCTGGTGAGCCATCTCGCCAGCTCGCCGGATGGCGGCGGTCAACTCATCCACCATCGGCGGTTTGGTGAGAAAATCACGCGCCCCGGCCAACATCGCACGACGCATGTAGTTCGGGTCGCTTTGCACCGATAGAATCACAATCTGCGCAAATGGAACCTTTCGCCGGATGGCTTCGGTGGCTGTGATGCCATCCATGTCCGGCATGTTGATGTCCATCAACACCACATCCGGTTGAGTTTCGATGGCAATATCAATTGCCTCGCGACCGGTACGCGCCGCGCCCACAACCTCAACGTCGGGCTCAAATTGCAACAGCTTGCGAATGTTTTCGCGCGTCTCCGCAATGTCATCCACAATCAGGACACGGATTTTCTCACCCACTTTGGTAATCTCCTGATATCACGGTCCGGTCTGCTGTTGTTGCTGATCGTTCGGCAACGTCGGTGGGGCAAGTTCATCCACCCGTGGTTCCAGACCATAGGGAAGTTTCGCCGGCACAGGGATGTTATACGCCGAGGTCAGATACTGTAACGTCACCGCCTCCGTCTGCACCCGAGAAGTATCGTTCGCAGCCCTCAACGCCAGGGAAAGGCGTGCGCCCTGCATCATCAGCCAGTTGAGCGTCAACGCATCCTGTGGCGAGACGACCAGGGTGATAATGTCAGGCGGTAACGGCGCCTGTTCCGGTTGTGCGGCTGGTTGTGGCTGCGGTTGCGCCTCCTCGCCACCCGGGGTGGGTGTTGGGGTAGGCGCTGCCGCTTTCTTCTCCTCGAAATTCCCGACGTGCAACACGATCACATCTTGAAGCAACATCTGGGAAACCATCCTTGGCCTGGGCGCCTCAGAGGGCTGTTCGTAGATCGGTACCACCAGCGTGGAATCCAGCGACGCCCGCCCGACAACCGGCCCCAAAGGGCCGCCAGCTTGAATCTGCGCAGTCAACAAAGGTGGCGATCCCTCACCGCCAGAGAACGCCCCCTGCACCGAGGCGGTCAGGTTAGGCAAACGAGACTGGAATTCAGCATCCAGATCGGTGAACAGCAGGGTCACAATCACATTGACGTGATCCCCATCGCGAATGCCATAGGCCACGGAAGACAGACGATCCATCGGGATCGCGACGGCCACCATCCCAGGCGGAATCTGGAGGGCAGCCTCCGACCCCGTGGCGGACAGCTCCGCCAGGCTTTGAGCCAACAGCCCTTCGGTAAGCAGTGTGCCGGGCTCCAGATCAAACTTCGCCCGCTTGCCCACAACCACTCCCGGATCTGTGATCCAGCCCTGAACCACCAATTCTTCAGGAATAGGGACCATCCCGACCATATCGGTGGTGATCTCCTGGCCCCGGCTCACCGGTTGCACCACCACCACCACGTTTGTGGTGATCACTTCCGGAGTGGGAGTGGCTTGAGCATCTGCTGTGGAAGGGGATTGTTGCCTGAGCAAGGCCGCGGCTGCACCTACGACCCCCACGATGATGATCAATGCCAGATAAAGGATGATACGGCCCCGTCGCATCGCCTAAGCCTCCTTTTGAATTCTCATCACAGCTACTTGTATCTTACTCGAAGTAGGGTGAAAGTCAAGCCGCTCAAGTCGACCAACTAAAGTCTACCAGAAAAGGGGGTTTCGCGCCACACGATCCCACTGGCTCGCCACACGCCCCCGGAACACAAAAGGCCCCGCAAAAGCGGGGCCTTCCGGGTTGACCTCGTGAGGTCCAGCGCCTAGATGTTGGAAATGATGTTGCTGAACACGTTACCCACAGCCGGGCCAAGCACGGTCAGAACAACGATGACCACAACGGCGATCAAGACCAAAATCAAAGCATATTCCACGAGGCCCTGACCCTTCTCTTTCGGGGCGAACAACATAATAAAACTTCCTCCTTTCCTTTGAAGATTCCCCTGGAGGGCCACCCAGAGGTATTTCTATTATAGAGCAATTTTTAAAAAATGCAAGCTGAAACTTGTCCCGAATTGATTAAAACTTCCCCATGGCCTTACAGGAAAACCGACGCCTTGGTTGCAGGGACAGTAAAGGACACTTCAGTCCCCTGCCCCAGGCGGCTGTGCACCTCAAACATTCCGCCCACCATGCTCACGCGGTCACGCAGCAAACGCAGCCCCAATCCCTGTGTGGTTTCCAGAATAGAGGTGTCAAACCCTTTACCATTATCCTCCACCCGAACACGCACCTGGTCCTCGGCCAGATCCACGCTGACCTTAATGGTCTGAGCTTCCCCATGGTGAACGGCGTTGGCCAGCAGCTCCTGGATCGCACGGAAGATCATCACCTCAATGTAACTTTCCAGACGGCGCTCCTCACCAGTGACCAGGATTTGAATATCGGCGCCTGTCTGCTCCCGATAGATATCGACATATCGCCGGATGGTCGGAACCAGCCCCAAATCATCGAGCATCATGGGGCGCAGTTCAAAGATGAAATCCCGCACCTGCTTGAACGTGGAAGTTGCTGTGGTTTTCAGGTTCAACAACTCCTGCCGCGCCTGCTCCGGATTCACATCGAACAGCCGGGTGGCAATTTCAGTCTGCAGGATGAAATTAGACAAGGCCTGCGCCGGGCCATCGTGCATCTGCCGTGAGAGCCGGCGTCGTTCCGCTTCCTGGGCATTGATCATCATTTCGACGGATTTCAGCCCTTTTGCCCCACCTCCACCATCTTCCAGCCCGGCCTCCAGGGCCTCAATCACGTGCTTGATCAAGTCAACCAGTCGATTCAGCGCATTCTGATCCGCCTGCAGCTTTTCCACCTGACCTCGCATTACCAAAAGGCGCTGGCGGGCATCCAGAGCAGCGTCATAAGCAGCGCACACCTCGTTGACGCTGGTGGTGTCCAATTGAGACTGGATCTGCTGCAGATGCATGCTGATCGAGGTGTTGCGCTGCGTCAGGCGCTCCACCTCCTTCTGGCTTTGAGACAACATCAAATTGACTTCCTGGAGCTCACTTTCCGCCTGACGCAACTCCTCATGTAGCATCTCTCTCAAAGTTTCCCATGCACTCACTTTTCCGGATCCGGCTGGCAATTGTTCCATTGCTTACTCCTCTTCCAGCATATCTCGACGCACCCAACCGCGTTGCAAGGCAAACACCGCGGCTTGTGTTCGATCTTCCACTCCAAGTTTGCGCAAAATAGACGAGACGTGATTCTTGACCGTCTGCTGGCTGATTCCAAAACGCTGGGCAATTTCCTTATTGCTACTCCCCCGCACAATTTCAACCAACACGTCCATTTCGCGGGTGGTCAGCGCCCGGTATGGCTCCTTCTGGGTGGCATATACCCGCCTTCTGGTCTCTTGCAAAAATCCAACAAGCCAGGCTTCAGCTTCCTCTGGTTTCAACGGGCGATCATCCACAACGTAAAAACCCGAAGACACCCACTTGACGACTCTGGCCAGAAACTCAGCCTGTACATCTTTCGCGCAATAAGCCCAGGCGCCCGAACCATAGGCATGCCGCTTCTGTTGTTCATCGTCGTAAGCCGTAAGCAAAACCACACGGGTCGGCAGGTGTTCCTGACGGGCCAGATAGGTGACGCGGTGTCCATTCATCCCAGGCAGGTTCACATCCAATATCGCCACGTCAGGATGCATGGCACGCATCAAAGCCAGGCCTGCGGGTCCATTCTCCGCCTGGCCAATCACATCAATGGTTTCTTCCAGCGAAAGTGCATCGATCACACCTTGCCGAAAGATGGGATGGTCATCCACAACGATCACGGTGATGCAATCCATGCCGACCTCACGGCCCACCATTTGCCTGCATGCAGTATAGCATAAGAGGAAGTGAGAAACAACCATTGCAGCGCTCTTTTCCAGGGAGTTCGAAAAGTCGTTCCGAAAGGGTGAAAAGAGGGCGGAGGCCTCC
>CAYSXA010000065.1:0-13814 GCA_964435005.1 uncultured Anaerolineaceae bacterium | reverse complement strand
GCCCACAGGACTCGGCCTGGCAGCCCGCGTAGGCCACCCGACGGCCATCCGGCGCCCAGGACGGCGGGCTGAGGGGATGCGGCCAGTCGAACCCCACCTGCGCCTGCGCGGGTTGCGCCAGCGGCGCCCAGGCGAGCAGCACGCCCAGGGCAGGGTCGTGATCCAGCCAAGCCAGCCGCGTCCCATCCGGCGAGCGGTCGCAGCCCAGGTTGGCCGGCTGACCGAAGTCCAGCGCGCCCAGGTAGGCGTCGTCGGCGTACAACCGGGCGGCCAGATCACCCTCGCCCGGGTCCTCGCCGATGAGCGTGCTCTCGAAGCGCAGCCAGGCCGCGGAGAGGTCGCCATGGGACGGCTCCGGCGGGGTGGCGAACTGCGTCGCTGGTTCGGGGGGCGTTGCCGGATCGTACACCACGGTCAGGTACTCCGTCTGGGAATCCAGGTCGCCATCCGGCGGCAGGCCAGCGCGGTAGTGCTCCCACCGGAGGATCAGGCCGGTATCCTCGTCAATCCACAGCCGGTTGGGCCCCCAGTCCACCACCAGGGCCATCCGCCCGGCGGTCACGGCCTCAAAACGCGGCACGGGCGAGATGCCCGGATCGTCCAGGGCAAGCGGATAGGCCGCCTCCAGGAAGGGATGTACACCCGGCAAAGGATGATGTCCGGCCGTCGTCTCCTGCGACCCCCAGAAGAACGATGGTTCGGGGCGCTGGGGAACGTCGCCGGTCGCGGCAAAAGGCGTGGAGAGCAACACCCAGCCTTCGCCCTGAACGGTAAAGTACCCCTGACCGTACACCGTCTGCGCCTCGCCGTTCGTCCAGGTGGTCTGCGTCCCCGCCAGCCAGACGGCCTCCCAGGACGGAGCGAGCACTTTGGCGCGAATCTGCTCCGGGGTGGCGTTCGGGCCCAGGCGCGCCGGAGCGACAGACGCCCACAGCGAGGGCGGGACGGTAAGCACTTGCCCCATGCCCAGCGGACAGGAGGCGGGCAGATCGTTGGCTTGCAGCAGCGCAGCCAATGGGACGTGGAACATCCAGGCGATGCTGCGGCAGGTATCCCCGAGCTGGACGGTGTATGTCGTGCCGGCCTCCGCCGCCTCCGGCGTGGGGGTGGGCTGCGGGACGAGCAGGGTCATCCCTTCCCAGAGGTCGCAGGCCGCGTTCAGGCCGTTGAGCTGGACGAGGGTCCCCAGGGGCACGTCGAACTTCAGCGCCACGGAAGCGCAGGTATCGCCGGGCTGAACGACGTAGGTGCTCAGGGCGGGCGTGGGCCCGGCGCCCAGCGGCGTGGATGTGGGCGCAGGTTGAAGCGGCTCCACTGCAACGTTATCCACCAGCCAGCCGGACGCGCCGCGCCGCAGGGTGAGGCTCATCCGCGCGCCGAACTCGCCACGCGGGGTATCCAGCCGCTCCACGAAGGTCAGCGTGATCTGCGGCTGGGCGAAGTCCACCGCGTCGGCAGACAGCCGCCAGCCGCCCCAATGCGAGACCGGCGTGGGCAGGGAGAGGGTGGCGTCCAGCATGGCCGTATCGCGCTCGCCGTGCTCCGGCCCCCACCATTCGTAAATGAACCCATCGAACGGCGCGCCGGTGTAGTCCCACTGCACCCACACGCCCAGGCCGCCGACCGCGCTGTCCGTGCCGGGTTGCAAAGCCGGGTCGCAGTAGGCCAGCAGGGTGAACCAGAAATCGCCCACCTGCACCGAACCGCCACCCAGCGTGGCCGCGCTGGAAGGGGCGAGGTTCCCATCCACGGGCGGCATCCCCGTCGGGCAAACGCTGGGCGCCAGGCGCGGCGCAGTGCTCTTCGTGGCAGCGGGGACGACCGCCGTGGCCGGCGCGGACTGCGGGCGCAGCCGGGTAATCGCCCACTGCAACACCCACACCAGCAGCAACAATCCCGCGGCAACCGTCAGGCCTCGACGCAACGTGGCCATTTGCCTCATCATCCACCTCCGGCGTTGGGTGGCGCGCCAGCGAACGACCAGTTGTTCCCACAGGCGCTCCCAATGCGCCCGCGGCGGGGGTGTTCCCTGCGCCATCTGCTGCGCCAGCGCAAACAACGCACGGTCTTCAGGGGACAGACCGGCGGGGTCTCCCTGCTCCCAGGCTTGCCAGAACCGTTCGGCGCGCTCGCG
The DNA here is from genome assembly GCA_964435005.1 of uncultured Anaerolineaceae bacterium. GTDB lineage: Bacteria > Chloroflexota > Anaerolineae > Anaerolineales > DRMV01 > CAYSXA01. Next base: position 11,680 of record CAYSXA010000065.1, on the reverse strand, counting down.
CCCGGCGTTCCCACTCATGGTTCGTCCTCCAGCAAATGACGCAAGCGGCGCAGGGCACGGTACAGGATCACGCCCACGTGGTTCTCGCGCAGACCAGTCAGGCGGGCGATCTCGCGGTGCGAGAGCCCGGCGGCGAACTTGAGCGCCAGCAGGTCGCGGTCACGATCAGACAAACGGGCCAGCGCGGAGTGCAACGCGGCCTGCTGCGCGCAGAACAGCGCGCGGTGCTCCGGGCCGGGTGACGGATCGGGTAAGTCGCTCGCCTGCTCCAGAGGCAACGTGCGCCGCCGCGCCCGCCGGCGGTGGTGGCTGTTCACCAGGTTGCGCGCAATGGCGAACAGCCAGACGGCGAACGAACCACGCTCCGGGCGATAGGTGTGCAGGCGATCCAGCGCGCGGAAGAAGGTCTCCGAGGTCAGGTCTTCCGCGTCCGCCGCCGAGTCCACGCGATAGCGGACGTAGCGATACACCGCCGCGTAATAGCGGTCGTAGAGCGCCGCAAAGCCATCCAGCGTCTGGGATTGTGCGATGTCGTCCTGGTCGTTCGGCATGGCGTCGCCTCTACAAAGCCATACGCTCTGGACGGGAAAAGATTACAGCGAAAGCGCCGGAGAAACGCCGATGCACACAGACGCGCGCATCTGTGTGCATCGGAATACCCTTACAGGCGATAGCCCCCGTGGGCGAAAGCAGGCGTTCAGGATTGCGCTGAGCGGTGGGAGATGACCCACTTGGTCATCTCCGCCACCACCGCCGGGAGGAACAGCAACGGCCCGACCACCATCCACTGTGACAGGCCCAGCGGCACGGTATCGAAGATCGGGTTCAGGAAGGGGAGATAGACCACTGCAACCAGCAAGACCAGCGAGGAGAGCACGCCGAGGTTCATCGCGCGGTTGCTGAACACGCCAATCTTCAGTAACGGATACCGCTCCGAGCGGGCGGTGAAGGCGCGCAGCAACTCGGAGAACGAAAGCGTGACAAAGGCCATGGTTTCCGCCAGTTCAGGCGAATCGGGGTGCAGGCGCAGTCCCACGAAGTAGGCCATCAGCGTGACGGTGGTGATCGCCACGGTCTGCACGCCGATGCCCAGGCGCATCAGGCGGTTGATGATCGGCTCCGTGGGCGGGCGCGGAGGCTGATCCATGATGTCCGGGTCTCCCCGTTCCACACCCAACGCCAGCGCCGGCGCGCCATCGGTGATCAGATTCAACCAGAGCAACTGGATCGCAGTGAGCGGCGAGGGTAGTCCGGCCAGCGTCGCCAGGAAGATCACCGCGATCTCGGCCAGGTTGCACGAGAGCAGGTAGAACACGAACTTGCGAATGTTGCTGTATATCACCCGCCCCTGTTCCACGGCGGCCACGATGCTGGCGTAGTTGTCATCGGTGAGCACCATGTCGGCGGTCTCTTTGACCACATCGGTGCCGGTGATGCCCATCGCGATGCCGATGTCAGCCCTCTTGACCGCCGGCGCGTCGTTTACACCGTCACCAGTCATGGCGACCACCTCGCCCTGCGCCTGCAGGGCTTCCACAATGCGCAGTTTGTGCTCCGGCGAGACGCGGGCGAACACATCCGCCTGCGGCACGGCCTCGCGCAGCGCAACATCATCCATCGCGTCCAGGTCGGCGCCGGTGAGCACGCGATGCCCGGCGCGCAACAAACCGATGCTCTCCGCGATGGCGCGCGCGGTGTTGGGGTAATCGCCGGTGATCATCACCGTACGGATACCGGCGTGACACGCTTTCTCCAGCGCAGGCGGCACTTCGGGGCGCGGCGGGTCGATCATCCCGATCAGCCCCACGAAGATCAAATCGCGCTCCACCGCCTCGGGGGTGATCTCAGCAGGCAGTTCCGGGATCACCTTGTAGGCCACCGCGAGTACTCGCAGCGCATCGCCGGTAAGATGGTCGTTGGCCTCCAGAATGCGCTCCCGCGCTGCCTCATCCAGCGGCTGGATGTGGTGATCCCGCGTCTGATACCGGGTGCACAGATGCAGCACCTCATCCAGCGCGCCCTTGACCAGCACCGCGTAGTGCCCTTTGAGCGAATCGTCTGCGAACGGCGAAATGTCCGCAAGCTGCGGATCGCGCACCTCGTGGATGGTCACCATGCGCTTGCGCACGGAGTCAAAGGGGATCTCCTGCACTCGCGGGTAAGCGCGGTTGAGTTCGTCGCGGTAGCCGCCGGCCTTCGCCCCGGCCACGATCAGCGCCCCCTCGGTGGGATCACCCACGATGCGGTAGGTGGCACGCATATCCGACGCGCCCGAAGCTTCCAGTTCGGCGTCGTTGTTCAACACGGCGATCCACAGGGCCGTATTGACGGCGGGATAATCCAGCAGGCTGACCTCGCGCCCGTCCACGCGGAAGTCGCCGACGGGCGAATAGCCGCTACCGGTGACTTCGATCATTTGGCCATCAGCCCACAGACGGGTGACGGTCATCTCGTTCTGGGTGAGCGTGCCGGTCTTGTCGGAGCAGATCACGGTGGCCGAGCCGAGCGTCTCCACCGAAGCCAGACGGCGGATCAGCGCGTGGCGTTTGATCATCTCGCGCATACCGAGCGCCAGGGTGATGGTCACCACGGCGGGCAGGCCCTCTGGCACGGCGGCAATCGCCAGGCTGACGGCGATCAGGAACATATCCAGCGGGTTGTAGCCACGTAACCAGCCTACCAGGAAGACCAGACCGCAGACGGCGAGCGCTGCCCAACCCAGCGTGCGGCCAAGTTCGTCCAGGCGGCGCTGGAGCGGGGTCTGCTCCATCTCGACAGATTGCAGCATCTGGGCGATCAGGCCCAGTTGAGTGCGCATGCCAGTGGCGACCACCACGCCACGCCCGCGGCCATAGGTCACCAGCGTGCCCATGAAGGCCGTGTTCGCGCGGTCGCCCAGCGGCACGTCGGCGTCCAGGCGGATAGTGGCGTCCTTTTCCACCGGCACAGATTCGCCAGTCAACGCGGCCTCGTCCACTCGCAGGTTGACCGCTTCCAGCAGGCGCACGTCGGCGGGCACAAAGTTGCCGGATTCCAGCAACACAATGTCGCCCGGGACCAGTTCCGAGGCCGGCACGACCTGCCGCCGTCCGTCGCGGATCACGTGCGCCTCGGGCGCGGCGAGTTGCTGCAACTTCGCCAGGGCTTCTTCGGCGCGACGCTCCTGGATCACACCCAGCGCAGCGTTCAGCACCACAATCGCCATAATCGCACCGGCTTCCACCCAGTCCCCCAGCAAGGCGGAGACCACAGCGGCCACCACAAGCAGCCAGACCACGAAGTTGTTAAACTGCTCCCACAACGTCTGCCAGAAGGTGGTGCGCGGCGCCTCGGCCAGACGGTTGAGGCCGTATTGCGCCCGTCGGCGCGCGACCTCCTCGCTGCTCAGCCCCTCACGCGCCGGTGTGGTCAGGTGTTGCAGCACCTCCTCGGTGCTCAACGTGTGCCAGCCGTCCTCGCATTCAGCGGGCGGGGCGGGGGGTTGCACAATCGTCATCGGGGGACAGCCTCCTGTGAGTATCGTTCCGAATAGTGGGGGCATTATATCATTCACCATCCCCCCTCCCCCCCTTAGAGGGAGGGAGAAAAAGTTAAAGAAATTCTGTGGCAATTCGTTCCATCCGTGCCATCCGCGTTCATCGCACTGACACGGCAAGGGCGAGGCGTGTGCCTCGCCCTGCTTGCGCTTGCGCGCAGGCGCATCCGTTCAAATGGTCAAATCCCGCCGATTGTACGTCCAGTAGGCCGCCACCACGCAGACCAGCACGATCCCCGCCGTGAGGAGCAGATACGTGCCGTCCAGTCGCCCTTCGTGGAGCAGAGCCGCCGAATCGAAGTATTTGAACGGCGTGAGGTACTTCAGGAAGTCCAGTTTCTCGTGCATCCCCTGGATGACGGACAGGAAGTACATCAACAGGATGATTCCCAAGGCGGTCGAACCCGACCGCCTGTATTGCTTCATCGCGCAGCCGAGCAGCAGCCCCAGCGCCAGGAACACCAGTTCGATCAGGAACATGGCCTGCATCTCCAGCGCCAGGAAGTCAAGGAACGCCCGGTCGGGATGATATTGCCGCACCGCCGCCAGCGAGAGCCCCCAGGTCAGCAGCACGAAGGCCAGGCAATAAGTCAGCGCGGCCAGCGCCTTGGCGGTGACCACCCGGTTGCGCGTGACCGGCAAGACCAGGGCAAACTCCACCGTCTTGTCCCGCTCTTCTTTGGAGATGACATCGCTCCCCCACATCGCCGCCGCAATCGCACCCATCAGCGCAAAATACACAAACATCACGCCAAAGAAGCCAGCCAACGTGGTCAGGTTGAAGGCCTGGAAACTGAACGCGTCCAGCAGCGCTTTGGGCATGGAATCGAGAATCTGGAGCAACTCCGGGTTCTCGTGATAAGCCGCGAACTTGGTCGTGGAAATCAACACGAACAGGGACATAATCACCGACCAGATGACCAGCGATTTCAGGTTCGCCCTTAATTCACGCAGGTAGATATTCATCGTTCACTCCTCACGGCACACACCAGGCCACGTCAGGTCACCGCCGGGATGTCGCGGCGCAGGTAGCGCCAGATGCTGACGCCCAGCGCCACGACCGTTACAGCCACGTCGAGCCAGAACAACCTCATATCATAGCCACCGTGCTGGACGATGTAAGCGCCGTCGAAGTGCTTGAAGGGCGTCAGCCATTCCAGTTTCGTTTCGCCCAGCATCCCGCTGAACGCGCCCAGGGCGTACATGCCGAATCCCAGCCCCAGGGCGTAGGGCGTCACGTTGCGCACCCGCCGCACCAGCAGGGAGACCAGCAGCCCCACACTCAAAAAGAACCCCTGGAAGGCCACGATGCTCGCCAGCATCAGCGTCAGCGTGCGCGGTTCATAGGGACGGTCGCCACGGAACAGGTTGATCAGCCCGAAGGCGCTCACCCAGACCACAGCGTTGGTCACCGTGAGCGCGGTGAAGGCCGCCAGCAACTTGCTGGTCAGGATGTGCATCCGGCTGACCGGCCTGGTGAGCAGGAAGTCGGCGGTCAATTCGCTTTCCTCCATCGAGACCAGTCCAACGCCGTAATGGCTCGCCTGAATCGCCAAGCAGATTTGCGTGAACAGGAAGACCAGCGTGTAGAACCCCAGCACGGTGGACAAACCCACGCTGGCCATGCCAAAGGCTTCCAGGAATTCGGGTGGGAAACTCGCCATCGTCTGGCGGATGAGCGCCGCCTGGTCGGCGAAGTTCGGATACAGGGACAGGTACACCAGATGGATTGCCAGGATGCCCAACGACCACTGGACGACCGAACGCGCGCGCCGACGTACCTCGTGCAGGTAAATGTGCTGATTCATGGCCGCCTCTACTCGTAGTAGTGCATGAAAATCTCTTCCAGTGTGGGCTCCTCGATGCTCAAGTCGGTCAGGTGCAGGCTGCTCAACCGCCGCACCACCTCGTTGATGTCCCCTTTGAAGAAGAACCGCACCGTGCCGTTCTCGACCTGCAGGTTCGCCACGCTGGGAAGGTCGAAAATGGCAGGGTCAAGACCTTCCGCCGCCACGCTGATTTTCTTGTAACTGTTCTGCTGCAAGGTGCGGATGTTCGAAATTTCCACGATGCGCCCCTCGCGGATGATGCCCACGCGGGTGCACAGGCGTTGCACCTCGCTCAGGATGTGCGAGGAGAAGAACATCGTCACGCCACGCCGGTTCTCCTCACGAATCAGGTCGAAGAACTTGCGCTGCATCAGCGGGTCGAGCCCCAGCGTCGGTTCGTCCAGGAAAAGCAACTTCGGGCGGTGCAGCAACCCCTGCACAATGCCGACCTTCTTCCGGTTGCCATACGAGAGGTCTTCGATGCGGCGGTTCAGGTCAAGTTCCATGTACTCCGCCAGTTCGTGTATTCGCTGTGTGTGGTCGCCGGGGAAGAAACTGGCGGAGTAGCGCAGCAGGTCGATGACCTTCATCCCCTCGTAGTAGAACACCTCGGAAGGCAAATAACCGATGTACCGCCGGATTTCCGGCCCGTGTTTCATCACATCCTTGCCAAAGATGCGCGCGCTCCCGCTGGTGGGGTAAATCAATGAGAGCAGCAGGCGGATGGTGGTCGATTTGCCCGCGCCGTTCGGCCCGATGAAGCCGAAAATCTCGCCCTCTTCCACGGTGAAGGAGACGTCAATAATGCCCCGCGCCTTGCCGTAGAACTTGGTCAGATGAGAAACCTCAATCACGCTCATGGGAATTCCTTTCTTCCACATGGTAGCCTGCAAAAGAATGACCAGGTGGTCACATGACCACCTGGTTCATTGTACTCCCAACTTCGTCGGAGCATCAGGTCAGAGCGAGAGCAAGGGGATCCATTTCTCGTGGTATCGGAATCTCACCCCTCCCCTTTCCCCCCTCCCTTCGGTAAGGGAGGGGAAGCGCCGAGCGGAGAGTTGAGCCTGACGGAGCCCAAAGTTAAGGTGCGAAGATGGGGAGAGATTCGCTCATCATCCAGATCATGAGTAATCACCGCAGCACGCCACCGCCTGCCACACCAGCGTCAGCGCCGCGTTGACATCGGGGAACACCAGCGCGCCCAGCGCGCTCAGCGCAGCGGTCTTCTCCGGGTTCGTGCCCACCCCCAACGGATGACAGGTCACATCCAGGCCGAGCCGGACGAGCGCGTCCACCGCCGCGAGCACGCCGCGCAGCCCCTGCGCAGTGTCGTCCAGCGCGTACACATGCCAGGGAAACGGCGGCAGGCCGTCCAGCGCGTCCCGGTCGCCGCGCAACAGGGCCCAGGCGCGCGAGAGCGCCTCGACCTCGTCACCCAGCCAGGCCGCGAGCAGCGCCGAGAGCGCATGCATGGGCGCCGGCTTCATCAGCGACTCGTCCAATGGCAACCCTTCACGCTCCGCAAACCACACCAACCGCCCGTAGCCAATCAGCGGCAGGTCGTCCAACCCCAGGATGGCAAGCGCCAGTTCCGCTTCGGGTGCATAGCCATTCGGCGCCGGACGCACCGCACGTGGCGGGCCGGACGGGCGAGCGGTGTACACCGCTACCGCCGGGACGACACGTTGGACGGCCTGCATCAGTCGGCCACGGTTTTCCGGCGACAACAAAGGTCGGTCGTGTTCCTGAAGCAGCGAAGGCGTCTCCAACGCAGGCGGCAGGCCGTACACACGGGCGAAGGCTGCGCTCCCCAGCGTGAACTGCTGGAACAGGCGCGTGGTGGGCGATTGCGTCACCTCCCGACTGTCGGACAACAAGGTCACCAGCAACGGCGACTCACCCAGATGCGGGAACGGCGCCGCGTCCTTCCCCTGACGTTGCAGGCGCAGCGCGGTCTCCACGGGATATTCGTCCGGGCGCAGATGGACGGCAAGCCGAGTAATCGGCGTGCGGGCGTCGTAATCCGGCGGAGGCGGAGCCAGGGTGGCATCCGCCGTCAGGACTTCCGGCGGCGGAACCCGTCCGGTGCAAGCCACCCAACCATCCAGCGCCGAAGCCAGCAGCAGGGGAACCATATCCCACTCGCTGATGATGCCATGTGCCTCGAAGAAGGAGAGTAGATCGTCCGAGGGGGGGGTGAGCGACCAGCCCCAGCGGCGGGTGAGATGAAGAAACGCCGCCTGCACGGCGGCGCGGTAACCGCGCGGTTGCACCAGCACGCCGTCCAGGTCGAGCAGCAGGGCAACGGCGCTCATTGGTGGCGTCGCTCCAGTTCGTCGGCCACGTCCGCCGGCGTCAGGCCGCGAGCGACCATGAGCACCAGCACGTGGTAGGTCAGGTCGGCAATCTCTTCCACTAGGCGCGTATCGTCCTGGCTGAGCGCCGCCACAAGCACTTCCGCCGCTTCTTCCCCCACCTTCTGCGCAATGCGCGGCAGGCCGTCCGCCAGCAGTCGGGCGGTGTAGGAATCCGGGCGCGGATGGTCACGACGGTCGAGGAGAACAGCGTAAAGACGGTGGAGGGTGTCGCTGGTTGGTTGGTTCATTGGTTGGTTAGTTCATTGGTTGATTGGGTTGGCTGGTTCACTGGTTGGCTGGTGGAGTGGTTGACAGGCGCTCCGGGGATGGGTTCAAAAGAAGGATACCGCCGGTAGAAACAGGAGACGTTGCCGGTGTGGCAGGCCGGGCCGGCAGGCTCCACCCGAAGCAGCAACGTATCTGCATCGCAATCCACGCGGAGTTCCACCACGCGCTGGACGTTGCCGGATGTCGCGCCCTTGTGCCACAATTCGCGGCGACTGCGCGACCAGAAGTGCGCCTCGCCGGTCGCCAGGGTGCGCTCCAGCGCCTCGGCGTTCATGTAGGCCAGCATGAGCACCTGCCCGGTGCGGGCGTCCTGCACGATGGCCGGAATCAGGCCGCGCTCGTCGAACCGTAAAGCAGGTCGTTGTATCATACCATCTCCGCTGGCGCCGATGGGTGAACCCACCAGCTACCGGTGATGAAATCGTCTGAAGGCGTTTGCAAGCGTCCGCATATCGCAGCCGATGAAGTGCCACGAACTCCAGCAGGGATGAGCGCGGGCTTGATGTCCGGAGTCGTGGATTTCCCATCCACTGCAATGTGTAAACCCCATCAGTGGCGAAAGTGCCGCACGCCGGTGAAGACCATGACCAGCCCCAGCCGGTCAGCGGCGGCGATGACTTCCTCGTCACGGATGGAACCGCCGGGCTGGACGACGGCGGTCGCACCCAGGCGGGCGGCTTCCTCAATGCCATCCGGGAAGGGGAAGAAGGCATCAGAGGCGAGAACGCTACCTCGCGCCCGATCGCCCGCCCGCTCACCAGCGATTCGCACACAGTCCACGCGGTTCGGCTGTCCGCCGCTGATGCCGACCGTGGCGAAGCCACCCGATACCGGCTGCACCAGCAGCACCGCGTTGGATTTCACATGCTGCACGGCCTTCCAGGCGAAGCGCAGCGCCGCCATCCGCGCTTCCGTGGGCTGTTGCTGGGTGACCACCCGCCACGTCGCCTCCGCCGGGTCGCCGTGATCCACCTCCTGCGCCAGCAAGCCGCCCAGCACGCTGCGGTACTCGGTCTCCTGCGGCGGCAGGCCGTTCGGTCGTTGCAACAGGCGGATGCGTTTGCGCCCTTTCAGGCGCTCGACCGCCTCCGGCGTGAAGGCCGGCGCGATCACACATTCCACAAACAACTTCCCCAGGTTCTCCACAAAGGCTTCGTCCACCGCGCGGTTGACCGCGATCACGCTCCCAAAAGCGGACACCGGATCGCTGGCGATGGCATGGGGCAGCGCCTGGGCCACGCCCTCGCCCACCGCCACGCCGCACGGACTGAGGTGTTTGACCACCACCACGGCTGGCCCCTCGAACGCCTGCACCGCCCGCCAGGCGGCATCCAGATCGAGCAGGTTGTTGTAGGAAAGCGGCTTGCCAGCGTAGATCAGTTGCGCGTCCAGCGGCGGTGCACCGGGGCGCAGGGCGTAGTACGCGGCGGGCTGGTGAGGGTTCTCGCCATAGCGCAACGGGTAGGTGGGGAAGAGCGCCAGCGTGCGCGCCTGCGGCGCGTCGCTCTGCGCCGCCAGGTAACGCTGAATAGCCGCGTCGTAGGCCAGGGTGCGGGCGAACGCCTTCTGCGCCATCCGCAGGCGGAAGGCAGGCGGGTCGGCAGGTTCCAGCGCCTCGGCATAGTCGGCGGGGTCGCAGAGCACGGTGACGCGGGCGAAGTTCTTGGCCGCCGCGCGCAGCAGCGCCACCCCACCGATGTCAATCATCTCAACCGCCTCGGCCAGCGTGGTCTCCGGGCGCGCGACCACGTCCTCGAACGGATACAGGTTGACCACCACCAGGTCAATCTGCGGCCAGCCGCGCGCGGCCAGCGCCGCCCGGTCGGCCTCGGTATCCCGCGCCAGGATGCCGGCGTGGATGGCAGGGTGCAGCGTCTTCACCCGCCCGTCGAACATCTCCGGCTCGCCGGTGACGTCGCTCACGGGGGTGACCGGGACGCCGGCGGCCTCGATGGCGCGCGCCGTGCCGCCGCTGGCGATCAGCCGCCAGCCGCGCTGGTGCAACGCGCGCGCGAAGTCGGTCAGTCCGGTTTTGTCGTATACGGAAATCAGAGCGTTCATGGGTTGGTTGGTCTGAGTGGTTTGGTTGGTCTGATTGGTCGGTTAGTCAATTGGTCGGTTGGTCAGTTGGTTTATTTGGTCTGAATGGTTGTTTGGTCTGATTGGTTTCGATCAAGTGGCTACTGTGATGCTGTACCTTTGACCTCCTTCTCCTCAGAATCCCTCCCGCACGGGAATCCCACGTCCGGCAAGGTAGCGTTTCAGATCAGGGATGCGCAACAGGCCGTCGTGGAAGAGCGAAGCGGCCAATGCCGCGTCAGCCTTGCCTTCGGTGAGCACCTGGGCGAAGTGCTCCGGCTTCCCCGCGCCGCCAGAGGCGATGACCGGCACGGGCACGGCCTCGGCAATCGCGCGCGTGAGTTCCAGGTCGTAGCCCGCCAGCGTGCCGTCGGCGTCCATGCTGGTGAGCAGAATTTCACCCGCACCCTGTTCCACACCGCGCACGGCCCACTCCACGGCGTCCAGGCCGGTCGGCTCGCGCCCGCCGGAAATCACCACCTCCCAGTGGGGCGGTTCGCCGGGCCGGGAAATGCGCCGGGCGTCGATGGCCAGCACAATACACTGCGCACCGAAACGCTGCGCGCCCTCGGCCAGCAGCGATGGATTACGCACCGCCGCCGAGTTCACGCTCACCTTGTCCGCCCCGGCCAGCAGCAGACGGCGCATGTCTTCCACCGTGCGGATGCCCCCGCCCACGGTAAGCGGCATGAACACCGCCTCGGCCACGCGCGAGACCAATTCCACCGTGGTCGCGCGGCCCTCCGGCGTGGCGGAGATGTCCAGGAATACCAATTCGTCTGCGCCCTGGGCGTCGTACAACTGCGCCTGTTCGACCGGGTCGCCCGCATCGCGCAGGTTCACGAAGTGCACGCCTTTGACCACACGTCCGTCGCGGATGTCCAGGCAGGGGATGATACGGCGGGTAAGGTTGCTCTGGTTCATTGGTTGAGTTGGTTCATTGGACACTCCCATCGTGGCGGCCACCGCGATTGCGTCGGGCAGCGCCACCCGTCCTTCATAGAGCGCGCGCCCCACAATCACGCCCGCCAGGCCAGCGTCACGCACGGCGCGGACGTCGTTCAGTGAAGCCACCCCGCCCGACGCGATGACCGCCAGGCCGCTGGCGCGCTGCAAGGCCACGGTGGCATCAAGGTTCAGGCCGGTCTGCAACCCGTCGCGGCGGATGTCCGTGAAAATCACGGTGCGCACCCCCATGTCCGCCAGGCGGCAGGCGAAGTCCACCGCGTTCAGGTCGGTGGTTTCGGTCCAACCACCCACCTGCACCTGCCCATCGCGCGCGTCAATGCCCACGGCGACGCGCTCCCCCCCCCAGCGGCGCAGCGCTTGAGCCACCGCATCCGGCTGACGCGCCGCCAGCGTGCCCAGCACCACGCGCGAGACGCCCAGCGCCAGCGCCGCCTCGACCGCCTCCAGCGAGCGCAGCCCGCCGCCAAACTGCACCCGCGCGCCCCACGCCGCCGCTTCTCGCAGGATGGCCTGCAATGCGGCACGGTTGGCCGCATCCTCCTGGCCGAACGCGCCATCCAGGTTGACCACGTGAAGCCAGCGCGCGCCCTGGGCCAACCAGCGGCGAGCAACCGCAGCAG
>CAYSXA010000064.1:0-13819 GCA_964435005.1 uncultured Anaerolineaceae bacterium | reverse complement strand
CGAGCTGGTCGTCGCTCAGGGTACGTTGCAACACGTTGTTTCCGTTTTCAAAGTTCCCTTCCTCGCTCACGCCGTAGGCGGTCGTGAAGAGCGCCACATCCGCCGGATCACCCAACGCTGCATGCAGTTCGTCCAGCGTCCAGACGTAGAAGCGACCTTCCTGGCCTTCACTGTCGGCGTCCAGGCTGGCGTAGAAGCCACCGTCGGGGTGGGTCATCTCGCGGACGATGAAGTCCAGCGTGCGCTCGCAGATGCGCCGATAGGCCGGTTGACCAGTGAGCAGGTACGCATACAGGTAACTGCGCGCGAGCAATGCGTTGTCGTACAGCATTTTTTCAAAGTGGGGCACACGCCAGCGCATGTCCACGCTGTAGCGGTGGAACCCGCCGCCGACCACGTCATACATTCCGCCGCGCGCCATGGCCTGAAGCGCGTGCTCGGCCATCGGGAGCGCGTCCTGATTCCCGCGCGTGGCCTGACGCAGCAGGAACTCGATTGCCATCGCCTGGGGGAACTTGGGGGCGTCGCCCCAGCCACCGTTTTGAGTGTCGTAGCGCTCGCGCAGGCTGCGCACGGCTTCGCTCAATACACCAGGTTGTAACGGCTGATCCTCCACAGGAAACGAAAGCCCCTGTTGCAGATGCTTTTGCAATTGTCCCCCAACCTGCTCGACGTTCTCTCGATCTTGCGCCCAGGCGTGGGCGATCCCCAGCAGCACCTCTTTGAACGAAGGCATCCCGAACCGGCGCACTGGCGGAAAGTACGTGCCGCCGTAGAACGGACGTCCATCCGGGGTGAGGAACACCTTCATCGGCCAGCCGCCCTGTCCGGTCATCGCTACCACGGCCTGCATGTAGATTTGATCCAGGTCGGGGCGCTCCTCGCGATCCACCTTGATATTCACGAAGTGCTCGTTCATGATCGCGGCGGTTTCTTCGTCCTCGAAGGATTCGTGCGCCATCACGTGACACCAGTGACAGGCAGCGTAGCCGATGCTCAGGAAGATCGGTTTGTCCTCGCGACGCGCTTTTTCCAGCGCCTCCTCCCCCCAGGGATACCAGTCCACAGGGTTGTGCGCGTGTTGAAGCAGATAGGGTGAGGTCTCGTGGATCAGACGGTTGGGCATAAAGGCTCTCTTTCTAATGGCTTTCCAGGATCCTTTGCGCTTCAGCGCGGATGTCAGCCTCGTTCAGCGGGCCGCCGATGATCACGGAGCGAATCACCCCGTCGCGCCCAACGAAGAACGAGGTGGGCATACCGGTAATCAGGTAGCGGCGACTCGCTTCGCCACGACGGTCTAAAGCGATGGGAAAAGTCAGGCCGTACTCGGTGACAAATGCACGTACCTCGACCTCGCTGTCCTGATCGGTGGTGTTGACTGCCAGTATGACCAGCCCTTCGGCTTTCAGGTCACGATACACCTTCTCGAAATTGGGCATTTCTTCGCGGCAAGGCGAGCACCAGGTCGCCCAGAAGTTGATGATCACGGCTTTGCCTCGCAGGTTGGAGAGCGTGATTTGCCCGTCGTCAAGTACATCCAGGGTGAAATCCGGAGCGATGTAGCCAGTGCGAGGCCGCGGCGGAGGTGTACGCGTCCTGGCCGGTGGGGGGGCTGTGGCTGTTGTGATCATCGGCGTATTCGCCGGAGGTGGCATGTTTTCTGCGGTGGAAGGCTCGACCGCTATGGCTGTGGGGGAAGGTGTGGAAGCGGGCGTGGGTGGGTGTTCCACGAGGACTGCGATGAGGTTACAAGCGGCCGTTGCTCCAACGATTGCGAGCAGAGCAGGGAAGATCAGCGGACTCCGGACGATAGGTGCGCTTTTCTTCATGCTGGCTATACTTCCTCCTTTTCGCAGTTTCAGGATAGAATGCAGACTGCGAGGTGCTGAATATGCAAGCAAGACGTGAACGTCCGTTTTTCAGCCGGTTGCGCCGGTGGTTGCCGGCGCTGTTTGTCATGGCGGCGATCTTCGCCTTTTCGTCCGTGCCAAAAGACGACATGCCCATGTTCGGCATGTGGGACTTGCTGGTCAAAAAAGGCGGGCACATGCTGGGATATGCGTTCCTCGCGCTGGCGTATCGCCATGCGCTGGGCGGTAAAAACGACCGACTGGCCTGGGCGTTAGCCGTGCTGTACGCCTGCATGGACGAGATTCATCAGCGGTTTGTACCGGGTCGTGGGGCGAGTGTGATCGATGTGGGAGTGGATGCGGTTGGAGCGGCGCTGGCGTTGTGGTGGGTCACTCACCGAATTCCAGGTCGAAATCCATTTCCTCGTTGAGGTCGCTGGTCGCTTCCAGTTCGATCTCACCGAATAGCGCTTGCTGGCGGGCGACCACCTGGTGCCGCTTGATCAGCTCGAGCATCGCCAGGAAAGTGACCACTACATCCAGGCGCGTGCGGGTGCGGGCGATCAGGTCGCGAAAGGTCGCCCTGCCGCGCTCGCGCAGCGTGTGTACGATGTGGCGGATCTTTTGCCGGATGGTGACCCGTGGGCGGTGTACCACGTCGTTCAGCGGACGTTGTCGGGCTTTCTGGAAGGCGGCCTGCGCTGCAGCGATCAGGTCGTCCAGAGTGACCCCTTCCAGCTCCACGCGGCCTTCCACCTTCGGCGGCGGAGCCAGCCGCAGGTACGTGTGCCAGCCTCGCTTCTGGCGTTCGGCGAGCAGGTTGGCGATCTCTTTAAACCGCTTGTACAACCGCAACTGACGGGCCAGCGCCTCGCCGGGGTCTTCCTCGCCTGGCTCGCGCTCCGGCGGACGGGGCAACAGCGCTTCGGATTTGATTTGCAGCAGCTTCGCCGCAATCACCAGGAACGCCGATACTTCGTCCGGCATGTGCTCTTCCACGGTGCGTAGGTGGGCGAGATACTGATCGGTGACCTGCGCCAGCGCCAGCCGGGTGATGTCCAGTTCGGCGCGCTCGATCAGGTGAAGCAGCAGGTCGAGCGGCCCCTGAAAAACCGGCGTTTGGACGGTATAGGTGCGTGCCTGGTGGGAAGCGATGTTCAACGTCATAACGGCGTCATTATACCAGCCTGATGTGTTATACTCTTTGCGTAATATTCTGCGGGGTCAGTGCATCGAATGCACTGAGATCTTTGTTCCTCAGGAGAGAGAAAGTCCATGATTACCGAACCGATTCACGTCACCGACGCCGCTTTTGAGAAGACGGTGTTACAGAACGAACTGCCCGTGGTGGTGGATTTCTGGGCGCCGTGGTGCGGCCCGTGCCGCATGGTAGCCCCCATTCTGGACAAACTGGCGGGGGAGTTCGCCGGGAAACTGATCGTGGCGAAAGTGAACACGGATGAGAACCCGGAATGGGCCGGACGTTACGGTATCCAGGGCATCCCGACCATGTTGTTCTTCTACGACGGCCAGGAAGTCCACCGCCAGGTGGGTGCGCTGCCAGAGCCCATGCTGCGCAGCCTGTTCGAGCAGTTCGTCAAGGCGGTGGAAGAGCACAAGACGAAGCAGGCGTAGCCTGTTGATCACAACAAAAAAGCAGGCCAGCGGCCTGCTTTTTTGTTGTTGTCATTCGATTGTGCGCTCGATGCGTGCGCCCAGGCCGCGCAGTTTGTCGTCGATGCGCTCATAGCCACGGTCGATCTGGCGGATGTTGCCGATCACCGAGCGACCTTTCGCCGCCAGCGCTGCGAGCACCAGCGCCATGCCGGCGCGGATGTCTGGGCTTTCCAGGCGCTCACCAGCGAGCGTGCTCGGCCCCTGTACGATGCAGCGGTGCGGATCGCACAACACGATTTGTGCGCCCATACTCACCAGTTTGTCAGTGAAGAACATGCGGCTGGGGTACATCCAGTCGTGGAAGAGCACGCTGCCGCGCGATTGTGTGGCGACCACGATGGCGATGCTCATCAGGTCGGTGGGGAAGGCCGGCCAGGGCATCACGGAGATTTCGGGGATGGCGTTGCCCAGGTCGGGCTCGATGGTCAGCGGCTGCTCGGCGGGCACAATCACGTCGTCCCCGTCCACCTCCCAGACCACGCCCAGGCGACGGAACACCAGACGGATCATATCCAGATATTGCGGCCCGGCATCTCGGATGCGGATGCTGCCGCCGGTGACCACTGCTGCGCCGATGAAGCTGACCACTTCCAGGTAATCCGGCCCGATAGTAAACTCCGTGCCGTGCAGGCGTTCCACGCCCTGGATGTGCAGTGTGTTCGAGCCGATGTTCTCGATCTGCGCGCCCATGGCGTTGAGCAGGTGACACAACTCCTGCACATGTGGCTCGGAAGCTGCGTTGCGGATGACCGTGGTGCCACGCGCGGTCACGGCGGCCATGATCGCGTTTTCCGTGGCGGTCACGCTGGCCTCGTCGAGCAGGATGTCCTGCCCGCGCAGGCCCTGTGCCCGGAAGAAGAAACGGCGTTGTTCGATGTCGTAGTCTGCCTGTGCGCCGAGCGCCCGTAGCGCCAGGAAGTGCGTGTCCACGCGGCGGCGACCGATCACGTCACCGCCCGGCGGCGGCAGGGTGAGCGTCCCGGCGCGAGCGGTCATCGGCCCGGCGAGCAGAATGGAAGCGCGGATCGCGCGGCACAGGTCGGGGTCCAGGTCGGCGGGGCGCACCTCGCGCGCCTGTACGCGCCAGGTGTGCTCGTCCAGCGTGGCGACCTCCACGCCCAGGCTCTCCAGCAAACGGCGCATGGTCTGCACATCGCGGATTTGGGGGACGTTGTGCAGCACGACCGGTTCCTCGGTCAGCAGACAGGCCGCAAGCAGCGGCAACGCGGCGTTCTTGTTGCCCGAAGGGGTGACGGCTCCGCTTAGCGGGATGCCGCCTTCGATGACGAACGATTCCATGGGTCAGACCTCGCTTGGGGTGATGGTCAGGCGCACGGGTGTGCCTGGCGGCAGGTTCAGCGCCTCCGCCGCCGAAGCGCAGTTGGCGACGATTTCGACCAGGCCGGTGCTGCCGACCAGCGCGCCGATTGCACCTTCTTCCAGGTCGGCGAAGGTGCGCACCAGGGGCAGAGCCCGCCCGTCAGGCAGGACGACTGCCTTCGGCTGGCTGTGCTCCCCCCCGGCATCCTGCGGCTGCGGCAGCCAGGGCTGCCAGCGCCAGCCGCTGCCTTCCGGACGGAATTGCCCCAGGCTGGTGAGCAGGTTGCCGAAGCGGTCAGCGTGCAGCACCTCGCCGAGCAGGTCGCCGTCCGGGGTGTGTCCCAGGCGTGGGAGCGGGAAGCGCACCGGGTCGGCGACCGGCGGGCCGAACGCGCTGGGGGAGACGCCGCGCGCGAGGTGCGCGGCAGCAGGCGCGAACACGTCCCGCCCGTGGAAGGTGGTGCTGCCGCCCGGCCAGGTCCAGCGCCGTTCGCGCAGTTCCCATGCCTGCCAGTTTTCGTTCAACAGCAGGTAAGTGAACAGGCCGTTGTCCGGGCCGATGAACAGGTGCTTACCCGCCTGCAACGCCAGCCCGCGCCGCGTGGTGCCCACGCCGGGGTCCACCACGCACAGGAAGACTGTGCCCGCCGGGAAATGCGGCACGGATTGCCACAGCACGAACGCCGCGCGACGCACGTCTCCCGGCGGGATGGCGTGCGTCAGGTCGATCAGCGCTGCGTCGGGCGCCAGCGTGGCGATCACACCCTTCATGATGCCCACATAGGGATCTTGCAGGCCAAAGTCGGTGAGCAGTGCGATGGGAGCGGACATGCCCGCATTGTAACCGCCGATGCGCGAGGGGTCAATCCGCAGATGGACGCAGATTGCCGCTCCCCCTTGAGGGGGGAGGGATGGAGAGAAGGATGCTCTGCTCGCATGAATGGCGGGCAAAATTTGTGCAGTCGGCTGGAAGCCGACTGCACCCGACATCAGTGGTATAACAGGGCTCATGGACGACATGAACACCGAACGCCGCATCTTCGCTTCCGTGGAGGGCCTGGGAACCATCCGGCTTCACGAAGGCTTTGTCGGCCCGATGGCGGGTGACGTTCCCGGGGTATGGGGCAACATCTTCGCTAACATGCTGCGCTGCATGCCGGTGACCGAGGTCACGGTAGAGGACGAAAATGGCCGGTGGACGATTCGGGAGGGGCACCGCCCACGTCCGCCCTGGGTGGAAGCATTCTTTGATGGCTTCCAGGGTGGCCTGGGCAATGACCGCCTGCCGCGCTGGACGCTGGACCCCGACGAGGTGGCGCGTCGTGCGCAACCGGAGTTCCTGGAAATCCTGTGGAGTCTGGATGATATTCCGTACCCGGTGCCGCCGACGGTCATCTCAGGATGGGTTCCTGCCGAGCGGCCAATGCTGGAGGTCCAGTTAATCGATCCGTGGAAGGTGGTCGCTTGGGCACGCTGGCAGGCGTTCGGCAGGCCGTTGCGGCTGGTGGGAGTGGTCCTCGACGGGGATTTCGCCGTCTTTCGCGGCGATCGGGTCGAGGGCAAGGGGAAGATGGCGATTGAGTACGCCAGTGCACTGGTGTTGTGTGAGGCGGCAGCCCTGCTTTCCCCGGAACACATCGAGATGGCGGCGGACGCTGCATATCGTTTGTAAGGACAGGATATGACGTTCTGGTTTTCCCTTGTGCTGGCGGGCTGGCTCAGCGGTGGGCTGGCGAATTACCTGGCGGATGTGCTGCCGCACTTCCGCCGCCCGGTCGCGCCGGTTTGCGTATCCTGTCGGGCGTCACGCCCGTGGCAGGACTACCTCTGGCCGCGCCCCTGCGCCACCTGCGGCGCACGCCCTGGTTGGTGGCGCTGGGGATCGTATCTGCTTCTGGCGGCGGCGCTGGGGTATTTTGGGGTCGCTCCTGGCCGTCTGCCGCTCTTCCTGGCGTGGTTGTGGGCGCTGTATTTCGCCGTGGTCGTGCTGATTGACCTGGAACACCGCCTGGTGCTGCACCCGGTCTCCTGGTTTGGCGCCGGTCTGGGGCTGGTCAGCGGGACATGGCTGCACGGCATCGCCCGCACACTGGCCGGCGGAGCTGCCGGGTATGGGGCGATGTGGTTGCTGTACGTGGCCGGCGCGGTCTTCCTGCGTTGGGTCAACCGTCGGCGCGAATCGGCAGTGGAAGAAGTCGCGCTGGGGTATGGCGACGTGAACCTGAGCGGGGTGCTGGGGTTGCTACTCGGCTGGCCGGGGATCGTGGCCGGGCTGGTGCTCGGCATCCTGCTGGGCGGCGTGTTCAGCCTGATGTACCTGCTGACCGCGCTGGCGCGACGTCGCTACGCGGCGTTCACCGCCATCCCCTACGCACCGTTCCTGGTGGTAGCAACGGTCATCCTGATCTTTCGATAAACGGCTTTTACACACAGCAAAAAAAGCCCCGCGTTCTGCGGGGCTTTTTTGTGTCCAAACAAACGGTGTATCAGGCGGTCGCGGCGCTCTTGCGGAACCAGTGGCGCCACTCGCGGTTCTCCCACACCACCAGGATGGGCGCCGCGTTGAAGATCGAGGAATACGTGCCGCTGAAGATACCCACCAGCAGCGTGACCACGAAGTGCCGGATGGTACTGCCGCCGAGCAGCGCCAGCGCGAGCAGCGGCAGCATGACCATCAACTGGGTGTTGATCGAGCGGTCGAGCGTCTGGATGATCGAGTGATTGACCAGCGTCTCGTAGTCCAGGCGGCGGTAAATGGTGCTGTTCTCGCGGATGCGGTCGAACACCACGATGGAGTCGTGCACCGAGAAGCCGATCACGGTGAGCAGCGCGGTGAGGAACATCGCATCCGCTTCCCAGCCCAGGAAGTGCCCCAGGATGGCCTCCACGCCGACCACCACGGCCACGTCGTGCAGCATGGCGAGGATGGCGGCTACACCGTAGCGGAAGGCGTGTGGCACGCCCCGGAAGGCGTAAGTGATGTACAGCAGAATGCCCAGCGAGGCCAGCGCCACCGCCCCCGCCGCGCGGGTGGCGATCTCTTTGCCGACCGAAGGGCCGACGCTGTCGAAGCGGCGCACGGTTACCGGCCCGCCGAAGCGCTCTTCCATCGCGGCCACGATCTGCGCCTGCGTGTCGTTGTCCATGTGCTTGGAGCGGATGATGGCGATGTCGTTCCCGGAGGTCTGCACCAGCGCATCGGCCACGTTGAACTCTTCGTAAAGCGCGCGAATCTCCTCGGTGGGCGGCACACTGCCGTTCTCGAAGCGCACTTCCAGCAGGCTGCCGCCGGTGAAGTCGATCGCCAGCGGCAAGCCCCAGATCAGCAGCGCGAGCATGCCGGGGATGATGACCAGCAGCGAAACCCCGAAATATAGATAGCGGTTTTTGACGATGTTGAGCATGACGAACTCCTAAATCCCGAACCAGGAATGGCGCTCAGTGAAGTTGATGTTATCCAGCACGATGTGAAGGAAGACGCGGGTGACGAAGATCGCAGTGAACATACTGGACAGCACGCCCAGCGCCAGAGTGAGCGAGAAACCTTTCACGATGCTTGCGCCAAAGGCCGAACCGAACCAGAACAGGATGGCGCAGGTGATCAGCGTGGACAGGTTGGAGTCGCGGATCGAAGGCCAGGCGCGCTTCCAGCCCAGGTCAATGGCCTGCACCAGCGTGCGACCGGCGCGCAACTCCTCTTTCATGCGCTCGAAGATCAGGATGTTGGCGTCCACCGCCACGCCCACGCTCAACACAAAGCCCGCGATGCCCGGCAAGGTGAGCGTGACCGGGATCAGTTTGAACAGCATCAGCGAGAGCAGGGCGTAGACCAGCAGGGCCAGGTCGGCCACGATGCCCGGCAGGCGGTAGTACAGCGCCATGAACAGGATCACTACCAGCATCCCGATGGTGCCGGCCACCACGCTCTTGTGCAGCGAATCCTGCCCCAGCGTCGGCCCGACTGTGCGGCTCTCCGCCACGCGCAGCGGGATGGGCAGCGAGCCGTAGCGCAACTGGACGGCCAGCTGGTTGGCCTCCTCCGGCGTAAAGCTGCCGGAGATCACGCCGCTGCCCTGGGTGATCGGCGTGTTGATCACCGGCACGGAGATGATCTTTTTGTCCAGCACGATGGCGAGGTACTTACCCACATTCTGCGAGGTGTACTCGGCGAAGATTTTCTTGCCCTCGTTGGTCAGGGTGAAGCCCACCGCGATCTTGCCGGACTGGTCGGTGGTCACGTTCACCGTCTTGAGCGCCGCACCGGTCATCACCGTGTGCCAGATCGTGCCGGTGAGCGTGTTGGTCGCGGTGATGGTGTTGGTGTCGGTCAGGGTGGCGCTGCTGCCCAGGCCGAAGTCGGTCTGGATCACCGTTCCCGGCGGGAGCGGGGTGGAGCCCATGTCCACGAATTCGAGCAGGCCGGTTTCCTTGACCGTGGCCAGTGCCTGGTCGGGGTCCTGCACGTCGGGGATTTCCACCACGATGCGGCGGTCGCCGGCGAGTTGCACCACGGCCTCGCTCACGCCCAGGCCGTTCACGCGGCTTTCCACGATCGCCCGCGCGGCGGACATCGCGCCGGGTTCAATCGCGGCGTTCGGCGGCAGGTCGGCTTCCAGCAGCGCCTGCACGCCGCCGACCAGGTCCAGGCCCAGTTTCAGGTCCCCGTCGCGTTGAAAACTCCCCAGGTGGATGGCGTTGCCGGGGATGTCCACCCATACGGCCAGGGCGATCAACAGCAGGACGGGAATGATATAACGTTGATAGCGTCCACTCATCAGTGCGATTTCCTCCAGGAAGGGATTCAGGCGTGTGCTTCGACCCCCATCCTCGAAGCACGAGGCGGATTATACTCCTTCTCAAGGAGATTGTCTAATGGCGAGGATCGTCACCCCTTGTTGTGCGTAGATCGGAGCCAATCCGTTGCAATTTTGCAGGGTATCTGCCTGGAGGGAACCTGTGCCGGCGCGGAGGTACAGATGGGTGATCCCCTGGCGTTGTACCACGTTCCAGAAAGCGGAATCGCAGGTGGTCAGTTGACTGAGGGTTCCGGCGTCTTCCGCCACGCGGCGTACCAGCGAAGGGGAGGCATAGGTGATCAGCGTCGGCGGTGGAAAGGTCGCTCGTCCTGTGAGGGGCAGCAACCACCAGCCGCCATCCAGCCCACGGTAGATACCGGCCTGCCACGGTGCAGCGTTGACCATGATGTGTGCGTTGTCAGGGAGGTGAACATCAGCCCAGCGGATCGCTTCCACATCAGCGGGGGTGACGAAAACCACGCTGGGCGGTACGATGCGCTGTCCGTGTTGTACGCCGTATACTATGAAGGTGATCGCCAGCACCCCAAACGCAGTGGTGCGCACTGACCGTTTCCAGCCGTGTAGCGGGAATCGTGCTATATTGTGGGACAGGTCACCCAAAAGCAGCGCTGTGGGGGCGAAGAGCACAATCACAAAGTGGTCTGGCCGGAAGGGACGGAGGGAGGGACTCCAGGGAAGGCCAAGGGCCAGCAATGTGAGTGACCAGAGCGCCCACGGTCGGCTTTGCCGCGAACGAACAGCCCAAAATATCGCAGGTAGCGCCAGCAGGTACAGCACGTGATCGCCTGCGGGGGAGAGTAGCTGCCATAGGTAGGCTGGTTGACGGGCGAAACTGGCGGCGTTCCCCTTCTGCCCTGGTAGTGCCAGAGCGACGTAGTGTTGCATGTAAGTCCACATGCGCGCCAGCCAGGGAAGAGCCAGCCCCGTACCCACCACCATGGCAGTAAATGGCTTTGACCAGGAATGCAAGGCTTCCTGGCGGTGGTTCCACAGATCCAGCGTGATTAACCAGGCCAGTCCCAGTAGCGCCACCAGTCCAGCAAAGTAATGGCTGAGCAGCAAGCCACCGGTCAGCACGGTCATTTCTGCCAGTGGTGTACGCTGTTGACGCGCTCGCGCGGCCAGCGAGAGTAGCCCGCTGGCGATGGTCATCCCTGTCAACAGCGTGTAACGTCCCCAGGCAGCGTAATAGGCTGGCATGTGCATCACCAGCCCGCTGAGCGCCAGCGTGATCCAGGCCCGGCGACGGCTGTGCCAGATACTTTGGGAGAGGGCGTACAGGCTGATCGGTACGGCGGCGTTTAGTACCGTGCCGGTTAGAAAGGTTGCCTGTACGGGAGAAAGCCGTCCCAGCCAGCCTGCCAGCGCGGCGTTCAAGTGAAAGCCGAAATGGTAGTAGAAGGGTACGGTGATCTGCGGTGCAACAGGGATCGAGAGCGGCACACGGTGCTGTGTCATAATCTGTCGCACAATCAACGTGTGGTGGACCGGGTCCACCCAAGGCGGCAGGATGACATCGCGCACCTGGAAGAAACGCCAGGCGATCAACGCGGCGATGGCGGCCAGTCCTGTCATGTCCCGAAGCGATGGGCGGCGCGGCAGTGGTGGTCGCAGGACAATGATCAGGATCGCTGTGGCAAATAACTGTGCAGCCAAGCCGTTCACCCGCCAGGGGATGAACGCCAGCACCTCGGCCAGGATTGCGTTCCAGGCCAGGGAAAAAGCTACAAGGCGCGCCAGCTGGCTGATGACATCTTCGCTTCGATATGGAAAGCGCAACGTCCATACCAGGCCGGGCAGTGTCAGCCCCAGCCATCCGAGCGCGCCGCGCAGGAATACATCGGGGGCAAAGAGGACGAAGGGATCGCTCATCGGGGTGGTACATTCAGCCCCCAGAACCGACAGGCACGATGAAGCATGGCTTGCCATTCCTTGCCTTCGGGGAAAGGAGACGGTCCCAGGGGATCATCGTGGATGGTTTGATTGAGCAGGGCGCGGGCAACTGCCAGGCTGCAGGCCCCGATGGCCTCCAGGTCATATCCCCCTTCCAAAAAAATAGCCAGACGTCCCTGGCAGTGGTTGTCGGCCCAATAGACGAGTGCGTTGATGGCTTTCGCGTAGGCACTAACAGAAAACAGCAACTGACCAAACGGATCACGCCAATGTGCATCAAAGCCCAGACTGATCAACAACATCTCCGGCGCCCAGCGATCAAGCAACGGTAACACCCACCAATCCAGTGCAACACGCATGGCGCGATCACCGCTGAGCGGCGGCAACGGCAGATTGGCTGTAGTCATGCTTCCTGCTTCGGCTCCGGTTTCCTCCAGCCGTCCAGTCCCGGGGTAATGCGGGTACTGATGTATGGACAGATAGCACACGTCTCCCCGTCGGTAAAATATATCTTGTGTGCCGTTACCGTGGTGCAGGTCGAAGTCCAGGATCGCCAGCCGCTGTGCTCCCTCGCTCTGTCGCAAATACTCGGTGGCCAGAGCGACGTTGTTCAGCAAGCAGAAGCCCATGCCTCGTGTTGAGGTGGCGTGGTGTCCCGGAGGGCGAGTCAGGGCAAAACCTCGCGTTGCTTCGCGTCGCCAGACAGCACGCGCGATGGCAACTGCACCACCTGCCGCCTGGAGCGCCAACTCCCATGAGGCAGGCGTGGTGTAAGTATCCGGGTCCAACCATTGCCCCCGTGCACAGGCTCTTCGCAAACGCCCCAGATAGGTCGGATGATGTATGGCGTGTAGCACTTCATCCGGCAAAGGGGCGGGAGATAGCTGGTGGGATACCTCCCAGATGCCGGCCGTTTGCAGCACCTGGCGAATGGTTTCCACCCGTTCGGGACGCTCCGGATGGCCGTCTTGAAAATGTTGGCTATGACCTTCGGGATAGAAGATGGCCAATGAGATCATGCTTTGCGGCGGTATCCGATAAAGGCGGTAATGACCCAAACTCCCAGACCCAATGTGATCAGGACAATGGCCTGTGAGACCATCGGCTGAAAGATTTCTTCAGCTAAACGCAAACCAGCATGTAATGCGTTTTGCTGAATAGCGGCTGGGGCTTCGCTTAAGGGACCTGTGAGCAGGTAGGCAGTGATCAATGGGCGGTAAAGCACTGCTATCACCAGGGCTAGCAGGCCGCCCAGTGTAAGGGGGATACCCCACCAGCACCCAAATTCTGCCAGCGACCGAACTGTTAGAAGTAATGTCACGATCAACAAGGCGAGCGGCAGCAGTAGAGCGCGGTAGAACAGTACGCTCAAAGTGTTGATCTGGTCTTTCAGGGTCTCCGGCCCCACGCCTTGAGGATTCTCGGCTTGCTGTGCCAGCACTTTGGTTAGGTTGAATTCATCGGGGACGTTTTCTATAACCCGATTAAGTGAAGTGAGATAGTCATTGAACTGATCTTCTGCCCAGGGGGCGGGGAACTGGCAAACGTTATAAGGCACTTCAGTGCCGGGCGGGGCAGCAGCCTGACGCCGGCGGAAATCGTCGATTTGCGATGGGGTGCAGGCTGGCAGAGCAGCGTACACGATCTGCACAGCATTGCGTCCATGTTCGCTGTTTATCCGGGCTTTGGACTCGCGCAGGTCGAACACCACTTGCGGCACTCGCGCGTCCGAGTCTAACCAGTCATATACCCCATCCACAGCAGTGTTGACCCAAGTGATGACAAACTCGTCAGGCAACACCTCGTCCCGAATGGCACGCCAGTCATCAAGGTCCAGGTGAGCCAGAATTTCAAAGATGGATGGCTCGCGGTTAGGGTCTGGGCTGGTTTGTTCCTGGTAGGCCTGTGCCTGACGCTGGCTAAACCATTGCAGCACAAGAGGAATGGGGTCCGCGCGCAGCACTTCTTCCGCCACGATCCCTTTGATTTTCACGGGATCGAACAACACTTCGCCGATGTCGAACACCAGTAAACTCAAAGGAATAGAAAGTACCAGCAACACCGCTACAGGGATAGCCAGGATTTTTGACACTCGCATGAGCGAAACTCCTTTGCAGTTGCAAACCGGCGTTTCTATTGTAGCAGGATTTGTACTGAGGCGCGGTGGTTCCCCAGGGGGAGACAATTGCGCGAGTCGGACCTGGTGGGATCCTGGTGATTACCCACAAGTACCGCCACCTCTGGGGAAGGGGTGGTGGGCGG
>CAYSXA010000063.1:0-13886 GCA_964435005.1 uncultured Anaerolineaceae bacterium | reverse complement strand
GAACAGGTGCAGGAACGCATCGCGCGCGCGGCGCGGGCTGTCGGGCGGCAGCCGGAGTCCGTGCGGCTGGTGGTGGTCACCAAAGGCCATCCGGTGGAGACGGTGCGCGCGGCGGTGCAGGCTGGCGCGCGCTGGCTGGGGGAGAACTACGCCGAGGAAGCCGTTGCCAAGATGCAGGCGCTGGGCGAACTCCCTGGCGTGTCCTGGCACATGATCGGGCACGTGCAGCGGCGCAAGGCGCGCCTGGTGGTGGAACACTTCGACTGGCTGCACTCGCTGGATCGCGTGAAACTGGCGCGTCGCCTGGAAACGCTGGCAGCAGAGCGCGGACGTCGGTTGTCTGTGCTGCTGGAGTGCAACGTGAGCGGCGAGGCGAGCAAGTTCGGCTTCCCGGCCTGGGACGAAACGCAATGGGACGTTTTGTTCCCCCAGGTGGAGGATGTGCTGGCCTGCGAGCACCTGGAGGTGCGCGGCCTGATGACCATTGCGCCGCTGGTGGACGATCCGGAAGCCGCACGTCCGTACTTCCGGCAACTGCGTGTGCTGCGGGATGCCCTGGCACGGCGTTATCCGCAGGCGACCTGGGACGAACTTTCGATGGGCATGAGCGGCGACTTCGAAGTCGCGGTGCAGGAAGGGGCGACGTTTGTTCGTATCGGCACGGCCATTTTAGGGCCGCGAAAGACATAGGCGTTCCGCGCTCACGAATTCCGCAAATTGGGTTAAAATACACCCGATTGGAGGTGTCATGGTTCTGATAATCTACCTGGTGAGCGCCATCGCTCGTTTGCTGGTGTTAATTGTGATTGTGGATGCGATCCTCTCTTTCTTCGTCAGCCCGTTTCATCCGATCCGGCAGGCGCTGGGAGGGATCATCAATCCGATGCTCGAGCCGATACGACGGGTGGTGCCCCCGATGGGGATGATTGACTTCAGCCCCCTGGTTTTGGTGATCTTGATCGAGCTGGTATCGTCGTTGTTGATCAATGTACTGCGTTCCCTTGGGTGAGGTTGGGAAACATGGTTGCAAAACGAAAATACCATTTGCATGACGGAAAACGGGGATCTGCTCTGGCGATTCGCGTGACGCCGCGCGCTCGCCGCAACGAGGTGGCAGAGATCCTCAACGATGGCACCATCCGCATCCGCCTGACGGCGCCACCGGTGGAGGGCAAGGCGAATCAGGCGCTCATTGAGTTCCTGTCCGAGATCCTCGAAGTACCGAAGTCGCACATTGAGATCGTGGCGGGGGAGACGGGGCGGGATAAGCTGGTGTCAATCCTGGAGATGGAGGCTCAGGAAGCGCAGCGGCGCATTCTGGAGCATTTGAGTTTGGACTGACTGGCATTGAAGTTCGCGGCGCATCTCATGATGCGCTGCGTTGCAGTTAACCGAGCCCGAATTGTTGAGGGCTGGGCAGGTTGATCCCGCCGGCCTGTTGATACCACAGGGTTTGCCAGACGGTCTCGCGGTAGTCCAGGTCGCTGGCGCCGTATAAGGCGTGGTACAGGGGGGCGAGCGCGCCTTCCATTGGCAGGAACCGCAGACGGCGGGCTGCGAACAGCCGTTGATCCTCGTTCCCATATTGCAGCGCGCGAAGCAGCATCTGGATGGCCGGCTCGCCGGGAGCCACGCCCAGTCCCTGTTCAGCAGCGAACGCGACCAGCCAGGGGGTTCCTGTCAGCGGCAATGGTCGATCCAGGCGATGCGCTTTGCGGTAGGCGATTTCTTCCACTGCCTGGATGGCCGAGTTCTTGACCACCCATTCTTCCTCGTACTGCATTTTCTCCAGCGCCTCACGTGCCCAGGGAGCTTCGATGCGCGTCAGCCCGAAGATCGCTGCGCGCCGCACGACGACGTCCACCTCTTCCAGCGTGATGGCTTCCTTGAGCAGCAGATGCCCTTCGCGCTCGTCGTTGGCCAGTGCTTCGGCGACGGCGCGGCGCTGCTCTTCCTCGCCGTGGAGCAACACGTTGGCGACGGCGTCAATGGCCTGTTCTCCGCCGATGGCGACCAGCGCCAGCGCAGCCGCCTGCCCGACCCCAGGGTGCGGATCGGAGAGCGCATTCGTAAGTGGTTTGACGCTGCTGCGATCCCGGAGCAGCCCCAGGTTGAGCGCAGCGATTTGACGGGCGTGGGCGTCGTGCCCTTCCAGCAGTTTGCGGAACAGGGTGACCACACCGGTGTCGCCGGAGAGGGAGAGCGCCAGCGCGGCCACCTGCCGCAGACCGAGCGGTAATAGGCTGTCGTGGATCGTCCGTGCCAGCCGTCGCAGAGTCTCGACGCGCCATTGCGTTTTAGGTGGCGCGTCGGGTAGCCAGCGGGCGACTTCCAGCAGCGGGTGGAGCAGTGGTGGGGCGGCTTTCTCCAGCAACGGGAGCAGCCATGACTCTGGCGCGCGTTGCACGGCGGCGCTGCGCAGCGCCCGGCACATTGCGCCCCAGCGCCAGTCGGCGTTTTCTGTACGGATGCCGGCGCCGGCCAGATGCCCTGCCAGTACGACGTGGACAAAGCGCAGGGCATCGTCGGCGCCATGCACCAGCAGGCCGTTTTCCAGTGCCTGGTCGATCGCACGGGTGGCGTGGCTTACAGGTGTCGGTGTCGCTTCTTCCTCGGAGGCGGCTTCGGCCTCGATGGGTGGTTCCGGCGACTCGCCCAGCCATTCGCGCGCCTGCTTGGGGGTGAAGGAAGTGCTTCCACGCGTCAACATGGTGGCGGCGATGACTTGCAGCGCCGGCAGGTGCTCTTCAGTGACCAGGCGGCGCAGGTGGGCGTCCAGGGCGTGGTGAGGCCGACCGCCGGGGAGGTCGCCGGCGAAGGCGCCCCAGGCGCGCAAAGTAAGCTCCATGGGGGAAAGCGAGAGCGCTCCTTCGCGTAGCCACAAGGAAACCAGCAGTGGGTCCACCGGTTCGGGTGTGCCCTCGCGGGCGCTGAGGTTCGATGCGATGTGGTTTTCCCAGGCGTGCGCCCACCTGGCCAGGAAGCGGTGGCGCTCTTCCCGCGACCAGGCGCTCAACGCCAGCGGCACCAGCCCCAGCCGCAGCAGGCCATCGAAGAAGTGGCTGTCCGCGCCGGCGATGACCTGCACCAGGGTGTGTTCTTCCATGAACCCCTTCAGCCACTGGATGACCGCTTCCTGGCGCGGTGGTGGCAACTCGTCCAGACCGTCCAGGAGCAGCACAGCTTGCCCGGAGACCAGCGCATCGTGTACCCGCGAGGGGAGTTGGGCTCGGGTGAGCGTGCCGAGGAAGGTGGACAGGGCGGGCATCAGCGCCTCCACCGGCTCATCGGCGGTGATGTCCAGGTCGGCGGCGTGAATCCAGAGGGGAAGATAGGTGCGCCGCTCACCTAAGGCGACGTCCTGTCGGGCGAACGCGGAGGCTAGCGCAGCCAGCGCGACCGTCTTGCCGTACCCCGGCGGCGCGATGATCGCCAGGTGTGCGCCATCGGCGACCACTTCGGTCAGCGGCGCAGAGCGGTGGTGGTAGAAAGCCGCCATCTCCGTCCAGTCCGGCGTCCACAGCACCGTGCTGGTCACCACGTCCGGCCCGGAGGTCTTGGCGGCCTCTTCATCATCCAGGGGTGGGATTTCTTCCAGCAACACGCGTGGCTGGACAAGCACCTCGTCCAGTGCGAAGAGCGGCGCTGCCAGATGCAGCCCCTGGACGTGCTTCAGCAGTTCTTTGCGATAGCGTGCGTTGATGTCGCCGATTACTTCCCGGCCCGCGCGTTGCAGGCGGGACTTCATGACATCCAGCCCGGCGGCGAGAAACGGCCACAGCCTCGTGGCGACGAACCAGAACAGGCTGCCAGCGAGGAAGCCCAGCCAGAAGGAGAGGCGGTCGAAGGTGCGAAGGAAACCCATGTCAGATCACCAGGATGCGCCCACAGGTTCCGCACCGGGCCAGGGCGTGGGCAGAGCGTGCCTTCTGCATCAGGCTGGAGGTGAGCACGTCGCCGCAGGCACTACAGGCGTTGTCTTTGATCTGGGCTACCGCCAAGCCGCCGCGCTTCTGTCGCAGATCGTCGTACAGCGCGAGCAGGTCTTCTGCGATCCCTGTGCGCAGCGCAGCGCGCTTGGTCTGCAACCGATCCCGCTCGGCGGTCAGCCGTTCCCGTTCGGCCTTGAGTTTGGCGTCTCGCTGCGCCTGGGCGTTGCGGGCGGCTTGCAACGCCTGTTTCGCCTGCTCGTGTGCCTGGGTGGCGTCTTCAAAGGTCATCATGGCTTCCAGTTCGCGGTCTTCCAGCGTGCTCAGCCGGCGTTTGAGCGATTCGGCCTCGCGTTGCAGGTCTTGCAGTTCTTTGGGGTTTTTGACCCGCCCGCTGTAAAGGGTCTCTTCCGTTTGTCGAAGCTTTTGCGCCACGGCCTGCGTTTCGGCCTCGGCGGTGCGCAGCGCGTGCTCCACTTTAAGCATGGCTTCTTTCGCCTGGCTGGCGGCCTGTTCGGCAGCTTTCACCGCCTGTACGTCGGCCAGCGTCTGGGCGATTTCCTCCAACCGCGCGGCGATCTTGCTCAGGCGACTGTCCAGGGTTTGCAACTGGAATAGGCGTTGCTTGTCATTCATGCTGTCATTATAGAGGTGCCTGCGCGTTCAGGCAAGTGAAAAGGACGGGTGGAATTGGGTGTGAATCGGTCGCTCATCGGCTGCGAAATGTGGGCTACAATTGGACCATGCAGGCGTTGCGTCGTTCCGAGATTCGATGGGTGCTGGGGGTGTGGCTCGCTTTGCTCGTTGTGCCGTACCTGATCGCCTGGCGGACGGCCGGTCAGGATTGGGTGTTCAGTGGCTTGCTGTTCAATCCGCTGGACGGACACACCTACCTGGCGAAGATGCGCCAGGGCTGGGACGGTGCATGGACGTACCGCCTGGCGTTTACGCCACAACCGGGTGAAGGCCGTGCGCTGTTCCTGTTTTACCTATTGGGGGGGCACCTGGCGCGCGGTTTGGGTGTACCGCTCCCATGGATGTTGCATGGACTTCGGTTGAGCGGTGCGGTTGTCCTCTTTCTCGTCCTGGTGTGCTGGCTGGATCAGACGCTGGCACCGGACGCCCGACGGCTGGCGCTCGTCCTGGCGGCCTTTGGTGGCGGGCTGGGCTGGCTGGCCTGGCCGTTCGGCTATCTGCCGGCGGATTTCTGGGTGGCTGAGGCGTACCCCTTCCTCTCAGCGCTGACGAACGCCCACTTCCCCTGGGCGCTGGCGCTCCTGCTCGCGTTGATGCTGCCGGAAGGGCATCTGGCGTCCGGCGGGGGATGGCGGGCGGCGGTTGCCTTCCTGCTGGGGTGGATTTCCCCCTTTGGCGTGGTGCTCGCAGCGGCGGTGGATGCCGCGATGATTCCCTGGTCGCCCGAACGTCGGCGCTGGCTGGGGCGCTCTCTGGCGGTGGCGGCTGGCGGTTTGGTCCCACTGGGATATACCTGGTGGGCGGTGCACAGTCAGCCGGTGCTGGCCGGATGGAACGCGCAAAACCTGACGCCGTCGCTGCCCTGGTGGGATTTGTTGCTCGCGTTTTCGCCTGCGCTCGTGCTCGCGTTGGGCCTGGCGATGTTCCCACGCTTGACCGCCCCTGAACCTGCATATGGGGGCAGACGTGCTTCGCTGCGCCTGGCGCTCGTGTGGGCGGCGGTCGCGCTGGCGCTGGTGTTTGTCCCCTGGAACTTGCAGCGGCGTTTGCTGATGGGGCTGATGGTACCGGTGAGCACGCTGACGGCGCACGTCGTGGCGCGCTGGCGCCCCCTTTTCCGGCGTGGATTGGTGACCCTTGCTCTGCCGACCAACCTGATTCTGATCGCTGCGGCGATATTCGCCGCCGTGCATCATAACCCGCACCTGTACCTCTCGCGCGCCGAGGCGGATGCGCTGGCCTGGGTCGAAGCGCACATGCCGCTGGAGTCCGTGGTCGTCGCCTCGCCGGAACTTGGTGCGTTCATCCCAGGCCAGACCGGACGCTTTGTGGTGTACGGCCATCCCTTCGAGAGTGTACCAGCGGAAACGAACCGCCAGGCGCTGGTGGACTTTTACACCGGTCGGCTGGGGTTGGACTGGCTGCGAACGTGGTCGCCGGTGGTGGTGCTATACGGGCCACGGGAACAGGCGTTGGGGAGCGCGGTTCCCCGCCTTGGATTGCCCCTGTTATATGCGAACGACGAGGTCAGCGTGTATGGCCCGCCCCGTTGAGAGCGCAACAATCACGCACACCGAGCGGCGCTGGGTCTGGGGGTTTGGTGCGTTGGTGGTGGTGGCTACCGGCTTGCCGTATCTGCTCGGCTGGCTGCATCAGAGCCCGTACTGGTATTTCAGCGGCTTTGTGTTCGCCGTGGAAGATGGACATTCCTACATCGCCAAAATGCTGAGCGGTGCGGCAGGCGCCTGGCTGTTCCGCACGCCTTACACGGCACAGTTGATGCGCCCTATGCTGGCCTTCGCGCCGTACCTGCTGCTGGGGAAACTGGCTGGGCTGTCGCACGATCGGCTGGTGATCGCTTTTCACCTGTTCCGCAGCGTGGCGGCGCTGGCCTTGATCCACGCGGTTTACGATTTCGTTGCATTGTTTCTGGATGCGGTCAGCGCGCGCCGTTGGGCGACCGCCTTGATCGCGTTGGGTGGCGGGCTGGGCTGGTTGCTTATTCCGTGGGGATTCCTGCCGCTTGCGTTTTACTCGCCCGAGGCGTTCGGGTTCCTCGCGCTGTACGGGTTGCCGCACCTTGCCCTGGCGCGGGCGCTGTTGTTGTGGGGGTGGCGGGCGCTGCTGCAGAATAGGCCAGTGAGGGGCGGTCTGTGCTGGCTGGGATGCGGCCTGGCGCAGCCGATCACGCTGGCGGTCGGCTGGGCGGTGTTGGCTGTCTGGGTGTTGTGGACGCGCGCCTGGCGAGACCGTTTCCGGCGTCTTGCAGTGTTCCTGGCGCCCTCTGCGCCGTTGTTGGGCTACACGGTGCTCTGGCAATGGTTCGATCCCTTTTTCCGTACCTGGTCGTCCCAGAATATCCTGCCTTCGCCGCCATTCTGGGCGTATCTGCTGGCGTATGGCGCGCTGTTGCCCTGGGTCGCTCGCGGAGCGCGGGCGTTGCTGCGTGAGCGGCCGCGTGCCGGGTGGCTGCTGCCGGTATGGGCAGTGCTGGGACTGGGGCTGGCCTACCTGCCGGTGACCGTGCAACGGCGTCTGGTGGACGGTGTTTGGGTGGCGCTGGTCGTGCTGGCGGTGCGTGGAATCCCTGCGCGCACACGCTGGTGGGCGTTTTCCCCGCTCTGGGTGCCTTCGGCGTTGCTCTTGTGGTTGGGCGTGCGCGCGGTGGCGCAGCCCGCGGAGCCGATTTTTTTGCCGGCAGCGGAAGTGCGTGCCTTTCAGACGGTCGCCAGCCGCGTTCGGACGGGGGCGGTGGTGCTCGCCGCCTATTCGACCGGGAACGCGTTGCCGGCCTGGGCGCCGGTGCGTGTGGTGCTGGGGCACGGCGTGGAAACCGCTGATATCGGTCGGGTGCGCGAACAGGTGGAGACCTTCTTCCGCGCGGATACGCCGGACGGGTGGCGCCAGGATTTCCTGAGCAGGTTTGGAGTACAATATCTGCTCGTTGGGCCTCACGAGCGGCAACTGGGTGCGTTTGATCCCGCGGCGGTGCCCTATCTGATACTGGTCTGGAGGGGCGAGGAGTACGCCCTGTGGACGGTGAAATGAAGCGGTATGGCGAAGCACGCCGCATCAGCAAAAAGAGGAACCATGCGTAATCGCTGGCTGGATGTGACCGTTTTCTGTGCTGGGATGACCACCCTGGCGGTGGAACTCTCGGCTTCGCGTTTGCTGGGGAGCACCTTCGGGGAGAGCAACCTGGTCTGGGCAACGATCATTGGCCTGATTCTGGTCTATCTGACCCTGGGGTACTTCTTTGGCGGGGTCTGGGCGGATCGTTCGCCGTATCTGCGCACGCTGTACACCATTCTCTCGTGGGCGGCGTTCAGCGCCGGCGCGGTGCCGTTGATCGCGCGCCCGGTGCTGCGCCTGGCGGGACGCGCCTTTGACGCGCTGCAGATGGGGGTGCTTGGCGGGGCGTTTGTCGCCGTGCTCGTGCTGTTCAGCGTACCGGTGACGCTGTTGGGGATGGTCTCGCCGTTTGCCATCCGCCTGGCGCTGCGAGACGCCCGTTACGCGGGGCGCGTGTCCGGGAGGCTGTACGCGATTTCCACGCTGGGCTCGTTCCTGGGGACGTTCTTCCCCGTGCTGCTCACCATCCCGCTCATCGGGACGGCGCGCACATTTCTGGCGTTCAGTGGGCTGTTGCTGCTGGTGGCCTTCGTCGGCCTGTGGCGGGCGGAGGGCTGGCGGGTGGTGTGGCTGCCGGTGGCGCTGGCGGCGATCCTGGCCGGGCTGGCCGCCTGGGGGTTGCGTGGCCCGCAACGCGACACGCCGGGGATGATCTTTGAGACCGAGTCCGGCTATAACTACATCCAGGTGCTTGAGCGGAGAGGCTACCGGCTGTTGCGGTTGAACGATGGTCAGGGAATCCATTCGATGTACCACCCGACCGAGCTGGTGTATTACGGGCCGTGGATGCAGTTTCTGGTCGGGCCGTTTTTCAACCCGCCGCCTTTTTCGCCGGAAGCGGTGGAGCGGATCGCGGTGGTGGGGCTGGCCGCCGGCACAGTGGCGCGCCAGGCCACGGCGGTCTTCGGCCCGGTGCCGATTGATGGGTTCGAAATCGACCCGGCGATCATTGCGGTGGGGCAACACTACTTTGGGATGACTATGCCGAACCTGAACGCGCAGGCGGTGGATGGACGCGTCGGGCTTTCGCGTAGCCAGTATAGATACGATCTGATCATCGTGGATGCCTACCGTCCACCTTACATCCCCTGGCACCTGACCACACGCGAATTCTTCGTCCTCACCCGTGATCGCCTGAGCGACCGCGGCGTGTTGACGGTCAATATCGGGCGCGCGCCGGGCGACCGCCGCCTGATCGACGCGCTGGCGACTACCATTCGCACGGTGTATCCCTCGGTGTACGTGATGGACGTGCCGGGGACGTTCAATTCGGTGCTGTACGCCACCGCGCAGCCCACGCATTTTGAAAACTTGCTGCAGAACAAGGCAGTGTTGGAGGAGCGAGGGGATGTGCATCCGCTGTTGTTGCAGGCGCTGGCGCGGACGATCGCCTATCGCGCGCCAGAACCTGCGCGGACGACGGTCTTCACGGACGACCGCGCGCCGATTGAGTGGATCACGAACACCATGATCCTGAAGTTTATCTTCGCTGGAGGATTGGAGCAACTGCAATGAAGACAAATACCTTGTGGAACGCTTACGGCTGGTTGATCAGCGCCCTGACGCCGGTCGTGCTGGTCCTGACCGCAGTGCGGTTGCTGCTTACACCGCTTTTCATCCACGTCGAGTATCGCATGCCGGGGTTCCCCGCCGACCCGTATGGTTTCACCCAGGCGGATCGGCTGCGCTGGGCAGAGATTGCACGCCAGTACCTGCTGAACGATGCGGGCATCGAGTTTTTGGGCGACCTGCGCTTTGAGGACGGGAGCCCGGTGTACAACGCTCGCGAGTTGCGTCACATGGTCGATGTGAAGCGTGTGGTGCGTGGTGCGCTCGCGGTGTGGTGGGGCAGCCTGGCGCTGATCGTTCTCGGTGCGCTGTTGGGGTGGCGATTCGACTGGATGGATGACCTGCGCCGGGCGCTCGCCCGCGGTGGCCTGTGGACGATGACGCTGCTCGCAGTGATCCTGCTCTTTGTCGTGGCGGCCTTCAATGCCTTTTTTGTGGCTTTCCACCGCGTGTTCTTTGAGGGGGACACCTGGTTGTTCCTGTACTCGGATACGCTGATCCGCCTGTTTCCGGAACGCTTCTGGCAGGACGCGTTTCTGATGGTGGGTGGATTGACGCTGATCGGCGGTGCGGCGCTGTACTGGGGGCTGCGTCGGCGCTGAGGAAGGGTCATCGCGAGCGGGTTGTCATCGCGAGGCGGTCGAAGACCGCCGAAGCGATCTCCTTACCAGTCTGCGCAGGAGATGGCTTCGCCGCCTTACGGCGGCTCGCGATGACACCCTGTTCCTGAACGGAGTATAATCCTCCCCGTGAGCCTTTCTCCCCTGTGGATCACCCTGGCAGTGGCCGGTGGTGGTATCGTGTTGCTGGTTTCCGGCTGGGTGCGGGC
This sequence comes from uncultured Anaerolineaceae bacterium, assembly GCA_964435005.1. GTDB lineage: Bacteria > Chloroflexota > Anaerolineae > Anaerolineales > DRMV01 > CAYSXA01. The sequence goes on along the minus strand of CAYSXA010000063.1, from coordinate 3,731 downwards.
CGACCTGGTGGGGTTGCTCATTGGGGTCAGCCTGGCGCTGTTGGGGGTGATTCCGCCGACGCAAGTGCTGTCCGGACTGGGGAACCCTGTGGTGGTCGTGGTGCTCGCCGTGTTTGTGCTGACCAAAGGGCTGGAGGTCGCCGGCCTGACGGATCGGCTGGGGGAGCGGCTGGCGCGCCTGGCGGCGGGGTCGGAGGCGCGTTTCCTCACCGTGGTGATGCTGGCGGCGGCGGTGCTCTCGTTGTTCATGAACACCATCGCGGCGGCGGCGGTGTTGTTGCCGCCGGTGGTCGCCATCGTGCGCCGCGAGCGGACGTTTTCGCTGCGGCGGGTGCTGATGCCGCTGGCCTTCGGCACCCTGCTGGGTGGCACGGCGACGCTGCTCACTACCGCCAACCTGGTCACCAGCGCCACGTTGGAGGCGCACGGCTACGCCCCGTACGGCCTGCTGGATTTCCTCCCGGTGGGGTTGCCGGTCACGCTGACCGGGCTGGCGTTCATCTTGCTGGCGGGCCGGCGATTGCTTCCTGCCCCCGAACCGCGATCCGATTCCCCAACACCGCAGGACGTGCTGCGCGAGCTGGAGCGGGCGTATCACCTCAGCCGCGAGCTGCACGAGGTGCGGGTATGTGAGGGGTCGCCGCTCGTCGGACGTCCGGCGCGGCGTCCGCGCATGGCGCGGGATGTGGGGCTGACCCCGCTGGGGCTGGTGCAGGAAGGGGAGATGGTGCTCATTGACCGCATTGCTCCCGACCGGCCTGTCCGCGTCGGCGATGTGTGGCTGTCCTCTGGCGAGGTTTCGGCGGAGCAATTGGCGCGCTATGGCCTGGAGGAGTTGCAGAACATCGAGGAGTATCCCCTGATTCACGAAGGGGTGGTGCTGGCCGAGGTGGCGCTCAACCCCCGCAGCCGGGCGGTGGGACAGACGCCGCAGGCCCTGCGTTTACGTGGCGAGTACGGCGTGCGGGTGTTGATGATCTGGCGGAACGGCCACGTGATCGCCCGCCGGGTCTATCAGGAGCCCATCCAGCCGGGGGACGCCTTGCTGGTGCACGGCTCGCCGGAGGACATCCGGCGCATGGTGGAGAGCGAAGATTTCGTGTTGCTTTCCCAGGTGGGGATGGCGCAGCGGATGCCGCCGGGGAAGGCGGTGCTGGCGGCGCTGGCGATGGTCGTGGCGCTGGCACCGGCGGCGCTGGGGTGGTTGCCGCTGGTGCTCTCGGCGTTGCTGGGGATGTTGATTTTGCTGCTGGGGGGCGTGCTTTCCCCGGACGCAGCTTACCGCTCGGTCTCCTGGCGGGTGGTGTTCCTGATCGGCGGCATGATCCCGCTGGCGCAGGCCATGCAGCAGACCGGCGCGGCGGCCTACCTGAGCGGCCATCTCCTCACCTGGTTGGGGCCGCAGGCGCCGCCCTGGGCGGTGGCCGGGATTTTTCTGCTGGTCACGGTGGGGCTGGCGCAGGTGGTCAGCGGGCAGGCGGCGGCGCTGATCCTGTCGCCGCTGGCGATTGCAGCAGCGGAACAGTATCACCTCGATCCGCGCGGCTTGGCGATGGTGGTGGCGGTGGCCGCTTCGCTGGCCTTCCTCTTGCCCACCGCGCACCCGGTCAACCTGCTGGTGATGGGGCCAGCGGGGTATCGCCCGCGCGATTACTTGCGCGTGGGCCTGCCGCTCACGCTGGTGCTGATCCCGGTCATCCTGTTGACGTTGAAGATCTTCTGGTTGTAAATCGTCGATACGCGCATCTGAGGTGGCGCGGTCAGGGCGGCGTTCCCAGGGTGCGTGTCGCGGGTAGCCCGCCAGCGGGTTCGGCCTGCGTGACCGCGCGCACGATGGCCTGCGCTACGACTTCTGCGGCGAATGCGCCGATCAGGTTGACGTCCGCCTTCTTGCGGCCGATCGCCAGCGCGAAGATTGTGTCGCCGTCCAGCATGGTGTGCGCCGGGCGGATGGTGCGTGCGATGCCGTCCTGCGCCATCTGGGCGACCTTGTTTGCTTCTTCCTTGGTCAGACGCGCATTGGTGACCACCGCCCCGATCACCGTGTTCCCGCGCTGGGCGAAGCGCAATGCCTGACGCCCGATGCGGCTGCGCATCACGGCGAGCGTATCGGCGAACGTTCCCTGGCCGATGTGCAGCGGCCCTTTGTGCAGTGCCCGTGCACCGGCCAGGATGTGTCCTGTTTGCGGATCCACCACGTCGCCGAAGGCGTTGACCACCATCACCGCGCCGACCTTCAGCCCGCCGCCCAGGTCGAGTGCCGCGCAGCCCAGACCGGCTTTCATCGCCTGAGTCATGCCGAGCACCTTGCCCACGGTGGCGCCCATGCCCGCGCCCACGTTCCCTTCGAGTGGCGGGTCGGCGCTGGCCGCCTGACAGGCCGCGTAGCCCATCGCCGCGTCGGGGCGCCGGTCAGCGCGTCCCAGCGCCAGGTCGAAGATCACTGCGGCGGGTACGATGGGCACCTGCGCCACGCCCACGTCAAAGCCCACGCCGCGCTCTTCCAGGTAGCGCACCACGCCTCCCGCTGCGTCCAGGCCGAAGGCCGACCCGCCGGTGAGCAGCACGGCGTGCACCCGCTGTACCAGGTGCATCGGGCGCAGTGGATCGGTCTCGCGGGTGCCGGGTGCCCCGCCGCGCTGATCCACGCCGCCCACCGCACCGTCTTCGCACAAGACCACCGTACAACCGGTCAATGCCTCGGCGTCATGCGCGTGGCCGATGCGAATCCCCTGAATGGTGGTGATGGAAACAGATTTCATCGTCATCCCTCCCGTGGATCGCTGCTCACCATGCCGGGAGGCGGGGGTGGGCAGTTGGTGAAGTACGGCACATGCGCTTCCAGCCCGACCTCCAGCACGCCTGGTGCGGGTCGTAGTGCTTCGGGCCAGACCCAGGCCGGCGCGCGCGTGCCCTGAAGCAATCCCAGCTCCCGTGCCACGGTCAGCGCCGGGATGTGCACTCCCGCCGGCAGGTGATGGTGCGCGCCGTGCAACACGTAGTCCAGGTATTCTTCGTAGTCCGCTTTCTCGCGCGGGGTGAGTTGCTCCAGCACCTTGCGGGAGAACAGACCGAGGTTTCCATCCACAGGCGAGCCGTCCGGTGGCGCAAGCGTCCAGGTTTCGCGCCAGTGGGTGTCCGTGGCGGCGTAGGCTACCTCACCGGTCTCACCGTGAAACACCAGGTCGAAGCGCTCCACATCCGGTACCTCGTGGCCCAGGAAGGCGATCTTGCCGGGCCAGAGCCAGAAGAACCACAGCCGCAGCGCGAAGTACGGCCCGCCGAAGTGGAACAGGTCAGCGTCCCAGGCGCGCCCCTGGTCAACGCCCTGGGCGGCGATGTGGTCGAACAGGTCGAACATGCGGCGCGGCGTTCCGTTGGTGAGGCAATCCACGGTCAGGTGATTGCCGTCCAGGCGGATGATCACGCGCGGCGGGGGCGGCGCGTTGGACGGTCAGCGTGAGCGTGCGCGGCTGGTCGTGCGGCCCGGCCATGTGGTGCAGGCTCAGGTATACCCAGGCCTCTTGCCCGGTGGGCAGCGGCTGGCATTCTTCGAAAGGCAATTTGATGTGGTGTGGCCCGGCGGTGATCATGCGGTCTGCGCCCAGCAGGCAGGCGCCCTGCTCGTGACCACCGCCCCAGCTCAGGCGGAAGTCCGTTCCCCCGTCCTCATGGGAGTAGGCGCAGCTCTCGCCGAAGCCGGGCGGTAGATGTTCGCTGCGTAAAACGAA
>CAYSXA010000062.1:0-14019 GCA_964435005.1 uncultured Anaerolineaceae bacterium | reverse complement strand
CATACGATGTGTGCTGTGAAGACAAGGGCGACCGAAGGAATCGACACAGACCGCCGCGTCGACAGCGTGAAATGGGTATAAGAGAAAGGGTGTGCACCCCAAACGAGCGGACCTCGATCCGCTGCGTCTGCTCAAGCCGCAGCGCCAGCAGGTATGCGCCGGGGGCCGCGGGCAAAGCGTTCATTCGCCACCCACGTACACGCGCGGCACGCGGGTGTTGATGTTTGTCAACACTTCGTAGGGGATAGTCCCCGCCCAGGCCGCCAGGTCTTCCACGGTGATGCGCTCTTCGTCGTCCTCGCCGATCAGGGTGACCGGGTCGCCGTTGTAAGCCGAATCCCAGCCGATGTTCACCACCATCTGATCCATGCAGATGCGCCCGATCACCGGATAGCGCTTCCCACGGATGATCACCTGCGCCTTGGCACTCATCGCGCGGAAATAGCCATCGCCGTAGCCAACCGGGACGGTCACCGCGCGGGTCATGCGATCCGATTGCCACGTCCAGCCGTAGCTCACCGGGTGACCGGGTTGGATTACCTTGAAGTACACCACACGCGAGCGCCAGGTGAGCGCCGGCTGCACCGCCACGGTGTGCGGCACTTCGTCCGAGGGATACACCCCGTAGAGCAGGATGCCCGGACGCACCAGGTCGAAGTAGGCCTCCGGCAGGCGCAAAATGGCCGCCGAGTTCGCCATGTGACGCAGACGCGGCGGCGGCAGGCTGCGCTTCTCGTAAAAGGCGAGCACTTCCTGGAAGCGTTCCAGTTGCAGATGAGCTGAGGTCAGATCGGCAGCATCCGCGTTGGCGAAGTGGGAGAAGATACCCTCCACGTCCACGTGGCGGCAACGCAGCGCTGCTTCCAGAAAGCCTTCGGCGCTGTAATAATGTACGCCGATGCGCTCCATGCCGGTGTCGATTTTCAGATGCACCCGCGCGCGCACGCCCATCGCCTCGGCGGCCTGGTCGATGGCCTCCAGTTTCTCAATCGAAGAAGCGGTGAGCGTGAGATCGTGTTCCAGAAAGAGCGGAATCTGACTACCCCAGATGCCGCCCAGCACCAGAATCGGCGCCCGCACGCCCGCCTTGCGCAGCAGGATGCCTTCTTCCAGCACGGCCACGCCCAGGTAGTCTGCGCCCAGGTGCTCCATCCACTGCGCCACGCGCACCAGCCCATGACCGTAAGCGTTCGCCTTCAGGATGGGCATCACCTTCGCCGGCGCCACCTGCGCCCGGATCGCGCGGAAGTTCGCCGCCAGGCGATCCAGGTCCACGATCACCTGCGTCGGGCGCATCAGCCCGTCGTCGTTGGCAATGGTCTCTGCATAAATGTCGCTCATGGGCACAATTATAGCCCCAGAAAGCAGCCTGGTGGATTGTCAACCGCGAATTCGCCTGCCCACACCCAGAGGGCTGGCAGATGTGTTCAATCCCCCCTCCCCAGCCCTTCCCCCCTAAGTAAGGGGGGAAAAGGGTTAATGAGAGAAAGGCTCTGCCCGCCAGGGGAAACTAACATCGCCCTGAATGCTCTCCAGCAGAAAACCCGCTTGTACCCCAAGAAATTTTGCTGTACACTGAATAACGCAAGTGGAAAACGTCAAGTTACCTGGAAGGAGGTTGCCATGCCGGTCTATGAATATCCCCTCTTGCTAAAGCGCTTGCTGGAACACGGCGTGGAGTGGTATCCCGGCCAGAAGATCGTGTACCGCGACCAGTTCGAGTACACCTACGCCGAGATGTACCAGCGCGTGTTGCAGCTGGGCGCGGCGCTGCAGAGCATCGGCGTGGGGCAAGGCAGCACGGTGGGCGTGATCGAGTGGGACAGCCATCGCTACCTGGAGATGTACTTCGGCATCCCCGGCATCGGGGCGATCCTGCACACGATCAACCCGCGCCTGGCGCCCACCGACATCGCCTACACCATCCAGCATGCCGAGGACGAGGTGTTGATCTTCCACGAGGACTTCCTGCCCTTGGTGGAGAAACTCGCGCCGCAACTGCCCACCGTCCGCAAGTACATCCTGATCACGGACAAAGAGACGCCGCCCGAAACCGCGCTCACCGACCTGGAGTACGAGGCCTGGATCAGCAGCGTGACGCCACTGGACGAGTTGCCCGACTTCCCCGAAACCACCCAGGCGACCACCGCCTACACCACCGGAACCACTGGCAAGCCCAAGGGGGTACAGTTCACCCATCGCCAGTTGGTGCTGCACACGCTGACGCTGGGCACCAGCATCAGCGCACTGGCGGACTACCCACAAAACAAGCGCGCGGTCTATATGCCGCTGACCCCCATGTTCCACGTCCACGCCTGGGGCATCCCCTACCTGATGACCATGCTGGGCGTGAAGCAGGTGTACCCGGGCCGCTACGAGCCGGCCATGTTGCTAAAGCTGATCTTGCAGCACAAAGTGACCTTTAGCCACTGCGTGCCCACCATCCTGCAAATGCTGGTGACCGCTGACGCGGTCAAGGGGCTGAACCTCAGCCACTGGACGGTGGTGATCGGCGGCGCGCGGCTGACCAAGGGGCTGGCGCAGCAGGCCCGCGCGCTGGGCATCAAGGTGTATGCCGGTTACGGCATGTCCGAGACCGCGCCGGTGCTCACCCTGGCATTGCTCAAGCCCTATATGCTGGACTGGGATGAAGAGAAACAGCTGGATTACATGATCAAGACCGGCGTGCCGGTGCCGCTGGTCAAACTGCGCGTGGTGAACGAGCGGGGCGAGGACGTGACCCGCGACGGCCAGGAAAAGGGCGAGATCGTGGTGCGCACCCCCTGGCTCACCCCCGGATACACCAAGGAGCCGGATCGCTCCGAAGAATTGTGGCGCGATGGCTGGCTGCACACCGGCGACGTGGCCGTGATCGACCAGCACGGCTTCGTACAGATTGTAGACCGCCTGAAGGACGTGATCAAGAGCGGCGGTGAGTGGATCTCCTCGCTCGAACTGGAGAACCTGCTCAGCCTGCACCCCGCCGTGCAGGTCGCCGCGGTGATCGGCATCCCCGACGAGCGCTGGGGCGAGCGCCCGCTGGCGATCGTTCAGCCCAAAGAAGGCCGCGCAGACGAGTTGAACGCCGAAACGCTCAAAGCCCACCTGAAGCAGTACGCCGAGCAAGGCGTAATCACCGACTGGGCCATCCCCGACCGCTACGAGTTCGTGGAGAGCATCCCGCTGACCAGCGTGGGCAAGATCAACAAGAAGGCGCTGCGCACGCAGTTCGGCGTGGGCGAAGCGCCGCCTCAGGCGGCGGATTGAGGTATTCTCCCCTCCCCCGCCCGCCGCTGCAAGCGGCTCGCCCCCCCTCCCCTCTCTTACAAAGAGAGGGGAGGGGGTTGAAGGATAGGGAGAGATTCTGCATCCACCGGCGTTCATCGGCGTCTCCCCCCCTCCAACCCTCTCCCCAAAGGAAGAAGGTGGTGGGGTCGGCTTTGGCCGACCAAGCGGGTGTGGCCCGCAAATGAATTGGCAGCGATGGATTGTAAACCGCCTGAAAGGCGGTTACCACAGACACCTCAGGCTTTGGTCAGTCCGACGGTAAACTGCTGGTCGTCGAACGAGCCTTCGAGCACCTGCGCGCCTTCGGGCGGATCGCCTTCTTCCAGCGAGCGCGCCAGCAATTCATCCATCAGGTAATCGCGGTGCGCCGCGATGGCCTGCGCCAGATCAGGCGTGGCGCGGTAGGTCAGGTGGATGCGGTCCGCCACCTCCAGACCGCACCGCTTGCGGAAATCCTGCACGCGGCGGTTGAACTCGCGCGCCAGGCCTTCCAGCCGCAGTTCGGGGGTGATTTCGGTGCTCAGGGCGCACAGGTAGGCGCCTTCCGAGGCCACGGCCAGGCCGGCCTGGGCTTCAGCAATCACATCCACCTCATCCGGCAGCACCTCAATGGCCTCGCCATCCACGGTGACCGTGATCGGCCTGCCCGCCAGCAAATCCGCAGCGGCAGCCGCCGCATCCAGCGCCAGGATTGCTTCGCGCACGCGCGGGAAGCGGCTCTTGTGCTTTTGACCCAGTTGTTTGGGCAGCGGCTTCAGCCGGTAGGAGACCGCCTCGCCCGCGGAGCCCAGGACGCGCACGCGCTTCACGTTCAGTTCGTCCATGAGCAACGCAGCGTGGCGCTCCAGCGCGGCCATCTCGGCGGCGCTACCCACGGCGAACGCCGCTTCGGCCAGCGGCTGGCGCAACCGGATGCCCGACTGCGTGCGCGCCGCACGGCCCAGCGAGGCCAGTTTCCGCACCACATCCATCTCGCGGTTCAGCGCCTCGTCGATCGCCGCTGCATCGTACTGCGGCCAGTCCGCCATGTGCACCGACTCCGGCGCGTCCGCATCCACCGAGCGCACCAGGTTCTGGTACAGCTCCTCGGCCAGGAAAGGCATCGCCGGCGCCACGAGCTTGCTCAGCGTGACCAGCGCCTCATACAGCGTGGCGTAGGCCGCGTACTTGTCCTCGTCGTGGCCATCGCCGCGCCAGAAGCGGCGGCGGCTGCGGCGCAGATACCAGTTCGAGAGCAGATCCACAAAGCGCTCCACCGGACGGGTGGCGCCGAGCACGTCGTAGGTCTCATAGGCTTCCGTCACGTCGCGCACCAGCGTGTGCAGTTCGGAACGCAGCCAGCGGTCGATCGGCGCGTACCGCGGCTCCCGCGCCGGATCCGGTCGCCAGCCGTCCAGGTTGGCGTAGGTCACGAAGAAGGAATACACGTTCCACAGCGTGAGGATGAAGTTGCGCACCACTTCGTCCACCAGATCCAGGGAGAAGCGGCGCTCCTGTCCCGGCGGCGTGGCGGTGTACAGATACCAGCGGAAGGGATCAGCGCCCAGTTTGTTGAGCACCTCCCACGGATCAACCACGTTGCCGCGCGACTTGGACATCTTGCGGCCCTCGGCGTCCAGGATCAGCCCCAGACAGACCACGTTCTTGAAGCACTCGCTGTCGAATAGCAGGGTACTGATCGCGTGCAGCGAGTAGAACCAGCCGCGCGTCTGATCCACGGCCTCGCAGATGAAGTCCGCCGGGAACTGCTTCTGGAAGGTCTCCCGGTTCTCAAAGGGGTAATGCCACTGCGCGACTGGCATGGAGCCGGAGTCGAACCACACGTCGATCAACTCGGGCACGCGGCGCATAGTACTGCCGCACTCCGGGCAGGTGAAGGTGACCTCATCCACGTAAGGGCGGTGCAGGTCGAGGTCGGAGAGATCGCGCCCGGCGCGTTCGGAGAGCTCCGCCACGGAGCCGACGCAAACCTGGTGGTGGCAGGATTCGCACTCCCAGACCGGCAGCGGCGTGCCCCAGTAACGTTCGCGCCCCAGCGCCCAGTCGATGTTGTTCTCCAACCAGTTACCGAAGCGTCCGTGCTTGATGTGGCCGGGCACCCAGTTGACCCGTTCGTTGAGCGCCACCAGGCGATCCTTGTACTGCGTGGTGCGGATGTACCAGGTCTGGCGGGCGTAGTAGAGCAACGGGGTATCGCAACGCCAGCAGAAGGGATAGGTGTGTACGTATTGCTCGGCACGGAAGAGTAACCCGCGGCGATCCAGGTCTTCAATGATCTTCGGATCGGCGTCCTTGACAAAGACGCCCGCCCAGGGCGTGACTGCGTCGATGAACGTGCCGTCGGGCTTCACCGTCATCAACACCGGCAGGTCGTGCTCCAGCGCTGCCTGCATGTCCTCTGCGCCGAAAGCAGGCGCCATGTGCACCAGGCCGGTGCCATCCTCCATGGTCACGAAGTCTTCCAGTACCACGTAGTGCGCAGGTTTATCCAGCGGCAGGAAGGTGAACAGCGGGTGATAACGCACACCCTTCAGCTTCTTGCCGGGGAAGGTCTCCACCACGGTGACCGGTTCCTCGCCGAAGACCTTTTCGAGCAACGCTTCCGCCAGAATCAGGCGTTCCGTACCGCCGTCGGGCAGGGCGCGTTCCACCTTGACGTAGGACTCCTTCGGATGAGCCGCCACGGCCACGTTGCCGGGCAGCGTCCACGGCGTGGTCGTCCACACCAGCAGCGAGGTACCCTTCTCGTCCACCAGCGGCATGCGCACGAACACAGAGGGGTCAGCAGTCTCCGAATAGCCCAGGGCCACCTCGTGGTCGGCCAGCGGCGTGCCGCAGCGCGGGCAATAGGGCACCACCTTGAAGCCCTGGTAGAGCAACCCCTTCTCCCAGAAGGACTTCAAAATCCACCACACCGACTCAATGTAGTCGTTGGTAAAGGTGACGTAGGCGTTCTCCAGGTCTACCCAGAAAGCAATGCGGTCGGTCAGCCGCTCCCAGTCCTGGATGTACTCGAACACCGATTTGCGGCACAGCGCGTTGAACTCGGCGATGCCGTACTCCTCGATCTGTTTCTTGCTGATGAAACCGAGCTTCTTTTCGACCTCCAGTTCCACGGGCAGGCCGTGGGTATCCCATCCCCCCCGGCGGATCACGTGATAACCGCGCATGGACTTGTAGCGTGGGAACAGGTCTTTGAACGCGCGCGCCAGCACGTGGTGCACGCCGGGTTTGCCGTTTGCGGTTGGCGGGCCCTCGTAGAACACGTATTCCGGCCCCCCTTCGCGCTGCTCCGTAGAGCGGCGAAAGATGTCCCGCTCCTTCCAGAATTTGAGCACGGCTTCTTCCATTTGAGGCAGATTGACCTGCGGCGAAACCGGCTTGAACATGACACCTCCTGATTACCCAGGTTTGGAAAGCAAAACTCTCGTCCCAACCAGGGACGAGAGTTGAACTCCCGCGGTACCACCCTGCTTCCTGCCCAAAGGCAGGCGCTCAGTCGGGAACAGCGTTCTGCGATTCCCGCGCCCTGAATAACGGGGGGCGAACCCGGCGCACCTACTCAGGCCACAGCCCTTTCAGATTGCGGCTCCGGAGGGATTTTCCGCCAGACATCCTGCCCCGGCTCACACCGGCCCCGGGGTCGCTGACAGGAGCGGCCCGGCGTACTCGTCTCCATCATCACCTTTGTATTCAGGGTTCCAGTTGTTGCCGTGATTATGCCACAAATCCGGGCTCCGGTCAACCGTGCTATAATGCGAAGCGCCATGCTCAGCCTGAAGCCTACTTCCCTGGAGCAAAAAATCAGCGGCTCGGTGTGGAGCACCGCATCGCGCGAATTCCTGACCAACGCCGCCGTATTCCCCATCCTGAACGCGGTGCTCGACCTGGCGCAAGGCGGTTTGAGCGCCTATCTGGCCGATTTCCCCCACCTGCTCCAGATCCCTGCCGCCGCCATACAGGCCGTGGCGACTGCATGGTGGCAACCCCAATCCCCGTTGGCCGTGCTGGCCTTCAACCTGATCGGCCCGGCCATGTACACCGTGTTCGACTTCCTGCTGGAAGGGTTCTCCTTCCTGCACGACCCATTGCATGCCACCTACTGGGGCTTCGCTCTCCTGGCCGGGCTGATCCGCGCCTGGCGGGCGCACGCTATCGGACTGATGGCCACAGCAACCTACCTGCTGGAAAACGTGGCGCGCATCAGCCTGTTTTCCTGGCTGTACTGGCTGATGGACTCCGGCATCACACAAGGCCAGATGATGAAAACCTGGGGGGAATTCATCTCCAAACCAGATCACCTGTACGTGCTCATCGGTGCCGCGCTGATCGGGCTAATGCTGGGCGCCAGCGAAGCTCAGGTCGCCACCCAAACGCTGCAATTGCGTCACCTGGCGCGGCAACTGCAACGCCTCTCCGAGTTCTCCTTCGAGCGCAAGGTGGTGGAACAGGCGCTGGAAGCGCCCACCCAGGTGCTGCAACCGCGCCGGGCGACCGTAGCCCCGCTCTTTCTGGACGTACGCGGCTTCACCGCCTGGAGTGCGACCACCACCCCCGAAAAAATCGTTGCGCTGCTGAATCGAATTTACGAAGAAGCAGAAGCCATCATCCTGCGCAGCGGCGGCAGCAAACCCATCTTTGTCGCCGATGAGGTGATCACGCTCTTCGACGATCCGGTCGCTGCAGTGACCACAGCGCTCCAACTGAACGCCGCGCTGAGCCGTCTGCTCGCCCCTTACGGGCTGGGAATAGGGATCGGTGTACATTACGGCGAGGTCGTCCGTGGCCTGTTGGGCAGCAAGCGCACCCGCAAGTTCGACGCAGTGGGGGATACCATGAACACTGCCAGCCGACTGGAGGAAGCCGCCGAGGCCGGCCAGGTGCTGCTCTCCGAGGCCGTATATCAACAGGTGCGCCAGCGGATCACGTGCCGCCCGCTACCGCCGCTAAACGTCAAAGGAAAACCCGAACCGCTGCGTGTGTACGAAGCTCTGGCCTTGAAGTAAGCTCAATACGGTAACTCCACCCAGAACGTACTCCCCTTCCCTACCTCACTTTCCACACCAACCTGCCCATCGTGTGCCTCCACGATCGCACGCACGATCGCCAGTCCCAATCCACTCCCCTGTTCCTCAATCCCTGGCTGAGTATCTATTGCCCGGTAGAAGCGCTCAAAGAGGTGGGGCAGGTGCTTTTCCGGGATCCCCGGCCCGGTATCCCGGACTTCAAAACGCACCCGACGGCGATTGGGTTGCGCGCTCAGACGCAGCCATACCTCTCCCCCAGGCGGGGTGAACTTGATCGCGTTCCCCAGCAGGTTCTCCACCACGCGGCGCAACTGATCTTCGTTGCCAAACACACTGGGCAATCCGGGCATCACGTCAACCTTCAACCGAAGCGATTTCTCTTCTACCCGCACACGATAGGTCTCAACCGCCTCACTCAGCAGCGCCGCCAGGTTAACTGACTGGCGCTTCTTCCGCCCTGCACCAGCTTCAATGCGCGACAGATCAAGCAACTCGTTCACCATGCGACTCAGGCGATCGGTATGGAACTCAATATCCGCCAGGAATCGGTCAGCAACCTCTGGATCATCAAGTGCACCGCCATAACGCAGCGCTTCAGTGCGCAATTTGATCGCTGTCAGCGGAGTGCGCAGCTCATGGCTGGCGTTGGCCACAAAGGCACGCATCTCGTCCACGTGCGACTGGATACGATCGGCCATACGGTTGAACGCCTTCGCCAGCGAAGCGATCTCGTCTGGCCCAGCTGGCACAACGCGCGCCCCCAGGTCCCCTTCCGCCATCTTACGGGTCACGGCTTCCATGTGTTGCAACGGTGCAATCAGATTGCGCGCCAGGATCATGCTGCCGATCACCACGGCCAACAGCACCGCCCCCCCTACTCCCAGCAAGGCTAAAAACTTTCTCCTGGCCTGGGCGTAAGCCTCTCGCAGGGAACTGTACAGGAACAGCACACCATAGACCTTCCCCTCACGTTCTATCCGCACCGCCAGAAACAACCGCTCTTTGCCGGTGGCATCTGATCGTATCGAATCGGCTTCGCTCAGCGGGGCGCTGATCGCCTGAAAGACCTCAGGAGGGGCTTCTTTCGGCAGGGCTGTGTCATTGGTCATCAGAGCGGAACCATCCGGCAGGTAGAGCACGTAAATCTGCTCCTCAGAGATCAAATGATCCAGCATCTGTCGCACTTCAGCCAGCGGGCGCTTCCCTTCCAGCGCCTCTTTCAACGGTTCTTCCAGCGCGTTGCTGGCAGCAAAACCCACGTCTTCCAGATGGTGCTCAAACCCTTCGATAGCCGTGTCCAGCAAGGTGTGCCAGATGAAACCCAGCAGCACCCCCAGGCTCAACAGCACCACCAGCGCGTGAGAAAACAACAAGCGGGAACGTAGGGTCTGCATCACACTTCCTCCGGTCCGGCAAAGCGATATCCGTAACCACGAACGGTCTGGATGTACTTCGGGTTCGCCGGGTCTTCTTCGATCTTCAGCCGTAACCAGCGGATGTGCACATCCAGCGTGTGTGGATCACCGATCCAGTCCACTCCCCACACGCGGTCGAACAGCTCCTGGCGGCGGACGGCCTGGCCAGCAGAAGCCATCAATTGATAGAGCAGGTCAAACTCACGACTGGAAAGCATGATCTCCTGATCTCCTTTCCAGACGCGCCGAGCCGCCGAATCCAACCGCACCTTGCCCACCTGGATCACTCGCGGGGTCGCAACTTGCTGACGGTCCAGCTCCAGGCGACGCAGCAAGGCGCGGATACGTGCCAGCAACTCACGATACGAGAACGGCTTGACCAGATAGTCATCTGCGCCGACCTCTAAACCCAGCACCCTATCCATCTCTTCACCACGTGCAGTGAGCATCAGCACCGGCACCGCGCTCTGTTCACGCAACCGACGGCAAACCTCCAAACCATCAATATCCGGCAGCATCACATCGAGCACCACCACGTGGGGTTGAAATTGCCGAAACACCTGCAGCGCCTCCAGGCCGCTGCCAGCCGTCGCCACTTCGAATCCCTCCCGTTCCAGACGAAATCGCAGCGTATCCAGGATCGAGGGCTCGTCGTCCACCAGCAACAATCGCGTCATATCGCCTCCCAAGACATGATGTTTTCATTGTACACCGCTTCGACAGGTTCGCTACAACCCAGCAGGCACCCTTTATCCGCTTAACCCGCCCTTAAACTTCTTTTACCCTGCTCTAAACCCATTAATCTGCCTCTCAGGTTACACTGCAAGCGCGATGAAAAAGTCTTCTTCCTGGTTGACACCCTCCGGCGTGGCACTCGCGCTGATCACCCTGGCCGCCATGGGACTCTGGGCCTGGACCCAAGGCAGCCTTGTGTTCAGCCCTGGCCCGCTGAGCGCCGTGCAACGTACCGGGGTCACGCTGGGTGGCTTTACCTCACACGCTGATTTTGAAACGCAGTGCAACCTTTGCCATCAGCCGCTGCGCAGCACGCAGGCACCGCTCTGCCTGAAATGTCACACCGACATCCAGGATCAAATCGTGAACGAAAACGGCCTGCACGCCCGGCTGAAACAGGTGGATCGCTGTGCTGCCTGTCACAGCGACCATCGCGGACGGGACTTCGATCCCACTCAGTCGGCGCTGGCGAACTTCGACCACTCGCTGACCCGTTTCAGCCTGCTGCATCACCAAATTGACTACGACGCCACCCCGATGGCCTGTTCCGATTGTCACACCCGCACCGATTTTGTCGTGCCGTCAGACGCCTGTGCCGCCTGCCATGCGCAGGCCGATAACGTCTTCATGGTACAGCACGTCACAGACTTTGGACAGGATTGCTTGGCCTGCCACGACGGCCTGGATAGCATGGCACGCTTCGACCACAACAGCACGGGCTTCCTTCTGGAAGGGCAACACGCGACCACCCGTTGCGCCTCCTGCCACGTGAATGGCGTCTTCCAGGGCACAGCACGCGAGTGTGTTGCCTGCCACCAGGAACCTGAGATGCACCGTGGCCTGTTCGATCTGCAATGCGAAACCTGTCACTCACCTCAGGCATGGAGCCCGGCACAACTGAACGGCGCATGGTTCGATCACCAGAATCAGGCTGGCTTCAGCCTGGCCCGCCACGCGGTGGATTATCAGGATCAGCCAATCACCTGCACCACCTGCCACCGCAACGACCTGCAAACCTTCGATCAAGCCGTGTGCGCGGACTGCCACAGCGCAGCCGATCCGATCTTCATGCAGGATCATCAGGCACAGTTCGGCCCCAACTGTACCTCCTGTCATGACGGGGTGGACCGTATGCGCAACTTCGATCATGCCGATGTCTTTCCGCTGGATGGCGCGCACGCCGGGCTGGAATGCACCGCATGCCACGAAAACCAGATGTTTGCCGGCACGCCGTCCGAGTGCTGGCAATGCCATGCCGAACCGGAAATCCACGCTGGCTTCTTCGGCCTGCAATGCCAGAACTGCCACCAGACGGATGCCTGGGCGCCAGCGCGGATGCGCGTGCACACCTTCCCGCTCGACCACGGCAACCAGGGCGAAGTGTCCTGCGAGGTCTGCCATCCAAATCGCTACACGGAGTACACCTGCTATGGGTGTCACGAGCATCAGGCGGACGCGATTGCGCAAAGCCACACACGTGCCGGCATCGCGCTGGCTGACCTACCGGACTGCATCGCCTGCCACGCAGACGGCGCAGTTCAGGAACAACCGTAACTTTTTGGAGAAGGATGCGTCACATGAAAAGAATAAGTTCCATCACTCTCGTCCTCATCATCGCTCTGATGCTGGTCGGTGCAGGCGGCTACGCTTATGGTGCTTCCTTAGAACGCAACGATGCGTTCTGCGCCTCGTGCCATACTGAACCGGAGAGCACCTACTACCAGCGTAGCCTGGCCGCTGATCCGGTAGACCTGGCCGCCTTTCATGCCGCCAAGGAAACGAACTGCATCGACTGTCACAGCGGCAAAGGCGTGCCAGGACGCGCCAAAGCCATGCTCACCGGCGCGATGGATATGCTGGCCTACAAGACGGGCAACTATCAGCAGCCGGCGCGAACCACCCGCCCGGTGAACAACGCCTCGTGCACGAAGTGTCACAACATGCCACTGGTCCCACCAGGTGGCGAGGCCGGTGAAGGGCGCAGCCTGGACGGCATACCCGGCCACGACGGTCACTACCATGCCGACAGCCTGCAACTGGCCTGGCGTGTACGCGGCGGTCCGGTCAACCGTTGTGCTGTCTGTCACCCGGCGCACCAGCCGGGCAACGCTACCAATCGGTACATGGACAGCGCCCGCATCGACCGGGGGTGCGATATGTGCCATGCCGCCATCGGCGAAGGTGGTCGCGAAGGCGGCGATTGATCAGAGGCCGTTCGCACGCAACTTGTTCGATGAGTGCATTGAAGCCTGACGGGCGATGCGTCTTCAACACGCCGCCGCTTCACAACTGGTGGGTTCCACCCGTGGTCATGAGCTGACGGGAAAACCCCCACAACCTCGTCAGGAGGTGTCTTATGCGTAAGTTTCTGTTCTCTGCCACGTTAATCCTGGTGCTGTTGGCCATGGCCGGGCTGGGCACAGGCTATGTGCTGGCGGCCAACGGCCCAATCGGGCCAACCAGTGCCCTGGCACCCGTTCAGCGCACCGCGGAGGTCGTGTACCTGCGCCTGCTCAGCGATCCGGCTCAACAGGCGGATTACCTGCTGGAGCTGGTGTATCGCCGCACGCTGGATCTGGCATCGGTGGCCGGCAGCCCCCGGGAGGTACAGGTGCTGGCCGACCTGAACCAGACGCTGGACCAGGCCGCCCTGGCCATCGCTGCGCTGCCGGACAGCCAGGCCAACGCCCGGCGGGACCAGCTTCTCGCCCGTGCTCGTGACATACAGGGTGCACTGCAGCTACTCTCTTTCACACCGCAAAACTACGCCTCTGCCTATGATGGCATGGCAACCAAGCTGGATACCCTGATCGCCCTGGCAGGTGACTCGGCAAGCAACCTGGGCAAACTGACCCGCCTGGTCGGCATTCAGCCGTCCTTCCCCGCCTCAGTGAACGGGCAAACCATCAACGTCGGAACCACCGACAGCAAAAACACCATCGCTCCACACACCGTACCCTTCCCGGCAGACAGCCCGGGCGCGATACACGCCTTCTTCCCCCTGCTGGGGCAGCACAGTACGCTGGCCTGCGAATCCTGCCACACGACTGGCCAATACGTCGGCACGCCGAACACCTGCGAAGCCTGCCACGCGCAGGACAAACCGGCAAATCACTTCGAAGCTGACTGTGCGGCTTGCCACACGCCAGTCTCCTGGCAGGACATCCACTTCGACCATCAGCTCGCCAATGCCACGGACTGCCAGGCCTGCCACACCAAAGACAAGCCCGCCGATCACTGGAGCGGCCAGTGCTCGTTGTGCCACAGCACCACGGCCTGGAAGCCTGCCAACTTCAACCACGCAGCCGCGGGCGCGACAGATTGTCAATCCTGTCACACGAAAGACAAGCCAGCGAATCACTTTGAAGGCCAGTGCTCCACCTGCCACAGCACCACGGCCTGGAAGCCCGCCCAGGTGGATCACGCCGCCGCAGGTTTCACCGACTGTCAGGCCTGCCACACCAAGAACAAACCGGCCAACCACTTTGAAGGGCAATGTTCCACCTGCCACAGCACCACGGCCTGGAAGCCCGCCCAGGTGGATCACGCCGCCG
>CAYSXA010000061.1:0-14108 GCA_964435005.1 uncultured Anaerolineaceae bacterium | reverse complement strand
CCTCCGGCCTCCCCTTCCGCTTTGCTGTCATTCTACTCAAAATGCTTATAGGAGTTTCCTGTGTGCTCTCCCGATTTCCCCTGGCTGTACCATGCGCATCAGGGGCGCTACCAGGATGATCTGGATTTCTGGCGCCGGTGCGCGGCGCAGACCACGACGCCCTTGCTGGAGCTCGGCTGTGGTACAGGGCGGGTAACCATACCGCTGGTGGAAGATGGCCGCACTGTGCTGGCGTTGGACAATGACAGATACATGCTGCGATTCCTGCAGAGACACCTTCCGCCGACACTGCGCTCACGGGTGCACCTGATTCAGGCGGATATGGCCTCGTTTGCGTTGGGGATTTGCCTGGATTTGATCCTGATGCCCTGCAATACGCTGAGTACCCTGGATGATGAATCGTTTAAGGATACTTTGACTTGCCTTGCGCGCCACCTGCGCCCGGGGGGGAGTTTTATCGCCAGCCTGCCCAATCCCGAAGTGATGCGTTCGCTTCCTGTTGAGGGGCCGCTGGAGGTGGAGGAGGATTTCCTGCACCTGCGTACGGGACATCCGGTGCAGGTGATGACCGCCTGGCGGCGTGGGAAAGATCGGTTGCACGTCACCTGGCACTACGATCACCTGTTCCCCGATGGCCGTGTGGAACGTACTACGATTGAGTTGAGGCATCGCCTGACGGGAAAATCGTTTTATGCTCAGGCGTTTCAGCAGGTTGGGCTGGAGCTGGTGAATGTGTACGGTGACTTTGACGAGAGTCCCTATCGCGAAGACAGCCCCTACCTGATCCTGGAAGCCCGGCGGTCGTGGTAAGTTGGGCTTGTCACCAGCTTTGCTCTGGGCTACAATGCAGCCATGAGTTGGAATTTGATCGGCCATGAATGGGCTGCGGAACTGCTTCAGCACCACATCCAGAGCGGGCGGGTGCGGCATGCATATCTGTTTACTGGCCCGCGGGGGGTAGGGCGGCGTACGCTGGCGTTGCGTTTCGCCCAGGCGTTGACCTGCCCGCAGCCGCTTGCTCCCGCTGTCCCTTGCGGAGAATGCCCCACCTGCCGGCGCTGGGGGGGGATGCAACACCCGGATCTGTTGCTGGTGCAGGCCGAACGGGTTGGCGGCACAATCAAGGTGGCTCAGGTGCGGGAGATGCAGCGCACACTCTCCCTGGCGCCGTATCAGGGGCGATATCGTGTTGCCTTGCTGTTGCGCTTTGAAGAGGCACATCCCAGCGCGGCGAACGCGCTACTGAAAACGCTGGAAGAGCCACCGCCTCACGTGGTTTTGCTGCTTACGGCGGAGAGTTCAGAGCAGCTGTTGCCCACGATCACTTCCCGGTGCGAAGTGATCCGGTTGCGTCCGCTGTCGGTTGAGCAAACTGCCACGGGGCTGGAGCGGCAGTACGGCATCCCGCTGGAGGAGGCGTATCTGTTGGCCCATCTGTCCGCCGGACGACCGGGGATGGCGGTGCAAATGCACCAGCAGCCAGAATTATTGGAAGCGCGTGAGCGCTGGGTCGGCGATTTCTTTCACCTGTTGCGCGCGCCGCTGGTGGATCGGTTCGCTTACGTGGATCGAGCGGCCAGAGACCCTGAAGCCGTGCGGAGAGCGTTGATTACCTGGCTTTCGCTGTGGCGCGACACCTTGCTTTTGGTCAGTGGGAGCAATGCCACCTTGGTGAATGTGGATCAGCAGGCGAATTTGCATCAGGTCGCTCGATCCCTGGATCGGGAAACGGTCGGACAGCTCCTTGTCCGCCATGAGCGCACGCTGGGCGATCTGGAAAAGAATGCCAACATGCGACTTGTGGTGGAGAACCTGTTGCTTCACTGGCCTCAGCTTTCGGTGCGTTGAGTGTAGTGGGGCATGTGTTGACATAAGCTGCAGCGTTTGCGCGGTTATGCTATACTGCAATTACTATGATTGAGACCCTGTCTTATCTCGAGTGTCCTGAATGTGGCCGCCGATACCGTGCGGATCGGGTTCAGACCTATTGCCAGCCCTGCGCTTCACCGTTGCTGGCACGGTATGATCTGGACGCGGTTCGGAAGGCGCTCCACCGCGACGAGGTAATGAGCCGCCCTCGGGGAATCTGGCGTTGGGCGGAGTTGCTGCCGGTTCGTGACGCGAAGTACCGCATCACCCTGGGCGAGGGGGATACCCCTTTGCTCGATGCGCCGCGTCTGGGGCAGATGATGGGGCTGGCGCACCTCTATATCAAGGATGAATCGCAGAACCCGACCGGTACGTTCAAGGCCCGCGGGCTGGTGATGGCCGTCGCCCGCGGCCTGGAACTCGGCGTGAAAGAATTCGTGATCCCCACGGCAGGGAACGCGGGCGGAGCACTGGCCGCCTATGCAGCACGCGCAGGCCGACCGGCTCATGTGTTGATGCCCAAAGATGCCCCACGGATCAACCAGGAAGAGGTGCGCGCGGCAGGTGCTGATTTGCGTCTGGTGGACGGGTTGATCCACGACGCTGGTCGACTGGCCCAGGCATTGGGGAAGCAGCATGGCTGGTTCGATGTGTCCACCTTCAAAGAACCCTACCGGGTGGAAGGGAAGAAGACCATGGGCCTGGAGCTTGCCGAAGCATTTGGCTGGTCATTGCCCGACGTGATCATTTATCCGACGGGCGGAGGCACAGGTCTGGTAGGGATGTGGAAGGCGTTTTCGGAGCTGGAAGCGCTGGGCTGGGTGGACGGACGAAAGCCGCGTATGGTGAGTGTGCAGTCCGCGGGCTGTGCGCCGGTCGTGCGGGCTTTCGAGCAGAACGCAGAGCGGGCCTCGCCGTGGGAGAACGCGGCCACCTTGGCAGCCGGCTTACGGGTCCCGACTGTGTTCGCCGACCGCCTGATCCTGCGCGCGTTGCGTGAAAGCCATGGGACAGCCGTGGCAGTTTCGGACGAGGAGATCCTGCAGGCGCAACGGCTGTTGGCGTATACGGAGGGTGTCTTCGCCGCTCCCGAGGGCGCTGCGACGGTCGCCGCAGCAGAACGGTTGGTGCAGGCGGGTTGGATTCGTCCGGATGAGAAAGTGGTGTTGTTCAATACCGGTGCCGGGCTGAAGTACGTGTGAGGGATATCATGAGCCAGCGAGTGGAACACCTGCAATTGTTGTTTGAAATCAGTCGCGAGTTGACTTCCACTCATGATCTCACCACACTTCTGCGGCGGATCTTGCAGCACGCTATCCGGACGACCAAGGCCGAAAGCGGTGCTATTCTGCTTTTGGATGCTGGCGGGCAACCTGTGGATGGCGTGTTGATCTATGCGGATCAAGTGTACGAGGATGCGCTGAGCAAACTGCGTCCGACCTACGAGAAGGGGGTTGCCGGTTGGGTGGCCAAACATCGCCAGGGTGTTTTGATCCCGGATACACGGAAGGACGACCGCTGGGAAACGCGTCCGGATGACGATCCTCATCGCCGGGGGGGAAAATCTGCCATTGCCGTGCCTTTGATCGCTCAGGAGCAACTGGTTGGAGTGTTGACGATCACCCGAGCCCTGCCGCAGACGTTTGCCTCGCAAGATATGGAACTGATGCAGGCGATCAGCGATCAGGCGGCGATCGCTGTGTTGAACGCGCGCCTGATCGCGGAAACTCAGCGTCGCAATCGGTTGCTCACGGCTCTGGTCGAGAGCGCGCTGGTGATCGGGCAGCCACTCCACACCCATAATGTCCTCGACCGCATTTTGTCCCAGGTGAAAAAGGCGCTGAACGTGGAAGCGGTGTCGCTGGCTTTGCTGGATAAGGCGAAAAAGAACCTGGTTTTTGAAGCCGCCACAGGATTGGGAGCCCGGCAGGTGATTGGGATGAAAGTGCCTCTGGGTGTGGGGGTGGCCGGCTGGGTGGCAGAGCATAAACAAGCGGTCATTGTGCCGCAAACCGCGACAGACCGGCGCTTTTTCTCTGGCATTGACCAAACGATTGGGTTTGAGACCCGCTCGATTGCCTGCGCACCGATGATCGCCGAACGCGAAGTCATTGGCGTCGTGGAGGCGATCAACCCGATCGAGGGAGCGTTTGAGGAAGATACGCTTCCCTTGTTGAGTGGTCTGGCCTCGCTGGCGGGGCTGGCTGTGCACCGTGCTCGCCTGTTCGATGCGTTGAGCCGGACCGAAGCTCGCTACCGCGACCTGTTTGAGACGAGCATTGATCCGATCTTGATTTCGGATTGGGAAGGCTTTATCATTGACGCCAATCGCAAGGCGCGTGAGCTGTTGAATCTGCCCTTTGGTCAGGTAGAGAGCACGCTGGCGAACTTGATCCCCTTGCAGAGGGATTTGCTGGGGGATCATTTTGAGGTTTTGTTGGAAGGCCAGACTGTCTCTTACGAAGCTGAACTCCGGGTAAGAGATGGTACGCGTCCGGTGGAAATCTTCGTAAGGCGGATCAAGGTCGAGGATATGGATCTGATCCAATGGGTGCTACGCGATATTTCGGAGCGGAAGGAACTGGACACCTTGCGGGAAGACCTGATCGCCATGATCTTCCATGATTTGCGGGCGCCGTTGTCTAACGTGGCCACCAGTTTGGACGTGATAGCTTCAACGCTGGAGTTTCAGGAACCTTCGCTGCAATCCTTGTTACAGATCGCTCAGCGCTCTGTGGATCGGATTCAGCGGCTGACGAATTCGTTGCTGGACATGAGCCGTCTGGAGGCGGGACAACCGGTGCGTAATCGCAAACCGGTGGCACCCTTCTCCCTGGCTAAAGAAGCCGTGGAGGTCATCCTGCCCATCGCGCAGAACAAAAACATTCAGGTTGAGCTGACCGTGCCGCCGGAGTTGCCGCTGGTGTATGTCGATGAAGATATGATCCGGCGGGTGCTGATCAATCTGCTGGAGAACGCGGTCAAATATACACCAGCGGATGGAGAGGTTTCTGTGGGAGCGGCGCAGGAGGGGAAGATGATCCGGTTGTGGGTGCAAGATAGCGGCCCCGGGATCCCGCCTGAGGCGCAACAGAGCATTTTTGACAAATACTCCCGTCTGCGCAGCGCAGAAAAAAGCGGGATCAAAGGCGTTGGTTTGGGATTGGCCTTCTGTAAGCTGGCTGTGGAAGGCCATGGCGGTCAGATTGGTGTGGTCAGTACACCAGGTAAGGGCGCCCGCTTTCACTTTACTGTGCCGGTGGCTTCTCAGGAACAGATCCGGGAGGCGCAGCAGGAAACTGGCGAAGCGCCACCCGAGCGTTTGCCTTCTATCCGTCCGGCCGGGAAGACCCAGCCTGTGAAGGTGGAACCACGCGTGATGGCGGTGCAGAAGAAGCGCTTGACGGGCCCTTTTACGGAGGAGCCGGACGGCGTCGCCACGCAGGGCAGTGGGCCGTTTATCGTGGAAGAATAACGCCGGATTTTTGGCTCGACGCTCTACTCTGATTCGCTGAAGGAAGGTGTCATGGAAGAGGTCGCACACAAGATCTATTTTGAGGACAAATTCTTAGGCCCCACTGTGGGGGCCATTTTTCTGCCGCAGGGCACGGTGCTGGTCGATGCGCCGCCCTTGCCTGAGGATGGCCGCGCCTGGCGTGCTTCCGTCACGAACATGGGGAGCGGCATGGATCGCCTGCTCGTGTACCTGGACGCCCATCCGGATCGCACGCTGGGTGGGAACGTGTTGGATTGTCCGGCAATCACTCAAGAAGAGGCTCGCCGGCAGTTCAAGAAACGGTCGGCGCTCTTTAAAAACCAACCTCTACACCAGGGTGCGGTGTGGGAGATGGCGGCACCGCTGAGCGGCGTGCGCTGGCGACATCCCATGTTTACGTTCAGTGAGGAAGTGCATATCTACTGGGGGGAGGAACCCATCATTCTGGCTCACCGACCGGGACCTGCTTTGGGGGCTTCCTGGGTGATTTGCCCGATGTCCAAAGTGGTTTTTGTAGGCGATGCGGTGGTGCATCACGAACCACCTTTCTTCCATCAGGCGGACATCCCGACCTGGTTGCAGACCCTGGACCGCTTGCTTGCAGAGCATGCAGATTTCCTGGTAATCAGTGGTCGGGGTGGGGTGGTGCCCACAAAAGTGATTCAGCACCACATGGAAGTCTTGGAGGAGGTATTGGAGCGCATGGAAGCTTTGGCCAAGAAGGGCGCTCCTGCAGAAGCGACGGCAGACCTGGTGCCAGCGATCCTTTCCCAGTATGATTATCCGGCAGATTACCAGGTGCTGTATGAAACCCGTCTGCACAGTGGCCTGGCACTGGCGTATGCCCGTCAATACAAATTGGATGAACCAATCTCGGGAGACAACGAAGGCGACAACGCATGAGCTCACATCCCTACATCCCTCTCTATCACCTCACCCGTGGTGAGGTCGTGGAGTCCGTCCATTATGGTGCCATTGCCGTGGTCGATTCACACGGTCAATTGTTGGCCTGGGCTGGCGATGTGCATGCCGAGACCTTTTTGCGTTCTACGGCCAAGCCGTTCCAGGCACTGCCGTTCGTCGAGCGGGGCGGTGTGGCGCATTTTGGCCTGTCGGCTGAGGAACTGGCTTTGATTTGTGCTTCTCACTCCGGCACGGATCGGCACGTTGAGGTCGTGCGTCGGATTCAGCAAAAGGTGGGCATTCGGGAGGAGAATCTGCAGTGTGGTGTTCACCCGCCTTTTGATTCCTCAACGGCGGAGGCCATGCGGGCGCGCGGCGAACAACCGACGCCCAACCGCCATAATTGCTCGGGTAAGCACAGTGGTATGCTGGCTCATGCGGTCCTGCGCCAGCTGCCTTTGGAAAGCTATCTGGAACGGGATCATCCGGTGCAGCAGAGCATTGTGCAGGCGATGGCTGAGATGGCTGGCCTGCCGCCGGAGGAGATACAGTTGGGTACGGATGGCTGCTCGGCGCCGAATTTTGCCATGCCGCTCTACCATGCAGCTTGGGCGTACGCACGTCTGGTGGAGCCACACGACCAGCCGCCGGCAAGACAGGCGGCCTGCCAGAAGATCGTGGCCGCGATGACGCAGCACCCGGATATGGTTGGCGGGCCGAACCGCTTTGACACCCGCCTGATGGAAGTCGCTGGACAGAAACTGGTCGCCAAGGGCGGCGCGGAGGGCTTTCAGGGAGTGGGGATCTTGCCGCACGTGCTTGGGCGCGGTGTGGGCGTGGCGCTCAAGATCGCGGATGGTGATCCTAAAGGCCGCGCCCGTGCCGCGGTGGTGCTGGAGGTCTTGCGCCAGCTCGGTGTGCTGACCGGAGAAGAACTCCATGCCCTGGCCGATTTTGGCCCGCGCAAATCGGTGTACAACTGGCGGAAACTGGTGGTGGGCGAGGGGTTCCCGGCGTTTTCACTGCAACAGGCCTGAGCGATGAGCGATCCACGCGCTGTGGAAGTCCACCGTCGGTTGCTGGAGGTGTATGGCGAGCCGGAATGGCGCAATCCCTTGCCACCTCTCGATGAGCTGGTCTCCACCATCCTTTCCCAGAATACCAATGACAACAACCGCGACCGTGCCTTTGCCGCGCTGCGCGCACGTTTTCCCACCTGGGAGGCGGTGCGAGATGCCCCGTTGCAAGAAGTGGTGGCTGCCATTCGACCGGCCGGCCTGGCTAACCAGAAAGCCCCCCGCATTCAGGCCGTATTGCGGGCGATCACGGAACAGCGCGGACGGCTCGATCTCGACTTTTTGCGCGACTGGCCGCCGGAGCGCGTGCGTGAGTGGCTGATGCAGTTCAAAGGTGTCGGTCCCAAAACAGCGGCCATCGTTATGCTGTTTTCCCTGGGGCAACCGGCGTTCCCTGTAGATACCCATGTGTATCGGGTGACCGGGCGCCTGGGGTTACGCCCCGCCCGCATCAGCGTAGAGCAGGCCCACGAGACGTTGGCGGCGAGTTTTCCCCCTGAGACGTATTACGCGGCACACCTCAACCTGATCCGCCTGGGCAGAGAGGTGTGTCGTGCCCGAAAACCGCGATGTGCTCGTTGCCCGTTGAACGATTTGTGTCCCTTTGCTGCTCAGAATTCCTCCGGTGAGGCAGGTTCATGAACGTTCAATCCCTGTATGAAAAGCTCAGCTTATTCAAGCGCCATCTTCAGGGGACTGGCACATTGGCACTGCCGGTTCAAACTCGGGCGATGATCCAGCAGGTCGTCCGGGAGCTGGATGCTTTGCTACCGGAGTTGCGGGATGCTATGCAACAACGGGAGATGGAAGCCGCCTACCGCATCTCGCAGGCGTTGGGGCAATCGCTCAGCCTGGACGATGTGTTGAACCAGGTGATCGATGCGGCCATCGAGCTGACCGGCGCGGAGCGCGGCTTTATCATGCTGTTGGACCGGGAATCCGGCCTGCTGCACTTCGCTGTCGCCCGCAATCTGAAGCGAGAAGACCTGGATACGGACGCGATGCAGGTCAGCCGGTCAGTGATCCAGACAGTGTTGGAGCAGAAGAAAGGTGTGATCACCACGAACGCGCAAACCGATCCTCGCTTCGCGCAACAGGCAAGTGTGGTCATGTATGGCCTGCGTTCAGTCATGGGGGTGCCGCTTCAATCCCGTGGGCAGGTGATTGGGGTGATGTATCTGGACAACCGGGCGCAGCATGGCATGTTTGCCAAGCGGCACCTGGAGGCGCTTCAGGTGTTTGCGGCTCAGGCGGCGATTGCGATTGAGAACGCGCGGCTGTACACGCTGACGGATCAGGCCCTGCAGGCTCGAATTGCCGAGATGGAAACCCTGGCGGAGATCGACCGGGAACTGAACCAGGATCTGGATCTGAACCGGGTGTTGGATATGACCCTGCAGGTTGCAAAGCGCGGAACCGGTGCAGAAACCGGTTGGATCGCGCTGGCGGATGAGGATCAACAGCGGATGCGTGTCGTGGTGGGCCAGACGCACGGGGAAGAGATCCCCTTTGACGATCCACGGGTGGAGCCTGCACTGCGTCTAACCTCACCGCACCATACGCCGCCCGGCCCGATGGCCCCTGCGCGGTTGGTTGTCCCCCTGCTGCGCGGCAACCGACGACTGGGGGTGATCGTGGTGGAACGTGAGAAGCCTTTTGGGGAAGAGGAAGCGCGCTTTCTGGCCAGGCTGGCCGGACATGCGGCGCTGGCGATCCAGAATGCCCGGCTGATGGAGGCCGTGCAGCAAGCCAATCAGGCCAAGACGCAGTTCGTTTCCTTTGTCTCGCACGAGTTGCGCCTGCCGATGACCTCGATACGGGGATATACGGATTTGATCTTGCAGGGGATGGCTGGCCCGGTGAGCGAGATGCAGGAGAATTTCCTTCAGGTGATTCGCAGCAACGTGGACCGGATGGCGCGCCTGGTCGCCGATCTTTCGGATATCTCGCGGCTGGAGAGCGGACGCCTGAAACTTGAACCGCAACATTTTTCACTGCATGCGGCGATTCAGGAAACCGTGCGCAGCCTGGAGCAAAAGATCACCGAGAAAAAACAGAGGTTACAGGTGGAGGTTCCGGATACGCTGCCAGAGCCGTATGCAGATCCGAACCGTACCGTGCAGGTTCTGACCAATCTGATCAGCAACGCCTGGAAGTACACGCCAGAGGGTGGGCGTATCATCGTTCGCGCGTTGGTCGAAGGGGATTTCATCCGCGTGGAGGTGGAGGACACCGGGATTGGCATCAGTGAGGAAGATCAAAGGCGTTTGTTCTCGCAGTTCTTCCGCTCAGAAGACCCTGCTGTTCGTGAGCAACCGGGTTGGGGATTGGGGTTGCACGTGACCCGACAGCTGGTATTGCTTCAGGGGGGGGAGATTGGCTTACGGAGCGCACCAGGCCAGGGAAGTACGTTCTGGTTTACGCTTCCTTTGCGATCACCCGAAGGAGGTGAACCCGCATGAGAAATGGCCGTCGCCACCCCTTGCTGATCTACCGGAGGATGATGGACCGCTTATGGAAGGGGGGGCTGGGTCTTTCTCTGATGCTGTCGGTATTGTGGTGGCAGGCGTGGGCAGGCAATCTGGAGATCATTCGTCCGCCCTGGGATATTGTGATTGCAGTTGGTACTCTGCTTTCCCTGGCTGTGACGGTGTTCGCTTTGCTGGCGCGAGGGATGGCCTACGTCCAGGCACACCCGAAATACATCCGCCTGGTCACGCCCTTTTTGCGCCTGGTGATCTCGTATCAGCGCGTGCGCAGGGCCTATACGGCAAAGTTTTCGGATCTTTTTCCGCCGGCCTCGCTGAAGTGGAGTGACCGGCGCTTCCTGCGGCCTTATTTCCGCCGCACAGTGGTGGTGCTTGATCTGCGTGGTTATCCGTTGTCTCCGTTACTCTTGCGCTTGTTCCTGCCTTCGACCATGTTTTCCCCGCGCGAGACAGGATTTGTCCTGGTGGTGGATGACTGGATGGCCCTGAGCACTGAGATCTCCAGCCGGCGCCAGCAGTGGCTGGACCGGCGTAAGTCCACCGGGGCCAGGCGGTAGCCGGCGGATCAGCTTTCGGCCAGGGGGAGGACGACGAAGAAAGCCGTCCCCCGACCGGGTTGGGATTCCACCCAGATGCGCCCCTGGTGCTGTTCAACGATGGATTTGACGATGGCCAGCCCCAGGCCGGTTCCTGTTTCCTCAGGAGGGACGTTGCTCCCCCGGTAGAACTTATCGAAAATGAAGGGTTGATCCACATGCGGGATGCCGATCCCGTTGTCTTTGACCTGCAGGATGATCTGATCGCCCTGGCGTTGGGCGGCGATGGTGATTTTTCCCCCACGTGGGGTATAGCGAAGCGCGTTACTGAGCAGGTTGTCCAGCATTTGCCGCAGTCGCAGGGGGTTGCCCAGCACCGGCGGCAGATTGGCGGGGATGCGCACGATCACCTCATGGTCGCGGCGCTCGGTTTCGTGGCGCAGTCCATCGATGGCATAGCCGACGATCGCAGCCAGGGGTACGGGTTCAAAGTCGAAATCGACCCCGGTCTCGATTCGCCCCAGCTCTAACAGGGTGTTGATCAGCTGCGTGATGTTGCTCACGCTGACACGAACGCGCTCCAGGTAGGCCTTTTGCTGGTCCGAGAGGTTGCCGATGCGCTCCACCAGCTCCACATAGCCCAGGATGGCGGTCAAGGGGGATCGCAGGTCGTGGGATACCGTGTTGACGAAGTCTGATTTGATGCGGTCGATTTGTTTCAGGTAGGTCACATCCTGCAAAGTGACCACCTGACCGACTCCCGGAATGGGAGCGACGTACACGTTGAAGACGTGATCGCCGGCGAGCGTGCATTCCAGACGGCGCGGCTGCTGGATGGCGGCCAGGAGCATCATCTGGATTTCTTCGAACGCGATCACCTCGGCGCTGTGTTGACCGATCACCTGCTGGGCATCCAGGTTCAGGGCCGCAGCCGCCAGCTGATTGATCAGCAGAATCCGACCGACCTGATCGATGACCAGCACCCCTTCGCCGATGTGCTTCAGCACCGAACTGAGTTTGAGGCGCTCCATCTCCGACTGGTGGTACAGCCGGGCGTTCTCAATGGCGATCACGGCATAGTCGGCCAGGGCGGAAAGGAGCGCGACGTGGTTCTGGTTGAAGGGGTTGGATCGGCTGCGGTTGTCCACGCCGAGGACGCCGATCACGCCCTGAGCGCTTTTCAGCGGCACATAGGCCAGGTCGCGGATCAGGTAGGCGGTTTTGATGCGGGTGGGGGATGCATGGCTGAACAGCAGAGGTTCGCCGCTTTGCACGACCTGGCCAGCGAGCGAATCCTCGGCAGGGAGCCGAAACGTGCGGACGAAGTCCTCGTTGAAATTCTGGGCAGCCCGCATGTAGAGTTCGCCGCTTTGTTCATCGAGCAACAGCAGCGAACCTTCTTCGGCACTGGTAAGCGAGACGGCGGCAGAGACCACTTGCTGCAGTACGGCGTCCAGGTCCAGGTGGGTGATGATGGCCTTCCCGATGCGGGAGAGGGTCTCCAGTTCGGCCAGGCGGCGTTTGAGGGGTTGGGTGGCCCGCTGGACCGCGCGCCATTGCCAGGAACGCAATTGCTCTCGCCGGGCCAGGGCGCGCTGGACGATTTCGACTGCGTTGAGTTCGCTGTTCAGGATGTCGGTGACGCCTGACAACCAGGCCTTGCGCACGAGTTCGGGCTCTGCCTTGCCTACAATGACCACCGGGCGATCGGGTGCCTTCTGGCACAGTTCGGCGAGGGCGTCCCAGCTTTGCAGACCAGGCAGGTGAGCGTCCAGCAAGATCACATCCACCGGCTGCATCGAGAGCAGTTTTTCTCCTTCTCGCCAGTCTGTGGCGGACAGGACCTGATAACCCGCCTTCGACAACTGCGTTTCAAGTTGCGCTCGAAGGGGAGGGGGGTCTACAACCAGCAGGATGCTCTCGTTTGCCATGGCAGTCAGCCATTTCTTCGTTCAGGCGCGGGGTACGGTGAAAGAGAAAACCGATCCCTGGTTGGGTTGGCTCTTCACGGACACCTCGCCACCGTGAGCCCGGACAACTTCGCGGACCAGGGCCAGGCCGACTCCTAGTCCCCCATAGCGCCGTGTTGTGGATCCATTTACCTGGTAGAAGGGTTTGAAGATGTGCTCGATGTGTTCTGGTGGGATGCCGATGCCTGTATCCTGAACCGTTACCTGGGCCAGATGGCCGTCTAAAGCTTTTGCGGAGACGGTCACTTTCCCCCCTTCCGGGGTGAATTTGACGCCGTTTGAGATCAGGTGCCGCAGTACGTGGAGCATTTGACTGGGGTCCGCCTGCACCAGGATCGGGGTCGCAGGCAATTTCAGATGCAAAGCCACCTTGGCCTGTTTGGCCTGCTCCTGGAAGTCTTCCGCGGCCTTTTGAATCAGCAGGTTGAGGTCCACCGTTTTTGACTGTGGGCGGATGGTGGTATCCTGCAGCATGGTGATGGCCTGAATGGCCTCGACCATCTCATCGAGCTTGCGCTGCGCTTTGACAAGTGCCTGGTGCTGCTCCGGCTGCAGCGTTCCCATTTGACCGTCCACCAGCAGATCGACGTAGCCTTTGACGGTCACCAGGGGGGTGCGCAACTCGTGGCTGATGTTTTGCAGGATCTGGGTTTTCAGCCGCTCGTTTTCCCGCGTCTTCTCGACCAGAGTCTGCAGGCTTTGTGCCCGCTCTTCCAACGCCTGGAAAAGTTTGAGGTTCATGATCGCGATAGTAGCGTAGTCCGCGACCGCTTCCAGCAAGGTCTGGTTGGATTGGGTGAACGGCTTGGAGGCTTTGCGCATCACGGTGAGCAGACCGATGGTCTGGTCCTTCGCGGTGATGGGCACCACCAGCGCCGCCTTGCCCATTCTGGAGACGCGGAAGCGTTGCAGTGGGGTGCCGTGGATGTTCAACGGCTCTCCGGAGAGGGCAACCAGCGAAGACAGGCCGTCGTCCCAGGGCTGGTGTAGTTTTTTGGCCAGGCGGGCAGGGAGGTTGCGTTGCGCGACCAGGGTGTACACGCGCTGGTGCTCATTGGCGTCGTCGCGCAACAACAGCCAGCCCAGGTCGGCTTCGGTGACGTACACTGCCCCTTCCACGATTTTGTCAAACAGCGCCCGCGGATCGGTCAGGGAAGTGACCGCCTTGGCGATGCTGTACATGGTGGTCAGTTCCCGCACCCGCTGCTGGAGCTCGCGGTTCGCCTGCTCCAGGCGACGGGCGAGCGTCTCCCGTTCCATGCGTGCCCGTACCTGTTGCAAGGCGCGTTCGACCACCGAGACCACCTCAGCTTCGCGGATGGGTTGAGGGAGATAGTCGCTTGCGCCCAGCCGAAACGCCTGGATGATCGCCTGCTCGTTCCCTGCTTCAGCGGTCACGATGATCGGCATCTGGCTGCCCTGCGCAGCCAGCGCGGCTAACAGATCCTTGCCGCTCAGGCCGGGTAAATCCAGGTTGATGATTACCACATGGGGGGCGAATTCGATAGCCTGCTGGATCGCGGTGGAGGCTTCCTGTACCCAGCGGACGTGAAACCCCAGCGGTTTCAGCGTCTGGCGCACAATTAAGTCCCCTGCGTCGGGGTCATGTTCGACAACGAGTATGCGCTCTTTGGGAGCCACGGTTTCCTCGCCAGGAAAGATTTTGCGCTTCCCATTATACGCTATCTTGGAGGAAGCCGGGGCTGGTGGAAAAAACTGGCTTGAGGTTTTCCTTTACGCTCCCTTAAGTAGCGGGTAAAATTGTGCTG
>CAYSXA010000060.1:0-14309 GCA_964435005.1 uncultured Anaerolineaceae bacterium | reverse complement strand
GTGCTGGTGCAGGAAGGCGACGCCGTCCACCAGGGCAACGTGCTGGCGCGCCTGGGCGACCGCGAACAGGCCGAAGCCGCGCTCGCCGCCGCGCAACTGGAGCTGACGAACGCCCAGCAGGCGTACGACGCCTTCCTGCGCAACGCAGACGCCGCCAAAGCCCAGGCCTGGCAGAACTACCATCAGGCGCAGATCGCTCGCGAGCAGGCCCAGGCCGCCTGGGACGCGCTGGACGAGGACGCGCTGCAAACCGCCATTGACGACATGTTGGCCGAAGTCCGCGCCCGCGAGAAAACCCTGCAGGACGCGCAGGACATCTTCAACAAGTACAAAGACCTGGATCGCAACAACGCGCTCCGCAAACAGGCCAAAGCCGCGCTGGACCAGGCGCAGGCGGATTACAACGCAGCGGTCGCCGCCTGGGAAGCCGCCGTGCGCGCGCTGGACGGTCCGCGCGCTGCGCTGGACGCCGCACTCGCCGCCGAAGCCGAGGCCAAACGGGTCTACGACGACATTCTCGCCAACGGCTACGACACCGAACAAAAATCCCTGCTGGAAGCGCGGCTGAACGCCGCCAAAGCCCAGGTCGCCGCCGCAGAACGCGCGCTGGCGCACTACGACTTGGTCGCCCCCTTCGACGGCGTGGTCACGCAGATCAACGTGGAGGTCGGGCAAATGGTCAGCCCGCAGGTGTGGGCGGTACAGGTCGCCGATTTCAGCGCCTGGGTCGTGGAGACCAGCGACCTGACCGAACTCGACGTGGTACAGGTCCGCC
Source organism: uncultured Anaerolineaceae bacterium (assembly GCA_964435005.1). GTDB lineage: Bacteria > Chloroflexota > Anaerolineae > Anaerolineales > DRMV01 > CAYSXA01. Next base: position 13,534 of record CAYSXA010000060.1, on the reverse strand, counting down.
CCGGTCAGGCGGTGACGATCGTTCCCGACGCGCTGCCCGACCTCACACTCTCCGGTCAGGTGGAGTCCATCGCCCCCATCTTCGTCCCGCGCGGCGGGGACATCCTGTACACGGTGAACATCCGCCTGCTGGACACCGTCCCGCAACTACGCTGGGGGATGACCGTCGAGGCCACCTTCCAGCCGTAGCCTCACCCCTCCTCCCTCAATCCCCCCGTCCCTCTCCACAAGTGGAGAGGGACGGGGAGAACGGGCTATCAGGCCCGAAGGGGGAAAAGGTCACCCCGCCAGCACCGCCCCTGCGCGCGGCGGGAGGGTCGCCAGTACCCGTCCGTCGACCACCTGCACGTCCGCCGAGCCGAAGACCAGCACCGGCGCCTCCCCACGCAGCGGCAGATCAAACGCACGAGATAGCTGCGCCGCGTTGAACATCACCGTCAGCCGCGCGTCCCCCTGCTCGCGGACGTAGGCCACGGTGTCCTCGTCTGCGTGAACCACGCGCAATGTCCCCGTGCGTAGCGCCGGGTACGACTTGCGCAACGCAATGACCGACTTCACATACGAGCGCAGGCGGGTGTCCCAACGGCATTCATCCCACGGGAAGGCCGCGCGGCAATCCGGGTCATGGCCGCCTTCCAGGCCGATTTCGTCGCCGTAGTAGATGCACGGCGCGCCAGGCAGGGTGAACAGCAACAACCAGGCCAGTTGAAGCGCGCTGCGATCGCCGCTGACGGCGGTCAGGAAGCGCGGCGTGTCGTGGCTGTCGAACAGGTTGAGTTGCGCCTGTACAATCTCCACCGGATACCAGCGGCAGACCTCTTCGATCCGCCGCGCGAACTCCCGTCCATCGATGGGCGCGATGCGCGCACCGTACCCCGCTTTGCGAATTTCCGCCAGGTTCAGACGCTCGCGCCCGAAGAACGAAATCGCCGCCTCGCCGATGGGGTAATTCATCACCGCATCGAACTGGTCGCCCTGCAACCAGCGGTCGGCACGGTGCCATATCTCGCCCACGATATAGGCATCGGGGTTAATCGCCTTCACCCGCTGGCGAAACTCCCGCCAGAAGGCGTCGTCGTCAATCTCCGCCGGCACGTCCAGCCGCCAGCCGTCGATGCCGAAGCGCACCCAGTGTTCGGCCACGCCGAACAGGAACTCGCGCACGGCAGGCGTATCGGTGTTGAACTTGGGCAACGCAGGCAGGTTCCACCACGCCCGGTAACCGATGGCCGTCAGGCTGTCCTCACCCCGCCGCAACGCCGCCTCTTCCTCAGCGTGCGGGTACGCCCCCCAGGGACGACGACGGTGCAGCCGGTCGGGGTCGAAGTGAAACCAGTCCACGTAAGGCGACCCTGCGCCGTTCTCCAGTACGTGGTGGAACGGCCAGAAGCCACGGCTGGCGTGGTTGAACACCCCATCCAGCACGATGCGGATGTCGCGGCGGTGCGCCTCATCGAGCAGAACCCGCAGCGCATCGTTCCCGCCGAGCAGCGGGTCCACCTGATAGTAATCGTAGGTGTGATAGCGGTGGTTGGAGGCCGAGGCGAAGATCGGGTTCAGGTAGATCGCCGTGATCCCCAGGTCTTGCAGATAGTCCAGCCGCTCGGCCACGCCGTACAGGTCGCCGCCCTTGAAGCCGAAGACCGTGGGCGGCGAATCCCACGGCTCGAAGTGCAGCCGCGCGCGGAAAGCGTCCATCCGCGCGCTCTGCGCGAAGCGGTCGGGGAAAATCTGGTAAAAAACCGCGTGTTTGACCCAGTCAGGGGTGTGAACGTCAGGCATACTTCTCTCTTCGCCCCCCCCTTCCCAACCCTCCCCTCGTCGGGGGGAGGGCCAGGGAGGGGGAAAGGTTATCTATCGAGCAAACAGCAACTGCACCTGCGGGAAGTCGTCCGCCGTCAGGGTGCTCAGATCGGCGTTCGAGGCAGGGTATTCGCCCAACTGCGCCTCTTGCGAGGGCTCAGCGTCCGCCGGCCAGGCCAGGTCAACGATGCGGGTGTGGTTCACGTCGTCCGGGCCGCCGCCGAAGCGCCACTGGCTGGCGCTGGCTTCCACGTCCCGCACGCGCCACACGCCGGTAGCCGGGAATCCCTCCTGGCTGAGCACGGCGGCCACGTAGCCCCAGCTGGCCGGGTCGCCCTCGCCGAACACGGCGCGCGGCACGCGCAGCGTGACCAGCCGCGCTGCCGGGTCTACGATGATCTTGAAGCTCGCGCCCGTGACCTGCTTCGGCTCGCCGGTTTCGGGGTCGGGCGTCAGGATTTGCGGCGTCCAGCCTTCCGCCCAGATCGCCACATCCCAGCCGTTGCCTTCGGCCAGCGCGGCGTTGCGCCCCGGCAGGAGCAGGCGCGCGCCCATCCCGGCACCGGGGTCTTTGTCCACGTATACGTCCAGTGTCTGCAAGGCCAGATTGTTCGGCGACCCCCACGGGTTGGGAATCGGGCCATAGAAGGCGAACTTGAAAATCAGATTCTTGTCGTCGTAGGACACCGAGAAGGATTTCAGATCGAACACCTGCGGATCGAAGACCGAATCCGTGGGATAGGTGTAACTCCCAGGGCCGTGGTCGTCGCCTTCGGGGTCGTTCACCTCGAAGATCAGTGTGCTCAGGCCCAGGTCGGGCATCACGATCTGCGCCGGGCCGCCGGCGGGCACGATCTGGTCGCCGGCCACGGCCAGCAGACGCAGGTCGTCGCCCGCTTCGAGTTCGTCGCTGATCGCCTCCAGCGGGATGGCGACTTCGAGCGTCTGCCCATTCGCCGCAGCGATGCCCGCCGACCCGCGCGCCTGCCAGCCCTTGTCCGAACCGTCGTAGGCGGTCAGGTCATCCGAACCGGCCCACTCGAACAGCTTGTTCGCTGCCACACCAAGCAGCACACCGTCGCCCTCCGCCGCGCGCGCGAAGGGATACTCGCCACTCAGGCGCGGCACGGTCAAGTAAAAACCGACGCGGTTCGGCGCCTGCCCCTCGGCGAACTGCACGCGCAGGTACAGGTTCTTCGCATCCAGTGCATACCACAGGCCCTCCACCGTGCCGTCCGCGCGATAATAGGCTGCCTGCGCCCATTCCTCATCCGTCGCCGCCCCGTCCACGTCGGGAGTGGAAAGCCCCTGCAAACTCCGGTCTGCCGCCACGGGCTTCTTCGGAATGATGGGCACGTTCACGAAGGTCGGCACAGGTTCGCCGAGGGATTCGTACACCTTCGCCAGCAGTGTGCGGAAGCCCTGGTCGAAGTACTCGTCCTGGCCCGAATCCTGATCAGCACCGTACCACCAGAACCAGTCTGAACCTTCGGCCAGGTACATGTAGTCCAGCGCCTGTTGCAGCGATTCCTCCGAGGGCGCTTCGCGCGTGTGACGCATGTCGTACTTGGAAAGGTCGAAGCGCACACGTGCCAGGTACTCCCAGGCGATGCGCTCTTCCGTCTCACCAATCCAGGTGTCATAGTTCTGGCTGAACCACGCGCCAGGGAACAGGTCCTCCAGCGTGCGCTGTTCAGGGAACATGGACAGGTACTCGGACGGCGTGACCGTCTTCAGCGTGGTGCTCTCGGAGAGCAGGCCATAGAGCGCATGGAAGAAATCCTTGCCGTCGTTCTTGTAGTACTCCCAGGCGTTCTCGCCGTCCAGGATGATGGAGACCACATGCGGGCCGTCCGCGCCCTGTTCCTTCAACCGCGCGCGGATATTCTCCAACCGATGGATCAGGTCTTGCGCCGCCTTGTCGCCCGGCATCCCCGAATAGGTGAAGCCCAACTTGTCCGAAAGCGTCCAGTCGCGGAAGAAGACGGCCACCTTCTCGCCCTTCGGGCCGACCACGTAGTAGGGGCGGTACAGGTCATCCGCTTCCTGGACGGTTTCGCGCAGGTCGCGGGTGAAACTCCCGATGCCCAGCGAAGCGGCGAGCACGGGTTCGCCCGTCGCCATCCACTGATAGCCGGCGCGCGCCACCAGCGGGACAATCTGCTGCGCCACTGCGCCTTCGCCGGGCCACAAGCCCTTCGGCGGCTGACCGAAGTGGTCTTCGTACACCTGCACGCTCTTCTCCAGATGCGCAATGGCATCGTTCGGATAGGAGAAGCGTTCCGCCGGCATCTCCGCACCTGGGTCGCCTACCAGCGCCAGGTTGGTGTCGTAGATCAGCGGCAGAATGGGGTGCGCGTACGGGGTGGTGATCACCTCAATCTGACCCTTTTCCTGTAACTCGCGATGCAGCGGGATCACCTGCTGGATCACGCGGCGCACCTCGTCGAACAACACCACCTTGTCGTCTTCACTGAAATCGCGTCCCTTCTCCACCAGCGACTTCAACGGTTCCTGCGCCAGCAGGTCGGGGTCAAACCAGGCCAGGTTGAACCAGATTTGCAGGTCGCGGAAATCCTGCTCGCTGAAGGTCTCCAGCGCGCGGTTGATGGCCTCGTCGTCCGTGCCGCCGCGCTTGTTCAGCAATTCCTTGTAGCGCGGGAAGCGCCCAATCACGTTATCCCAATTGGCGTCAAAGAAACGCGTCAGGATAAAGCGCTTCTCGTCCACGGTCAACTGATCGGCGGGCTTTTCCGCGAGCACCCAGTACAGGTCTTTGGCGCCGTTGTTGGCGAAGTCATCCAACTGACGGATGAGCACAGGCGTCAGGTTGAAGGTCACGTGCACGTTCGGATATTCAGCGACCATCGCCGCCATGTCGTAGTAGTCCTTCGTGGCGTGCACGCGCACCCAGGGTCGGGTGTACACGCCGTTCTCGTCCTTGTAGTACAACGGCTGGTGCTGATGCCAGATGATGTTCACGTACAGCACGTCCGTGGAAGGGGCTTCGGTCGAAGCCGCGGTCGGCTGCGCCACCGCTTCCGTCGCTGTTGGCTGAACAGCTTCGGGCGACGCGGTAGGCGTCGGGCTGGCACACGCCGACAAAAACAGAGTGAACACAATCAACCAAGAAAGCAGAAATGCCTTGCGATTCATAGAACTCCTCGTGATCCCCCTCCCAACCCTCCCCCAATGGGGGAAGGGCAAGGAGAAGGGGAGAAATAGATTTATCCCTTCACGCTCCCCAACGTCAGGCCGGAAATCAGCCACCTGGACGAATACAGGAACAACGCCATAACAGGGATAGCGATCATCACCGAAGCCGCAGCGAACTTACCCCACGATACGGTGAACTGCTCCGCATACGTCCAGACGCCCAGCGGCCAGGTGTAGAGCACGTTCCGCTGCAGCACCACGCGCGCCACGATGTACTCGCTCCAGCCACCCATAAAACTGAACAGGAAGGCAATCGCCAGCGCGGGTGTGGAGAGCGGCAAGATGATGCGCCAGAACACCTGTGCGTGCGACGCGCCGTCGATCATCGCTGCTTCTTCCAGGTCGATCGGAATGGTCTCGTAATACCCCTTCACCGTCCAGATGGTCAGCGGCACGCTGCTCACAGAGTACGCGATGATCAAACCGAGCAGCGAGTTGATCATCTTCAGCTTCGCCAGCATGATATATAGCGGCAACAACAGCATTCCAGCAGGGATCATCTGCGTGGTGAGCAGGAACACCAGCCCCGCGTTCCGCAACGGGAAGCGGAATCGGGCGAAGGCGTATGCGCTGGTTGCCGCCAGCGCCAGGCTGATGAACGAGGTCACAACCACCACAGAGAGCGAGTTCCACAGCCAGAGGAAGAAATCAGACTTCTTGCCCTTTTCGGGGTTACCGAACAGCACCTCTTTGTAGTTATCCAGCGTGGCGTTTTCGGGGATGATGCGCAGGTCGGTGCTCAGCAACGTGTCATTCGGTCGTAGCGAGATGCTGACTACGCGCAGCGCGGGGTAAATCGTGATCAGGCAGGCTGCGATCAAGGTTAGATGGATCAGCAGCCGCTTGAAGGGGCTATCACCGCGTGCGCGGAAGAAGAACCAGCGCAGAAAACGGCGGATGGGATTTGACTGAGGGTTGCTCATCGTGCTCTCCTGTCTCCGTTACAGACTGCGTCCATCCGCGGACTCACTCCATCACCGACTTCAATCCGCCCGTGACGCGCAGGTAAATCAGCGCGAAGACCAACAAAATCAGGAAAATCACCAGCGCGAACATCGCGGTAAAGCCGTACCGATAGAACGAGAAAGCCGCCTTATACATCGAAGTGACCAGGATGTCCGTCTTCTCCTGCGGGCCGCCCTGCGTGATGATGTAAATGATGTCCAGTTTGTTGAACGTCCACACCACGCCGAGCACCACCGCCGGCGTGAGCACCGGACGCAACAGCGGCAAGGTGATGTGGCGGAACTGTTGCCACTTCGACGCGCCGTCAATCTCAGCGGCTTCGTAATACTCGTGCGAGATACTCTGCAACCCGCCCAGGATGATGATCATCATGAACGGAATACCCAGCCAGATGTTGGCAATCAACACAGATACGAACGCCCAAAACGGGTCTTGCCGCCACGAGACCGGGCCGATGTGTTCGGCCAGCCAGCCGAACGTCCCGCTGAGCAAGGCCGCCTTCGTACTCACCGCGACCAGCCAGTCGTGGATATTGCTCAGGATGATGTTGAACATGCCATAACGGCTGTCGAACTCGCTGCGCAGCGCCATCGCGGCAATTGTGCCGGGAATCGCCCACGGGACGACCAGCAACGCGCGGTACAGGCCGCGGAAGCGCATCTCGCGGTTGAGCAGCAGCGCCAGGATCATACCGCCCGTCACGTGGAAGGTCACATTGATCACCGTCCAGAGCACCGTGCGCCCGAACACCTCGAAGAAGGTCGCCTGCTTCGCCACGTTGCCGGTAAACAGCGCCTTCAGGTTTTCCCAGCCGTAGATCAGGCCGTAAGATGCCTCTTTAGTCGCCTTCGTGCCGAGCGAAGCGTTTGAAAAAGCCAGTTTCACCTCGAAAATGAAGGGGTAGATGATCAGGAAGGCAATACCGAGGAACGCAGGCAACACAAGCAGGTACGCCAGGCCAAGTTTGCTCGTACGGCGCCGGCTGATGACCTGAATCACGCCCAGCACCAACAGAAAACCCACCGCCCAGAACAGACCGTTCCGCAGCCCGACGTTCGTCTTGGTCGCCCAGCCCCGCGCCAGCAGAAACGCCTTGCTGCTGTTGAAAGTCGCGGTCGGCCAGCGGACAACCTGCGCGAGCGCACCGTCGCCCAGGTGGATTAAATCGGTGGTCTCGAAGAAGGTGGTCAGCACAAAGAGGATGCCCACCCCCACCAGCGCCTGTACCGTGCGGGTGAAGACCGCCGCGGCCAGGTTCTTCGGCTGGCGGAAGAAAATCTGGTAAATAAACGCCTCCAGCAAGACCATGCTTCCCAGAATGGCAAACAGGAACCCCCCAATCTGGCGCGAGGTCTTCGCCATGATCTTGCCGTTCAACGAGATCGTGCTGGCGTAGGGTGTAATGCGCTGGTAGATCACCGCGAGGATCACCACCGCCGCCAGCCCCCACAGAACGCGCGGTAGATATTCATTCAAGCGTCTGGATTCCATGGGCGTCTCTCCCATCACAAGGCAAACAACTGGCTTTGCAGGCTCAGCGCAACTGTCCAACATAACCGCAGACAACCGCAGAGGTATTGGCGGATACCTCTGCGCTCATCTGCGTTCATCGCGAACACATTCAGCGGAAAAGAAAGCCCTGCGAGGGCTTGCACACCCTCGCAGGGCGGTTCAGATCAACCTATTTCAGCGTAGCAACGCACTCGTCAGCGGTCTGCTGAGCCTGTGCAGCGGCCTCTTCGGGGGTGATCGTGCCAGCCATCACGCCCTCCAGCGCCGGGCGCCAGGCATCCCAGGCGCAGCGCATCTCAGGCGCAGCGGGCATCCCCCGACCGTTCGCCAGCGCGGCCATCGAGCCGGCCAGGATCGGGTCGCTGGTGATCGTCGGATCCTGTGCGACCTCCTTGCTCGAGGGCAGGCGCTTGAACTCGTCCAGCCAGCGCTTCTGCACGTCTTTGGAGGTCATGAAAGTGATGAACTTCACCACGGCGTCCTTCTTCGCCGGATCGTCCAGCACGGCCTTGGAGACCATGAAGTACTTGCCGGCGGTCATCTCGGTGTAGGGGTTGCCGTTGATCGGCGGCACCGGGGCCACGCCCAGGTTATCGCCCAGCGCATCGGCGTAACCGCCCAGCGACCAGTCACCGTTGATGATCATCGCGGCCTTGCCCTCTTTGAAGAGGGTATCAGCGCAGGCGTAGTCGCACTCTTCGGGCACCACGCCGTCGTCCTTCAATTGCTTCACGAACTTCAGGTAGTTGATGAAGGCGTCGTTGTTGAACTGGGGCTGATCGTTCTCATCCAGCGGCCAGCCGCCAAACGCGCCGTAGAAGCCCGCGCCCCAGAAGGGTTCGTTCAGGTTGTATGCGAAGCCCTGCACATCACCCGTGGTCAGTTCCTTCGCCTTGGCGATCAGTTCGTCGAAGGTCTTGGGCGCTTCGGGGATCAGGCTCTTATTGTAGAGCAGCATCAGGTGGTTGCCGTAGTTATCCGGCACACCCCACAGCGTGCCACCGACCATGGCCGGTTGCAGCGCGCCGTCGAAAAACTGTCCCAGGAAAGTGTCGTTGAACAGGTCAGTCGCCGGGGCGATGATATCCAGCGCGCTGAAGGGGCCAGCGAAGTCATTCGGTACACGCACCACCTCGGGCGCAGCGTCCGCCAGCGCGGCGGTCTGGAACTGATCGCGCAGGTCCTCGTTGCCGTAGTGCGTGCGCTCCACGGTGATGTAAGGATACTGCTGCTGGAAGTCGGCGACCAACTGGTCGATGAAGGCATCCACTTCCTCGCCTTCCTGCTCCCAGAAGAGAATGGTGACCGGCTCCATCATGGCTTCTTCCGTCGCCATCGGCGCTTCTTCGGTCGCCATAGGAGCTTCCTCAGTCGCCGCCGGGGCGGCTTCCTTGGTCTCCGCGGGTTGCGGAGCCGCCGTCGGCGTGGCCTTCTGGCCACAGGCAGACAGCACAAAGGCTGCCACCAGCAACAGCGTCAACAGGGTCCAGATCTTCTTCATTGTGACACTCCTCTTTGATAAAAGTTTATCCAAAAGTACCGCTTCTGTTAGCGTTCAGCGGCCTCAACGGTCAGCAAATTCCAGCGATCTTCCGTGGCACACCTCCTGAAACGGTTTTTGTGGGGAAAAGCCTGCTTTTCCCCAGCGCAGAGGGCACTTCCACCAGGAAACACCCTCTGCGCTAACCATAAGCGACCTGCGCCAGCACCTCACTCATCGCCAGCGCAATGGCGCCCATCGCGGTGGAACGCCGCCCCAGCGAGGCCGAAGTGATGCGCACTGTATCGCGTAACGCGGGCATGGTGCGCGTCCGCACCGTTTGCCGCAGCGGATCGAGGAGCAAATCACCAACCTGAGCAACTCCGCCGCCCACCACGACTAGACCGGGGTTGAACAGGTTGATCAGGTTCGCGACCGCCAACCCCAGGTAACGCCCGGCTTGTGAAAGCATCTGCTGTGCCACCAGGTCGCCACGCCGCGCAGCCAGACCGACTTCGCGAGCTGTCAACCGCTCTGCCGGTGCCAGCATGGACAGTTGCGTAGACGCCCCCGACTGTACCGCTTCGCGTGCCTGACGCGCCAGCGCATGACCGCCAGCCAGCGCCTCCAGGCACCCCCGGTTGCCGCACTGGCACCAGGGGCCATCTTCCAGCACGGTAACGTGCCCGATCTCGCCTGCACTGCCCGTCTCCCCCCGCAGAATGTAACCGCCATGCACCATCCCTGCGCCCACGCCGGAACCGACCTTGATGTACACCAGCGCCTGCACATCGTGCGCGGCGCCAAACGTCCACTCGCCCAGCGCACCCAGGTTGGCGTCGTTCTCCAGAAGCACAGGCTTCCCCCAGGCGCGCTCCAGCTCTCGCCGGATCGGGAAGCCATCCCAGCCTGGCATCACCGGCGGCGCAACCACACCACCCAACCGCTCGTTGATCGGCCCCGGCACCCCCACGCCGTAGGCCAGTACACCTTCGCGTGCCACACCAGCGGATGACAAGCCCTCGTCCACCAGATCGCGCACATCACGCAGACAGGCTTCCGGGCCACGGTCGATGCGCCAGGGACGGTTGACCTCGTACAACACCCGCGCCCCCATGTCGGTGACCAACAGCCCGGCGTGCGTTACGCCCAGATCGATCCCAACCAGATAGCCATAGCCCGGATTGAGCTTCAGCAACACCGCGCGCCGTCCGCCAGCGGAAGCGCCACGCCCGGCCTCGATCAGCACGCCATTCTGGAGAAATTCGTTTACAATTGTGGAAACTGCTGCCCGGCTTATCCCAACCCGACGCGCCAGCTCAGCACGCGATATCCCCCCACGAGACAGCCGGATGTGCTCCAGCAAAGCCACTTTGTTCAGATTTTTCACCTGAGCCGGTGAAAGGCGATGAACCATGGTAATCAAAGGGCATCCTTCGGCGACAAATCAGCAAAAACGTGCTCTAATCATATGCCTTTCTTACGGGTTTGTCAAGAAACTAAACAAGTAAAATTTTAAACTTCAAGAAATAAACCAAGTGTGGAGGCCCCATGAGTACACCGCTACGCGGCGTATTCGCCGCTGCCCTGACCCCCCTAGCACCTGACGGCACATTCGATACCGACGGCATGATCCGCCTGCTCGATTTCCTCGCCGGGCGCGGCTGCCACGGCGCGCTGATCCTGGGCACCACCGGCGAAGGGCCGTCTTTCTCGCCAGCCGAACGTCGGCGCATCATGGAAACCGCCATCCGCGTGCGGGAAACGCACCCCGATTTCCGCCTGCTGGCCGGCACCGGCACCCCCAGCCTGAGCGAGACCATCGAACTGACGCGCGCCGCGTTCGACCTGGGTTACGAAGGTGTGGTCGTGTTGCCACCCTACTACTTCCGCAAGGCGAGTGATGACGGTCTGTTCGCATGGTTCAGCGAGGTGCTGCGCCGCGCCGTACCCTCGGACGGCGCGCTGCTGGGCTACCACATCCCGCAGGTCTCCGGCGTGGGGTTATCGCTTGACCTGGTGGCACGGCTGAAAGACGCCTTCCCAAATCGCTTTGTCGGCCTGAAAGATTCCAGCGGCGACCCGGATCACGCCCGTGCCCTGGGAAAGCGTTTCGGAAACCGCCTGTCGGTGTTTAACGGTAACGATCGCCTGTTCTCTCTGGCATTGAGGAACGGCGCAAGCGGGTGCATCACTGCCCTGGGCAACCTGATCTCGCCCGATCTACGTCGCCTGTGGGACGCTTTCCAGGCCGGCAAAGACACGGAAGCCATCCAGGCCCGCCTGACCGCTGCTCGCGCTGTCTCTGATCGGTTTCAACCCGCTGCGCCCACGCTCAAAATGGTCCTGGCTCACTTCTTTGGCTTTCCTTCCTGGATGGTCCGCCCCCCTCTACGCCTTCCCTCTACTACGACCACCCAACACATCCTCTCTGCTTTCCAGGAGGCCCTACCGTGAGCGTCCTGCCAGCCCTCAAGTGGACTAGTCAGTCGCTGGAGGAGCGCTCTCTGGCCTATAACCGCATCCGTCTTCTGGGGAGTGGGAGCATTTTCTTGATCACTCTCTTCTACACTCTTCTTCATTTTGACCAGATCATCACCCGACTGGCCATGCTGCTCGTGTTGCTGGATCTCATCGTACTGAAATGGCATCAATGGATGGCAGCCCGCCATCAGGCAACCCTCAGCACCTGGGTGACCCTTGTTGAAGCTGCCCTGGTAACCACCCTGGGCCAGCACCTGGGGGGCGGCATCGCCACCTCTACAGTTGTGATCCATCCTATTCTGATCCTGAGCGCCGCGCTTATCTTCCTCGAACAACAGGCTGCATACTATATGGCCCTGATATGTACTGCCCTGGAAGTTTTGCTGGGAGTTGCAGAATACCGCCAATGGTTACCATGGGTATTTCGCGACCTGCAAGCGATTTACCTGTATCATTCCGGGCTGGTTCAGGCAAACCAGGCCGTTACCCTCATTGCACTAATCGTGACCGCAGTGTTGATTGGGCCAGCGGTTGAATTGCTCAGCCAGTGGAATCAGACACTCAACCAGCAGGTACAACAAAAGACACAATACCTCCAGGCGCTATTGCACAGCAGCCATGAGATCACCGCTTTCCTGCAACAAGAGAAAATCATGAACGCTTTGCTCCAGCATGTTCATACCTTGCTGAACGCGAACGTCGCCTTCTACCTGTTTGACGAACAGCGCCATGCGCTCAGTCCTGCCATTACACGGGGTGAATGGGATGTCCATACTGTCCCGCTCACGCCCCAGACCTTCGCTGAACAGTTGCTGCCTGGCACTGTCAGGCCTCCTGCGCCTGGTACCAGCATCCAGGCACCGTTGCAGCATCGCGGGCGCTTCTTCGGCATCCTGATCGCTGCGCATCCCAACGGGCACCCCTTCACCCGCGAAGAGGAGCAAATCTTCGCCACGCTGGCCAACCAGGCTGCCGTGGCGCTGAACAACGCCAGCCTGTACGACGACCTGGAACAGACCTACACCGAAACCGTCCTGGCACTGGCGAACGCCATTGAAGCCCGGGATTACTACACCGAAGACCACAGCCAGCGGATTGCCGCATTGGCCACCGAAGTGGGCCGCCGCCTAGGTTGCACTGCTGATGCGCTGGAGTGCCTGCGCTGGGCAGCCATTCTGCACGACATCGGCAAGATCGGCATCCCTGACCATATTCTGCGTAAACCCGGGAAACTCACCCCCGAAGAGCGACAAATTATCGAGAAACATCCCGACATTGGCGCAAACATCATCCGTCCATTGCGGAAGCTATCCAGGGTAGCCGAAGTGATCCGTGCACACCACGAACGGTTCGACGGACGGGGTTACCCGCGCGGCTTGAAAGGGGAAGAAATCCCCCTGGAAGCACGCATCCTGACCGCTGTGGACGCTTACATCTCCATGACCGATCAGCGGGTGTACGGCAGCCGGCGTTGTCCACAGGAAGCCCGTGCAGAACTGCGGCTCTGCGCCGGCACCCAATTTGACCCCCAGGTCGTGGAAACGCTCATCCAGATACTCGAATCAGAAGAGGCAACATGACACATCCTCCTTTGAACGTCCTTACCATCGGCGCTGGCGCGATTGGCACGTACATTGGCGGCAGTCTGACGCTGCATGGGCACCATGTGGTCTTCCTGGAGCGACCCAATGTGGCGGAGGCATTGCAACAGCACGGGATGCGGTTGACCCTACCCGACGGCGAACACCACATCCCACAGCCCAATGTGGCCGCGTCGCTACCCGAGGCGCTGGCACAGGGGCCGTTTGACGTCACATTATTTGCGCTCAAATCCTATGACACCCGCCCCGCATTGGAAGGGATGCGCGAGCACCTCGCTGAGATGCCGCCCTTCCTGTGCCTGCAAAACGGCGTGGAGAACGAAGCGACGCTGGCGGAGTTCCTGGGCGCGGACCGAGTGATCGCCGGCACGGTGACCAGCGCGGTAGGGCGCCGTGCGGCGGGCGACATCCGGCTGGAGAAGCTGCGCGGCATGGGCGTGGCCGCCGGTCATCCGCTCTCGGCGCGGCTGGTG
>CAYSXA010000059.1:0-14483 GCA_964435005.1 uncultured Anaerolineaceae bacterium | reverse complement strand
CATACTACAGGGGCGGAGTTTTCTAACCCCTCAGGACTTATGGGTAATCACCAGCTTTGAGGCCGTGTGACTGTTTCAAACGAGGTAGGGCTACAGGTGTTCCCCGGATATGGCGGTGGTTTATGCTTGACTTTGCGGTTTCCGCCCCCCTATCTGGGGATGCGATTTCATTCAACTTCAACCGGCTTTGAAACAGTCCCACCCTGGCTGAGGTGTTGTTCGATCTCAGGTATTGCGGTAAGATACTATTACATGGACAGAGGCAAGCTGTTTCTTTACGATCCGACGGCTTTTTTGACCGTCTTGATTCGCTGGGTGCTCCTGGCTGCTCAAATGGGGATCGTGGCGTTTGGAGGGCAGATCCAGGTCGGTGTTTATTTGATGTTGGTTTGGGGCCTTTATGTCCTGTGGAACACCACGCTGGGGGTGATTCTGGCTTTTCGTCGGCAATCGGCGCTACCGCGATGGGCGCCTTATCTGGTGGACCTCGGTGTGGCGCTGGCAGTTTTTGTCCTGACCGGGGGGGTGGACGGACCTTTGAGCTGGCTGGCTGTGGTGCCGGGGTTGATCCATGGCGTTTCCTGGTCGCTTGGGCCAACTGTGGCTGCTGGCTTGATCGCCGGGGTGGTCTTCCTGGCTGCAAGCTGGTATCTGAATCCAACGACCTGGTTCCTGGCGATCATTTATCTTGGCGTCGCCATGCTGACAGCGGCAATCGTCAGCACCATCGCTGGCCTGATCCGTCGCAGAGTGCGGTGGCGGGCTTATGAGCGGCTGAAGGAACGCCAGCGGAAGGCCAAGATCGAGCGCGACCGGATTGAAGCGATCTATAACCTGACCACGGCGTTGACTTCTACCTTGAACTATCAGCGCGTGCTGGATACGGCCCTGGACATGGCTGCCAGTGTCCTGTTGCGGCCCGATTCACCCACGGATCAGCTGGTCTCCGCTGTTTTGTTATTTGACTCGGAAGGTCAGCTGCAGGTTGCCTCTTCGCGCCGGTTGACGCCCACAGATCAGCGAAAGATCCTGCCGGCGGCAGGTGGTATTCTGGCTGCCATGGTGGAAGAAGGGGATCCGCAGCTGTTCTCCCATCCGGAGCGCGATCCGGAGCTGGCTCAGTTGGTCGCGGTGCGCAGTTGCCAGGCGGTGTATTGTTACCCGCTTCGCACCGGTCTGGATGTGTACGGCGTGATGCTTTTCGCGCATCCACAGAAGACCTTTTTCGACGAAGAGCGACAGGCTATTCTGAATATCGTTTGCAAGCAAGCTTCCATCGCGCTACAAAATGCACGCCTCTTCCAGGAGCTGGAGGAGGAGAAGGAACGGATCATGGAAGTGCAGGAGGAGGCCCGGAACAAGCTGGCGCGCGACCTGCACGATGGTCCGACGCAATCCGTGGCGGCTATCGCGATGCGGGTGAACTTTGCCCGCCGGCTGATAGAGCGCGATCCGCAGAAGGCAGCAGCGGAGCTATTCAAGATCGAGGAGCTGGCGCGCCGCACCACGAGCGAGATCCGCCACATGCTGTTTACCCTGCGTCCGCTGGTGTTGGAGACCCAGGGGTTGCAGGCCGCGCTGGAATCCATGGCCGAGAAAATGCGTGAGACTTACGGACAGAATGTGATCATCCAGGTAGATTCGGAACTGGTGGAGCAACTGGAAATGAACGCGCAGGGGGTGATCTTCTTCCTGGTAGAGGAAGCGGTGAATAACGCCCGCAAACATGCCCAGGCGGACCACATCTGGGTGCGTTTGAAGCAGATCAAGCCCGATCTGGCGTTACTGGAAATCGAAGATGACGGCGTGGGGTTTGACGTGCAGGCAGTTCAGAGTTCGTATGAGTCGCGTGGCAGCCTGGGCATGGTCAACCTGCGCGAACGGTCAGAGTTGTTGAACGGTGTGTTGCAACTGGATTCGGCACCGGGAAAGGGTACCCGTGTGAGGGTGTTTATCCCATTGACCGAGGATGCAGCTTCGGAGCTCCGCCATCGCACTGTATGAAATCCCTTTACCGCCGCTGGTGGGGACTGCTCTTGGGAGCTGTCTCCTTGTTTTATCTGACGATTGAGAACGAGAACCCTCTATGGGCGATCGCCCTGGCTGCCTTCTGGATGCTCTGGCTGTTCCCCTTGCATCCGGAGCAGCCATGGCGAGGTGTATTGATCCTGTTTGCCGTCCCCTGGTTGGCGGCTTTAGTGATGATCTTCAAGAACGGCGTGCATGGACACGCTGTGCCGGATTTTCCGAACGCTGTGATTTTTGCCACGCTGGCACGTTCGCCGTGGTGGGGGATCGCAGGCGGTATGATTGGGCTGGCCTGGCGTTGGACACACGCTGATTGAGGAGAGGTAGTTCCCATGCCCTATGCAGCATCGTTGTATTACGCTGAGAACCCAAGGGGGGTGGGAAGCAAACCGCCGCTGGTGCTGATCCATGGTGCGGGTGGCACGCATCTGCACTGGCCAGCGGCGTTACGGCGCTTGAACGGTTACCGTGTCTATGCGCTCGACTTGCCCGGCCATGGCAAGTCCGAAGGAGCGGGAGAGCAAAGCATCCTGACCTACGCTCGATCCGTGGTGGATTGGATGGATGCCATTGGCCTGCGTCGGGCGGTCTTCGCCGGGCATTCGATGGGAGGGGCGATTGCCCAGACGCTTGCCCTGGAATTTCCCACCAGGGTGATGGGGCTGGTGCTGGTGGGCACAGGTGCCAAGTTGCGCGTGGCGCCGGCGATCCTGGAAAACGCTGCTTCGGAGAGCACGTTTCCCCGTGCGGTGGAGACGATCGTGAATTGGGCCTTCAGCTCTTCCACCGATGCGCGCATGGTGGAAATCGCGGCGCGCCGCTGGGCTGAGGTGCGACCGGCCGTCCTGCATGGGGACTTCGTGGCCTGCGACCGTTTTGACGTCATGGATCGGTTGGAGGAAATCCCGGTACCCACGCTGGTCGTGTGTGGGGAAGAAGACCAACTCACACCGTTGCGGTTTTCGCAGTACCTGGCCGAAAACATTCCCCAGGCCACCCTGGTCACCGTGGCCAAGGCCGGCCACATGGTCATGCTGGAACAACCCCAGGCCGTTGCACAGGCGGTAGAACAGTTCCTGGAAGGGATCGCTTTTCGCCCCGGTGGAACGTGATCCTGGCTGCGCTGATTGGGCGAAGCGCGGCGATGTTGGGAAAAGGGGGCTATAAGATCCCGCGACCGGTCATCCCTCTTCGCAGGAGGACAATTCCAGGTGGTGGACTCTGGCGGTGTCCTCCAACAGACGGGGAAGTAATTGCTCCAGTGGTTTCGGCGCACCGGTGGTGTAGAAGCGAGTCCGACCAGGGCGCCCGTTGGGGGAACGCAGGCGGTGGGCGTCCAACACGCGGCCTACCTGGCGCGCAATCGCAGGAGCCGGGTCGATTACCCGTACTGCCGGGCCGACGATCTGCTGGATCAGGGGGATCACGAAGGGGTAGTGAGTGCAACCGAGCACCACGGTGTCCATGCCCTGGCGGAGCATCGGCTGGAGTGCGTTTTCCAGGATGGCGCGGGTTTCGGGGGCATCCAGCGCGCCGGCTTCGATTTGCTGTACCAGGCCGGGGCAGGTGTGCTGTAGCAGCGTCACGCCGTTGGCGAAGCGTTCGACCACAGAGGCGTACAGCTTGCCCTGGAAGGTAGCCGGTGTGGCGAGTACGCCGACCACGCCGCTCTCGGTGTGCTCAGCCGCCGGTTTGACTGCCGGCTCCATGCCCACGAAGGGTACGTCGGGGTACGTCTGACGCAGGTAGTGCAGCGCTGCCGCGGAAGCCGTGTTGCAGGCGACCACGATCACCTTGCAGTTCTGGGCGAGCAAGAAATCGGTGATCTGTTGCGCGTAGGCGCGCACTTCCTCCAGCGGGCGCGGCCCGTATGGCACGCGTGCCTGATCGGCGACGTAGATCAAATCTTCGTTGGGTAGCTGCGCGTGGATTTCGCGCAGCACGGAAAGCCCCCCAACACCCGAGTCGAACACGCCAATCGGGCGGGCGGCTGCATTCATCCCTGGCAGGCCTCCACGAAAGCGCGGAACAGCGCCATGGACGTGTCATCCATCAGCCATTCGGGATGCCACTGCACGGAGATGCCGAACGGGTGATCGGGCACTTCCATGGCCTCGATCAGCCCGTCGGGCGCGAAGCCCACCGCTTTCAACCCCGCTGCGATCTCGCGCACGCCCTGGTGATGAAGACTGTTCACTTCCAGGATGGGCTTGTCCACCACGCGGCTGAGATGGCTGCCTTCGCTCACCTGCACCGGGTGCGCGCGGTAATCGCGCGGCTTGACCTGGTGGTAGGAGTGCTCGATGGCGTTGGGGTGCTGATCGCTGATGTGGGTGTACAGCGTGCCACCCAAAGCCACGTTGATCACCTGATGTCCTCGGCAGATGCCGAAGAAGGGTACGTGGCGTTCGATTGCCTGTTTCACCAGAGCGAACTCTACCTCGTCACGCACGCGGTCCACGCCGTAGATTTTCGCATGAGGTTCGCCGTCGAAGTAGGCCGGATCCACATCTCCGCCGCCGGTGAATAACACGCCATCCAGGCGGGCGAAGATGGCCTCCAGGGTTGCCGGGGAGATGTCGAGCGGGATGAGCACCGGCGCGGCGCCGGCCTGCTCCAGCGCGCGGATGTACTGCACAGCGGTTGCCGTCATCGGCAGGCCGCGTTTGGATTTCATGTGGGAAGTGGTCACGCCGATCAGTGGGGGAGCCATCCTGCCTCCTCAATGGCAAAACGGGGTGCACCAAAAGCGCACCCCGATCGGGTCTCTGAGTCTGTCATGGGTTGCAGCGCAGCCGTCGCTACACAGCCGGTTACTTTTCGTTGATGAAGCGCCGCTTGAGCCGGGCGCGCTTGCCGGTGCGTCCGCGCAGGAAGTACAGCTTGGCCCGGCGGACTTTGGCGTGTTGCACCACTTCCACCTTTTCGATGCGCGGCGAGCGCATCAGGAAGGTGCGCTCCACACCGATGCCGTTGCTGGCGATCCGGCGCACTGTGAAGTTCTCGTTGTTGCCGCCGTTGCTGATGCGAATCACCGTGCCCTTGAAGACCTGGATGCGTTCGCGGTTCCCTTCTTTGATGCGCAGATGCACATTCACCGTGTCGCCAGGGCGCAGTTGCGGAACGTTCGGGTTGATCGGGGCTTCCACAGCCTTCAGCAGTTCGTCGCTCATGATTCCGTCACCAATCCTTCTGCAGGTCTTGTTCGTAAACAAAGCCGCGCCTTCGGGCGCGGCTGTAGATTATACCATAGGGGCGGGGGAATGGGAAGCCGGAAACGGGAAATCCGATTGCCCCTGGTTGCAGTCCCAATTACTCTATGCTATGATCGTGGTCATCACAGACGCTTGCTTCGCCAGGATTGATGGCTGGGCGCAATCTGCGAGATAACCAGCCCGATGCACAAGCGCTCCGGAGCAGAAAGGTGAAGGTGACACGATGAGCCAGGATTCGACCTCTCCCATCTCCAGGCAGTGGTCGCGTACGTTGCTCAGGCTGGTCTGGCAGGGACGGCTGTTGCCTGCTTTCTGGACGGTGACGGCGGTGCTTTCTCTGACCGTAAATATCATCCTGATCGCGGGTCTGATTCTGGTCGGGAAGCAGTTGTTTGTGCTCAAGCAGGTGATCAATGAACAGCTTCTAGGACAGTTGTACTGGAATTTCATGCTGATGGATCAGGCGAACATCCAGACCACGGTGGAGGTCCACGACCGCATCCCGGTGCAGTTCGATCTGCCTGTGCAGGCCACGACCGTGGTTGTGTTGAGTGAGCCTGTGCGTATCCCGGACGCCACTGTGGTGTCGCTTCGCACGGGCGGATTGAACATCACCAACGCCCCGGCGGACATCGTCCTGCCGGCTGGCACGGAGCTGCCGATCGAGCTGAGCATCGTTGTCCCGGTGGACACCAGTGTGCCGGTGGATCTGATTGTGCCGGTGGACATCCCGTTAAGCCAGACGCAGCTGCATCAGCCGTTCGTTGGATTGCAAGAAGTCATCGGCCCGCTCTATCAGCTGCTGGCGGAGACGCCGGATTCCTGGCAGGAGCTGTTGTGCCCGCCGGCCCCGAATGTGATTTGCCAGTACATGGACCGACAACGGTCGCTGCCGGACCTGTTGCCACTCCCCTAAGATGTTACGCAACGGTGTAGACCTGATCGAAATCGCCCGTGTGGCGGATGTTTTGAGCCGTCACGGGGATCGCTTCCTGCGTCGGGTGTTCACCGAGGAGGAACGTGCCCTTTGTGGCATGGACGTGCACTCGCTGGCAGCGCGCTTCGCGGCGAAAGAGGCCGTGGTCAAAGCCCTGGGGACGGGCATCGGTGCGGTATCCTGGCAGGAGGTCGAGATTCTGCGCGGTCCCAACGGCGAGCCTGCACTCCGGCTGCATGGGAACGCCCGTGCGCTGGCGCAGCGCCTGGGCCTGCGCGAGTGGGCGATTAGCCTGAGCCACACCGATGACCTGGCGGTGGCTTTTGTCGTGGCGTGGTCATCCACATAGCCTGTGTCGTGTAACTTGCACTAACCGACAGGGTTTTACAACTAACTTTTATCTCTTTTAAGGAGGAAGAGGAGCATGACTCGGAAATGGCTTCGTATCGCCGGCGTGGTGACCGGCGTGGTGCTGGTGCTGGCGATCCTGGTCGGTACGCTGGCGCCGGCCTGGTTGCGTCGTCAGGCGCCGCGTTCGTTCCCCCAGGTGGAGGGTGAAATCCGCCTGCCGGAACTGGACGCGCCGGTGACCATCATCCGTGATACGGACGGGGTGCCACACATCTACGCGCAGACACCGCACGATCTGTTCTTCGCTCAGGGCTACGTCCACGCCCAGGATCGTTTCTGGCAAATGGACTTCTGGCGGCACGTGGGCGCCGGGCGTCTGGCGGAGATGTTCGGCAAATCTCAGGTGGAGACGGATAAGTTCCTGCGCACACTGGGCTGGGAGCGACTTGCCCAGGAGGAAGTGACGCGCGCCACGCCGGAAGACCTGGCCAACCTGAATTCCTACGCCCAGGGCGTCAACGCGTACCTGGCCGACCATCAGGGCGCCGACCTTAGCCTGGAGTACGTGGTGCTCAAACTGCTCAACCCGGATTACTCGCCCGAACCCTGGACGCCGGTCAACACGCTGACCTGGGCGAAAGCCATGGCCTGGGACTTGCGCGGCAACATGGACGCCGAGATCGAGCGCGCGCGCATGCTCCAGATCTTCACGCCCGAACAACTGGACGATCTGTATCCGCCGTACCCTGAAGATCATCCGGTGATTGTGCCCGGCTTCCAGCCTGGTCAGAGCAGTGACCCCGCGTCTGCGGACGAAGCTCTGGTACGCGACCTGGCGCCGGCCTGGGATGCCATCGCCGCGGAGTTCGCCCGCCTGGACGCGTTGATCGGCCCGCTCGGTGAGGGCATCGGCTCGAACAACTGGGTGATTTCCGGCGAACTCACCGACACGGGTATGCCGATTCTGGCGAACGACCCCCATCTGAGCGCGCAGATGCCGTCCATCTGGTACGAGGTCGGCCTGCACTGTGAACCGAAGACTGCCGATTGCCCCTACGACCTGACCGGCTTCTCTTTCGCGGGCGTGCCGGGAGTGGTGATCGGCCACAACGACCGCATCGCCTGGGGCTTTACTAACGTTGGGCCGGACGTGATGGATCTGTACATCGAGAAGATCAACCCCGACAACCCCTACCAGTACGAGGTGAACGGTCGGTGGGTGGACATGGAGGTGCGCCGCGAAACCATCCAGGTGGGCGGCGGCGACCCGGTGGAACTGGAGATCCGTATCACTCGCCACGGGCCAATTATTTCCGACGTGTATGGCAAACTGGAGAAGTTCTCCGAGGAAGCGGGGATTGACCTGCCGGAGCATTACGCCATTGCCCTGCGCTGGACGGCGCTGGAGCCGTCCAGGGTGTTCCAGGCGATCTGGGGCTTCAACCGGGCGCAGAACTGGGAGGAGTTCCGCGCGGCGGCCAGTCAGTTCGACGTGCCAGCACAGAACCTGGTCTATGCGGATGTGGACGGCAACATCGGCTACCAGATGCCGGGGCGAATCCCCATCCGTGCGCCCGGACACGACGGACGCCTGCCCGTGCCCGGCTGGACGGACGACTACGAATGGCAGGGCTACATCCCCTTTGAGGAGCTGCCGCACACCTTCAATCCGCCGTGGGGCTATGTGGTTACGGCGAACAACGCGGTGGTGGGAATGGACTATCCCTACCTGATCGCCACGCAGTGGGCTTATGGCTTCCGCGCGCAGCGCATCGTGGACATGATCGAAAACGCGCCTGGCCCGATCTCGGTGGCGTACATCCAGCAGATGCAGGGCGACAACTACGATCTGAACGCCGAGACGCTGGTGCCTGTGCTGCTCAATCTGTCGCTGGACGATGCGCGCGTGGCGGAAGCCCGTGATCTGTTGCGCGGCTGGGATTATCAGATGCACATGGACTCCGCACCGGCGGCGCTGTTCGCCGCGTTCTGGCATCATCTGGTCTTTGAGACCTTCAACGACGAGATGCCGGCGGAGGATTTCCCCAACGGCTATCACGGCGGACGGATGTTCGAGGTGATGCGCCATTTGGTGCCGGATCCGAACAACACCTGGTGGGATGACCACAACACCCCCGAGGTGGAGACCCGCGACGATATCTTCCGCCGTGCGCTGACCAAAGCAGTGGCCGAACTGGACAAGACGCTGGGCAAAGACCCCACGAAGTGGGCCTGGGGCGACCTGCATACACTGACCTTCCAGAATCAGACCCTGGGCCGCAGTGGGATCGGGATGATCGAAAAGCTGTTCAACCGCGGTCCGTTCCGCACTTCTGGCGGCGCAGCGATCGTGAACGCCACCGGCTGGTCGCTGACCCAACCATACCAGGTGACCTGGCTGCCGTCCATGCGCATGATCGTGGATCTGAGCGATCTCAGCCGCTCGCTGACCATCCACACCACCGGTCAGTCCGGTCATGCGTATCATCCGCACTACGTTGACATGGCCGACCGCTGGCGCACCATTCAGTATCATCCGATGCGCTGGACGCGCGATCAGGTGGAGGCGGATACGGAGTCTACGTTGATCCTGAAGCCCTGAGCGCGGCGAAACGCACGAGGTCGCCTGCCCGTCATCTGATGGGCAGGCTTTTCTTTTCTGGCCAGCAGCAGGTGTATCCGGCAACTGAGCGGTGTGTGCTTTGCACCATTCATCACGGGACGTGATTCCCCCTCGTGGTATAATGTCCGCCGATTTTATGGCAACGAATACCACTTCGAGGAAATTACCTTGGCGTTCAATCCGATCAACTGGCTTCTTGGTCTGTTCTCTCTGGACATTGGCATCGACCTGGGCACGGCGAACACGCTGGTCTATGTCAGCGGTAAAGGGATTGTGATCAACGAGCCGTCCTGGGTGGCGGTAGATAAGAAAACACGAATCCCCCGTTTCATCGGCGCGCAGGCGCGTGAGATGGTGGGGCGTGCGCCGGGGAATCTGCTGGTATTGCGGCCGCTGCGTGATGGTGTGATCTCTGAGTTTGACATCACGCAGGTGATGTTACAGTACTTCATTGGCAAAACCCACCAGCAGGGGATTGTGCCTGTGCCGCGCCCGCGCGTTGTGGTGGGTATCCCGGCTGGCGTGACCAAGGTTGAGAAAAAAGCGGTGTACGATGCCAGCATGGCCGCCGGCGCGCGCGAAACGTACCTGATTGAGGAGCCCATTGCGGCGGCGTTGGGCGCTGGCTTGCCGGTGAGTGAGATCCGGGGTAGCATGGTGGTGGACATTGGCGGCGGAACTTCCGAAGTGGCCGTGCTTTCCATGGATGGCGTGGTGACTTCGCGCTCGCTGCGTGTGGCCGGCGATGAGATGGACGAAGCCATTGTCCAGTACATCCGCAACAAGCATAACCTGCTGATCGGCATCCGCACGGCGGAGGAAGTGAAGAAGGCCATTGGCTCGGCCTTCCCGCTGCCGACCGAGCTGACGACCACCGTGCGCGGTCGCAATCTTGTGACTGGTTTGCCGGAGGCGCTGGAGATTTCCTCGGTGGAGATCCGCGAGGCGATTTCCGAGCCGGTGAACATCATCCTGGACGCAGTACGTAAAACGTTGGACGAGTGCCCGCCGGAGATTCTGGGCGATCTGATGGACAACGGCATCTGTCTGGCCGGCGGTGGGGCGTTGCTCAAAGGGTTGCCGGAACGCATCCAGGATGAGCTAAAAGTCCGTGCCTGGGTGGCAGAAGACCCGCTGACCTGTGTGGCACGCGGCGCCGGGGTGGTTCTGGAGAACATGGACCGCCTGCGCTCGCTGCTGGTGGATCTGGAGTGAGTAAGCCGGCCGCGCAGGCCGGTTTTTCGTGATGAACACGCGCTCTTCAAGTGCTTTGTCCTGGGTGATCCTGGGGCTGATGGTAGCGGGGGTGTTGCTGCTGGCGCTGGGTGGGTATCTCGCGCCGCTCACGCGCTTGCTGGGGCAGCCAGCGGTGGCCGCACAGACCTGGGTGGCCACGCGCGTGCAGGCGGTGCGTAGTCTGCTCACGGCGCCGCGCGATGTGCAGGCGCTGCGCCAGCGAAACGCGGAACTTGAAGCTCAGGTGGCGCAACTGGAGGGGCAGATCCTCTCCATGCAGCAACAACTGGCGCAGATGGAAGTGCTTTCCGCGCTGCTGGACTTCTCTCGCGCACACCCGGAAAACCGCTACATGGCTGCCCAGGTGATTGGCCGTGATCCCAGTCCCTTTCTGCGCTACATCTTAATCAATCGTGGTTCGGATGACGGCCTGCGGCGCGGGATGCCGGTGGTGAGCGCCGAAGGGCTGGTGGGGCGCGTGGCAGCGGTCACGGCGAACGCCGCGCGCGTGCAGTTGATCACCGATCCTTCCACCCGCATCAATGTGAAAGTGCAGCCTTCCGGCGCCGAAGGACTGGTGCTCGGCAGCATCACCGGCGAGATCAGCCTGGATCAGGTCTCGCTGGAGGCGCACATCCAGCCCGGTGACGTGGTGGTGACTTCCGGTTTGGGGGGGCTGTTTCCGCCGAACATCGTGATTGGCCAGATTACCGGCGTGCGGCGGCTGGAGTTCGAGTTGTTCCAGCGCGCGTCGGTGCAGCCGGTGGTGAACTTCTCCAGGCTGGAGATTGTGCTGGTGATCACCAACTTCCGCCCGGTGGACGTTTCCCCCTTGCTTCCTACACCTGCTCCCTGAGATGGATTTTCTGATCGGTTTGCTGCTCACGGCGCTGGCGACCATGTTGCAATCGGCGCTGATCAGCCAGGTTACCCTGCTGCAAGGGATGGCGGATCTGGTGCTTGTGGTGCTGCTGGTATGGGCCGCCCATGCCCCGCCGCGCGCCGTCTGGATCTGGGCGATCCTGGGGGGATTGCTGGTCGGCTGGGTGTCGGCGATGCCCTGGCTGGTGCCCCTGGTCGGTTATCTGCTGTGCGTGGGGCTGGCGTTGGTGCTTCACCGCTGGTTGTGGACGCTGACCTTCCTCGCGACGCTGCTCTCTGTTTTTCTGGGCACGTTCCTCTCCTTGGGAATCGGCTGGGCAGCCCTGCAGATCCAGGGGGTGCCCTTGCACCTTGGGGCAGCGTTGAACCAGATCATGTTGCCTTCCATGCTGCTCAATCTGGGGTTGACTATCCTGGTGTACGGCTGGATCGCCGACCTGGCGGCCTGGCTGTATCCTGCGGAATTGGAAGTGTGAAATGGATGAGCAAAAGCCATTAGACGCGTTTCGCGTACGGTCGTTTTTAGCGGTACTGGCGTTGGTATTGGGGGTGTATCTGTTTCGCCTGCTGTGGTTGCAGATGGTCAATGGGCCGGCGCTGCGTGCCCGTGCCTCGGAAAACCGCCGCACGGAGATCAACTTGCCTGCGCCGCGCGGCATCATCCTGGATCGCAACGGCACGGTGCTGGCGCGCAACGCACCGTCGTACAACATCGTGATCACGCCGGCCTATTTGCCGGACGACCCTGGTGACATCCAGGAGATTTACCGCGAACTCTCACAATTGACCGGCATTCCGGTCAATCAGGGAGATATTGAGAAAGACACATATACCCCGTGTGTTCCGGGGTTGGGCATCCGGCAGATGGTGATCATTGGCGGTTCGATCGCACCGTTCCGACCGGTGAAGATCCAGTGCGATGTGGATCCCACGGTAGCGCGCATCGTGCAGGAGAAGGCGATGGACTGGCCGGGGGTTTCGGTGGAGATCAGCACGGTGCGCGAGTACCCGACGGGTGAACTCACGGCAGCGCTGGTGGGCTTCCTCGGCCCGGTGCCGGCTTCGCAGGTGGATTACTACGAGAGCCTGGGCTTCGACCCGACGCGTGATAAGGTGGGTTACGCGGGCGTGGAGCTTTCCATGCAGGACGTGCTCGGCGGGCGCAACGGTCGGCGCGTGGTGGAGGTGGATGTGGCCGGCCAGATCCTGCGCGACCTGGAGCCGCCCGTCCCGCCCACGCCGGGGAATAACGTGGTGCTCACTATTGACACCCGCCTGCAGAACGCCGCCCGCGCGATCCTGCTCAGCGAGCTTGACGATTGGCGACGGCATTTGGGCTACACGCTTTCGAACAACGGCGTGGTGATCGTCATGAACCCCAAGACGGGCGAAATCCTGGCGATGGTCTCGTACCCGTCTTATGAGAACAACCGCATGTCGCGCTTCATCCCGGCGTACTACTGGAAGCAGTTGCAACTGGATGCCCACAAACCGTTGCTGAACCACGCGATCAGCATCGAGCAGCCGCCGGGGTCGGTGTTCAAACTGTCCACCGCGGTGGGTGGTTTGAACGAAGGGGTGGTTCGTCCGGATCAGGTCATCAAGACGCCGGGCACAATTCAGTTGGCGCAAAAGTATTATGCCAACGACCCTGGAAAGGTGCAGAAGTACTACGACTGGAACTGGGAGAAAGGCGGCTTTGGGCAACTGGTCTTCCCGATGTGCATCGCCAACTCGTCCAATGTGTGTTTTTACAAGATTGGCGGCGGTTACTTCGACGAGATTCCAAATGGTGGGCTGGGTATCTGTCGTCTGGGGGCTTACGCCTACGCGCTGGGCTACGGGCAGACCTCTGGCATCGAACTCCCCGGCGAGGCGGACGGCCTGCTCCCCACCCCGAAGTGGAAGCGCATCTTCCAGGGCGAGAACTGGGCGACAGGTGACACGTACATCGCCAGCGTGGGGCAGGGCTTTGTGCTTGCCACGCCGCTGCAGGTGCTACAGTCGGCGGCAACAATCGCCAACGGTGGGCGCCGGATGCGTCCGACGGTCATCTACCAGATCGTGGATGGGGAAGGAAATGTCATCCAGCCTTTCCAGCCGGAGATGATTTGGGATATCACCAGAGATCCGGTGGTTGACTGGTACTTTGACGAGGAGAACACGCCTTATATTGGTGCTTGCAAAGAAGTGGCCCATGAGAGCACGGTACAGCCCTGGGTATTGGACGTGGTGCGCCAGGGGATGCGCCTGGCGGTGGAGAGGGGGACGCTGGCGAAGATCTTTGAGGACTTCCCCATCCCGGCGGCGGGGAAGACGGGTACGGCGGAATACTGTGACGATATTGCCAATGCAAAGGGGCTGTGCAAGCCAGGTGAGTGGCCGCGTCATGCCTGGACGGTGGCCTATGCGCCCTACGATGACCCGGAGATTGTGGTGGTGGCATTTGTATACAACGGCGGGGAGGGCGCCAGCGTGGCAGGCCCGATCGTGAAGCGTACCATGGAGGTGTATTTCGAGCTCAAGGCGGCGGATGCAGGCCGCTGACGGTTGGGGTTGTGTAGCCATGGTGTGCCTGGATGCCTTGTGATCGCCCGATGTGCAGGCTCCATGCGTGCGTCTGAGGAAACGCGAAGTTTCGTGCCGTGTACCGCCTTCGTGGGACGGCGAAAAAAATTGGTGTAGATATTGACGAAACGCCTGTTTCCTGATAAACTTCCCAGCCGCTGGCCGGGGAGCGAAATCTTGCCCGCGATTGCGGCGTCTGGTATAATCAGGGCCGCAAATGCGGTGCCGACGTAGCTCAATCGGCAGAGCAACCGCCTTGTAAGCGGTAGGTTACGGGTTCAATTCCCGTCGTCGGCTTTGGTAGCCTGCTGCGCAGGCGGATACAATTCATCGGGCGGTTACCCAAGTGGCCAACGGGGGCTGACTGTAAATCAGCTGGCGGACGCCTGCGGAGGTTCGAATCCTCCACCGCCCACTTCAGCCTGATGGACGCAGTGCGTCTGTCAGGATGGAACTATGTAAAAAGCCCTCATAGCTCAGTCGGTAGAGCACGTTCTTGGTAAGAACGGGGTCAGGGGTTCAAGTCCCCTTGAGGGCTCTGCATGAAGAAGAAATGATCGACTTGATTGCGAAGGAGAAAAGAAACCCATGTCCAAGCAGAAATTTGACCGCTCGAAGCCGCATGTGAACGTGGGGACGATGG